>JBDSMW010000148.1:0-10635 GCA_039915665.1 Nocardioidaceae bacterium
GTCCTGCTTGGCCATGTCGCCGGACAGGAACCAGCCGTCCTTGATGGCCTCGTCGGTCGCGTCGTCGCGGCCCCAGTAGCCCTTCATGACGTTCTCGCCCTTGATCGCGATCTCGCCGACCTCACCCTCGGCGACGTCCTTGCCGTCGTCGTCGACGAGCTTCATCTCGACGCCGCGGACGGGCACACCGATGGAGCCGGGCTTGCGGTCGATGTCGGGCCGGTTGAACGACGCCACCGGCGAGGTCTCCGAGAGGCCGTAGCCCTCCAGGACGATGCAGCCGAACGTCTCCTCGAAGTTCTTCATCACCTCGACGGGCATGGCCGATCCGCCCGAGATGCAGGTGCGCAGGCTGGACACGTCGTAGGACTTCGCGTCCTCGACGTGCAGCATCCCGGCGTACATCGTCGGCACGCCCTCGAAGATCGTCACGTCGTCACGGCCGACGACCTCGAGCGCCTTCTTCGCGTCGAAGCGCGGGATCAGCGTCAGGCAGGCGCCGGCGGTGACGGCGGCGTTCAGGCCGCAGGTCAGGCCGAAGCAGTGGAACAGCGGCAGGCAGCCCATCAGGACGTCCTCGGAGGTGACCTCGATGAGGGTCTCCGCGCTGGTCGCGGCGTTGGTCGTCATGTTGTCGTGGGTCAGCTCGGCGCCCTTGGGCTTGCCGGTGGTGCCGGAGGTGTAGAGCAGCACCACGGTGTCGTCGCCGTCGCGCTCCACGACCTCGTCGTCGGGCTCGTGCTGGGCGAGCAGCTCCAGGAACCCGTCGGCCTCGACGGGCACGCACTCGATGCCGACGGTCTCGGCGGCCTTGCCGGCCTCGTCGGCCATCGCCTCCCACGCGAAGACGATCGACGCCCCGGAGTCCTCCAGGTAGAACTGCACCTCGCGGGCCTTGAGCAGCGGGTTCATGGGTACGACGACGGCGCCGGCCGCGAGCGCACCGTAGAACAGCACCGGGAACGCCGGCACGTTGGGCAGCACCAGACCGACCCGGTCACCGGGCCCCACGCCCTTGCTCTTCAGCAGGGCCGTGATCCGCCGGGCGCCGTCGAGGAGCTGGTCGTAGCTGAGCACGAAGTCGTCGAGCTTCACCGCGGGACGGTCGCCGTGCTTCTTGGCGGTGGTGGTGAGGTTCTGGGCCAGGTTGGTCACGGTCGCCTCCGGGGCTGCCTTCGGGGTGGTCTCGAGCGTCATCCTCCACCTACCCACTGTGGCCACCGCCACACAAGGGCTGCTCAGATGTTGGCGACCTCTTCTTGGTCGCCCGCCCCCTTCACGGGCAGGTGGTCGAAGGCCGCCGGAGGGTCGCGCCACGGGTCCGGCAGGGTCCCGGCGGCGGCGGCCCGCAGCGCCGCCACGATCCGGTCCGGCTTGAGCGGCATGTCGAGGTGCCGCACGCCGAGGTGGCTGAGCGCGTCGACGACGGCGTTCTGGACCGCGGGCGTGGAGCCGACCGTCGCGGACTCGCCGATGCCCTTGGCGCCGAGCGGGTTCAGGGGAGTCTCGGTGACGGTGTTGAGCAGCGTCATCGGAGGAATCTCCGTCGCGGCCGGCATCGCGTAGTCCACGAAGGTCGACGTGATCGGCTGGCCATCGGCGTCGTAGACCATCTCCTCCCAGAGCGCCTGCGCGACGCCCTGAGCGACTCCGCCCATCTGCTGGCCGGAGACCAGCAGCGGGTTGAGGATGCGCCCGCAGTCGTCGACGGCGTAGTGGTGCCGCGGGGTCACCAGGCCGGTCTCGGTGTCGACCTCGACCACGGCGACGTGCGCGCCGAACGGGAACGTCGCGCCCCGCGCCGCGAAGTCGTGGTCGGCCCGCAGCGGCTCGCCCGCGTCCTCGGCGGCGGCGGCGACGTCGGCCCAGGAGACGCTCACGCCCGGCACGCCCGCGACCTGGAACGAGCCGTCCGTGACCTCGAGGTCGTCGGCGCTGACCTCGAGCAGGGACGCCGCGATGTCCCGGGCGCGGGTGAGCACGAGGTCGGCGGCGCCGTCGACCGCGCTGCCGCCGAGCTGGAGCGAGCGCGAGCCGCCGGTGCCCTGGCCCCGGGGCACGATCGCCGTGTCCGACTGCTCGAAGGTGATCGACTCCATCGGCACGCCCAGCTTGTCGGCCACGATCATCGAGAACGAGGTGGCGTGGCCCTGGCCGTGCGACGAGGTGCCGGCCCGCACGGTCACCCGACCGTCACGGGAGACCTCGACGACGCCGAGCTCGCCGCTGCCGCCGCCGGTGACCTCGACGTAGCAGGCGATCCCGACGCCGAGCTGCCGCACGTCGCCGCTCGCGCGCCGCTCGGCCTGCTCGGCCAGCAGCGCGTCGTAGTCCGCGATCCGCAGCGCCTCGTCCAGGACGAGGGCGTAGTCGCCGGTGTCGTACGTCGTCCCGGACGGTGCCGTGAACGGGAAGGCGTCGCGACCGATCAGGTTGCGGCGCCGGATCTCGGCCGGGTCGAGACCGAGCTCGTCGGCCGCGAGGTCCATCACCCGCTCGAGCATCGCCGCGGCCTCGGGACGTCCGGCGCCCCGGAAGGCACCGACCGGTGCGGTGTTGGTGAGCGCCGCGACGGCGGAGTAGTCGAGCCGCGGCACGTCGTACACCCCCGTGGCCATCATCTGGGTCGGGCCGATCGACAGCATCCCACCGAACCCGGCGTAGGCGCCGCAGTCGCCGAGGACCCGGCAGCGCAGCCCGGTGATCCGGCCGTCGTCGTCGAGGCCGAGCTCCACGAACTGCACCTGCCCGCGGCCGTGCATCGACAGCATCGCCTCCGAGCGGTTCTCCGCCCAGGACACCGGCCGGTCCAGCCGTCGGGCCGCCTCGACCAGTACGACGTGCTCGGCCGGGACGCCGGCCTTGCCGCCGAAGGCACCGCCGACGTGAGGCGCGACGACCCGCACCCGCTCCTCCTCCAGGCCGAAGATGCGCGCGATCGCCGACCGGGCGACGTGCGGCATCTGGGTGGCCATGTGCAGCGTCAGGTCGTGCGGCTGGTCTGCCCCGCCGGGTGTCACCAGCAGCGCGTTGCCCTCCATCGGCGCGACGGCGAGGCGTTGGTTCTCGATGCGCACGCGGACGACGTGGGCCGCACCCGCCAGGGCGTCCTGCTCGGCCGTGCGCTCACCGGCGGCGACGTTGCCGGCGACGTCGTCGAACTGGAGCGCCGCGCCGGGGCCGACCGCCGTCTCCATGTCGGCCGCGACGTCGAGCGGCTCGTAGTCGACGTCGACGAGCTCGGTCGCGTCGACGGCCTGCGCCTTGGTCTCCGCGATCACGACCGCGACGGCCTCCCCGACGAAGCGCACCTTGCCCTCCGCCAACGGCGGACGTGCGCACAGCGGGTTGGTCGGGAAGAACGGGAAGCCGGGTTTCAGCTGCAGGTCGGCCGCCGTGTAGACCGCGACGACACCGGGGGAGGTGAGGGCCGCAGCGGTGTCGATACCCGTCAGCGTCGCGTGCGCGAACGGTGTCCTGACGAAGGCGGCGAAGAGCACGCCGTCGGGTCTCATGTTGTCGACGAACGTGCCACGGCCGCGGACCAGGTCCGGGTCCTCGATCCGACGTACGGCGTTTCCGAGCAGCGAGCCAGCCATATTTCGGAGCGTATGCCCATCTTCGGCGGTTCTGTGCGTCTGGTCCTGACCGGGTTCTCGGTGCCAGTCTGTTCGCGCACGTATCAGCAGTGGTCGCACCCGCTCCTGTCGAGGTACTCAAGCATTCGCGACGTCAGTGACCGGAGGGGACACGCATGTCGGAAGCACGCATGAAGCACGGGTCGGAGAGCTTCTTCATCGAGGGGGAGGGGTTGCTGACCACGCAGGTCGGCGGCCGCACCGGTGACGAGGCCGCCGACCCGGTGTCCGAGTCCGAGACGCCCAAGGCGGGAGCCCCACAGCAGCTGGCCGCGGACGTGGCTCCGCCGTTCCGGTTCTCCCGCGTCGGCCCCAAGGGTACGGCGCTGGGCGCGGCCGCCACCAAGAAGCTCGCACGGGCGATGGTCGTGGGGGGCGGCGGCGTGGGGGACGTGCCCGCGGGCTACACCTACCTCGGTCAGTTCCTTGACCACGACCTGACCATGGACCGCACCGACGCGATGTTCAGTGACGACGTCCGGCCGATCGACATGCTGCAGGGCCGGTCACCGCGCCTCGACCTGGACTCGCTCTACGGCAACGGTCCCGGTGACGCGGCCTCGGCCAAGTTCTACTCCGACGGGCTGCACCTCAAGACCGGCACGACGATCGCGATCTCGCCGGACGGCGCCAAGGTGGGGCACGACCTGCCCCGGGTGGGCGCCGGTGCGAACAAGGCGGCCAAGCGCAAGGCGAACATCCCGGACCTCCGCAACGACGAGAACCTGGTCGTCGCCCAGACGCACCTGGCGATGATCCACTTCCACAACAAGGTCGTCGACAAGCTGCCCGCCTCGGTCCCGCCGGCGGAGAAGTTCACCCGCGCCCGCAAGCGCGTGACGCTGCACTACCAGTGGCTGGTCCGGCACGACTACCTGCCGCGGATCTGCGCCCCCGCGGTCCTCGACGACGTGTTCGCAGGAGGTCGCAAGCTCGTGGAGCCCGACGCCGTGCCGACGTCGATCCCGACCATGCCGATCGAGTTCTCGGTCGCGGCCTTCCGTCTCGGGCACAGCATGATCCGCTCGTCGTACAACTGGAACCGGCGCTTCCCCGGCAACGCAGGGACGCTGGACTTCCTGTTCGCGTTCTCCGGGACCAGCGGTGACCTGTTCGGCGACATCCGGCTGCCGAGCAACTGGATCGCGGACTGGCGGCGGATGTACGACTTCCCGGCCGGCGGACGGTCCGGGCTCGCGGCGCCGGGCAGCAACGTCAACCAGGCGATGCGCATCGACAGCCGGCTCACCGACCCGCTCGCGGACCTGCCGCTGGGCTCGTTCGGGGGAGACCCGTCGATCCCCGACGGTGACCTGCGGCGCAACCTGGCCTTCCGCAACCTGGTCCGGGCCAACATGGTCAAGCTCGCCAGCGGCCAGCAGATGGTCACCCGGCTGAAGAGCAAGGGCGTCACCGTCACCGCGCTGACCCGGGCCCAGATCCTCACCGGCAACGGTGGCGCCAAGCTCGACCACCTGACGGCGGCGGAGAAGGACGCCCTCGTCGCCAAGACGCCGCTGTGGTTCTACATCCTGCGCGAGGCCGAGCTGAACGGTGGGAAGCTCAAGGGGGTCGGTGCGCGGATCGTGGCCGAGACGTTCCACCGGGCCATGGAGGGCAGCCGCTTCTCGATCGTCCGCAACCCGGACTTCAGGCCCTCGCTCGGGCGCAACGACACCACGTTCGAGATGACCGACCTGCTGTTCTTCGCGTTCGGCACCAAGGCGGAGATCAACCCGCTGGGCGGCTGACTTGAGGGCTGACGGGGAAGTTTTACTAGCGATATCGGAGATATAGTCGGTTTCGTCGGGTTATGCGAGCGGTTCTTTACCCGCGTCTCGCTGTCTGACGGCGGCCGCATCGCCCACCATCGGCTCATGGACCTGCTCATGTACCACCGGGTGCGCACCGCCATCCAGGGAAACGCCAGCCCGGGCCGCGGTCAGCAGCTGACCACCGTGGAGACCAACCTGCGGGCGATGCTGATGAGCAGCGGCGTGTTCGAGGTCGTCGAGGTCGAGCACACCGACGACCCCGACCAGCTCGTCATCGCGCTGTGCCAGTTCCGGCCGTTCTACACCGAGCGGGACGTCGCCCGGCGGCTAGAGGAGATCTGGTCCGACAAGGTCCGCTACCCCTTCTGGGAGTCGCACGGGATGCGCACCCTGGACGGGTACGTCGAGTTCGAGGCGGCCTCACGTCCGAGCGAGACCGGTCACTACGTCACCGTGCACGTGGTGGCGGAGCGCGCCGGCATCCCCGCCCAGCGCGCCGCCGGCAACTGACGGCGCCGACCCGCCGGTAGCCTCGGCGGGTGACCACCGAGCTCGACCAGGCCATCGCGGTCTCCCCGCGCCCCGACGACCCCACGACCTACGACGTCGAGCTGGGGGACGGCTGGCAGATCGGCGCCGGCGTGAACGGCGGGATCCTGCTCGCGACGATGGCCAATGCGGTCCGGTCGACGTTCTCGGGTCTCCCGGGCGGTCACCGCGACCCCGTCTCGATCAGTGCCTACTACCTCTCCGCCTCCCGTCCGGGCCCGGCCGTCGTACGCACCGACGTGCTGCGGGCCGGCCGGAGCATGTCGACGGCGATGACCTCTCTCGTGCAGGACGACGGCTCGGGTGAGGTGGAGCGGATCCGGGCCCTCGCGACGTACGGCGACCTGGACGCGTTGAGCGACGACGTGCGCACGACGGCCACGCCGCCCGACCTGCCGCCGCCGGACCAGTGCGTGTCGGCCGCGGACGCGCCGCCCGGTTTCCTGCAGCATGCCGGCCTGCTGGAGCGTCTCGACCTGCGCCTCGACCCGGCGTACGTCGGGTGGGCGCTCGGCACGCCGTCCGGCGAGGGCCGGATCCAGGGCTGGCTGCGGATGGCCGACCACCGCGAGCCCGACCCGCTCCTGCTTCTGCTCGCCTGCGACGCGCTACCGCCGGTCACCTTCGACCTCGGCGAGCTGGGCTGGACCCCGACGCTGGAGCTCACCGTGCACGTGCGCGCCAATCCCGCGCCGGGCTGGCTGCGGGTCGCGGCGTCCACCCGCAACGTCGCCGGCGGGTTCCTCGAGGAGGACGCCGAGGTCTGGGACTCCACCGACCGGCTGGTCGTGCAGTCCCGCCAGCTGGCCCGCGCGCCGCGACCGTCGTGACGCCCGGGCGGGTGCAGGTCCTCGGCTCCGAGCTGGCGTACGTCGAGTCCGGCACCGGCCCGCGCACGATCGTGCTGTTGCACGGCAACCCCACGTCGTCGTACCTCTGGCGGCACGTCCAGCCGCAGCTCGTCCCGCTGGGTCGTTGCCTCGCCCTGGACCTGGTCGGGATGGGTGCTTCGGGGAAGCCCGACCTGGCCTACACCTTCGCCGACCACGCGGCCCACCTGACCGGGTTCCTCGACGCCCTCGTCCCCGACGGCGAGGTCGTCCTGGTCGGCCACGACTGGGGCGCGGTGCTGGCCCTCGACCACGCCGCGCGACACCCGGACCGCGTCTTCGCGCTGGTGCTCTGCGAGGGCCACCTGGTGCCGATCGAGTCGTGGGACGACACGGACGACGGCTTCCGCGACCTGTTCGGGCGGCTGCGCACACCGGGGCTCGGCGAGCAGATCGTGATGCGGGACAACTTCTTCCTCGAGCAGGTGCTGCCCGGTGGCATCACGCACCGGTTGTCCGACGAGGATCGTTCCGCCTACCTGGCGCCGTACCCGCGCGAGGAGGACCGGTTCCCGATCTGGCAGTGGGTGCAGCAGATCCCGATCGGTGGCGAGCCGGCGGACGTCGACGCCGTGGTGCGCGCCAACCAGGCCTTGCTCGCGTCCGGCGGGGTGCCGACCCTGCTGCTGCACGGCGAGCCCGGAGCCGTCGTGGGGGAGGCCCAGCTCGACTGGGTCCGCCGGCACGCCTCGGCCGTCACCGTCCGCTCCGTCGGTCCCGGCACGCACTTCCTGCCCGAGGACCAGCCCGACGCCATCGCCGCCGAGATCCTCGCCTGGCTGCCCACTCTCTCCGTTGGTTGAGCCCGGGCGAGGCGCCAGCCGTGCCCGTGTCGAAGTCCCTGGCCACGCCACCCGGCCGCAGATCATGTGCGCAGTACGACCAGGCCCAGGTCAACCTGGAGCAGGTCGGCCCACTGCTCCACCGCCATGTGGCCGATTTTTACGCCGTCCGAACCGGCTGGATGGTCGATGTCGATGACGACTCGACGGTCGCCCGTATCCGTCAGAACGGAAAAGCCGTATCGAACGACCTTGGGCGCCGTCCCGCTCCACGGCGGTTGGTCGAGAACGTGATGTTTCGCCAAGCCTTGTGAAACCAGCAGGTCTCTCAACGACAAGAGATCGATGAGCATCCCCTGCCACCGCCGGAACATCGTCTCGTCCCAGTGGTGGTCCGCATCGGTCGTGCCGTGTTTGTAGGTCTGGGTCAACGCCGCGTCGGTGCTGCGGATGTAGCGCCATCGGTCGACCCAGTCGTTCCAATCGAGTGCAGTCGAAATGGTCATCCTCAAACCCACACCGGAAGCCTAAACGCTCTCCGAGCGAGTCTGGGCCGGGCTTTCATACAGCTGTCGAGACCGAGCCCGCTCATGGCAGCCACAACCGGCTTCGGTGCCTCCAAGCACCAGGGAGAGGATCTGCAACCACCGGCCGCGCGAAGTGGTCCAGCCCCGGCGCGATGGCCGCCGACGTCGACCAGAAGACCGTACAGACCCCGGCGCAGCAAGCTCTTCGACTACGAGCTCGTCCGCCTCGCCGACACCCCGACGGCTGGCGGGACATGAACCTGTCGCCGCCGGAGGGCAAGTCGCAGCGCTCCACCGGTTCCCCGTCTGGATGCTGACCGAGCGACCTGTCACCAGGATCGCAATTGCGTGTTCGAGCACTCCGCCGCCCGACTGTGGGGCTACACCATCGGAGACGCCACCCGCACAAGACCAAGGTCTCATCCGCAGCGGCATCCGACTTTCCCCTTGTGGACAACGCGAAACCGGCACCAGGACTGTCTGTGGTCGCCGCTAGGTTGGTTCCATGACCAGCACCACCGACGCCGCCTTCGACCTGCGGGACCTCGCGCCCGCGGGGGTGCTGGCGTTCGCGGTGGAGCAGCGTCGGACCGCCGATGCGGCCGAGGCGCGGCTGCTGGCCGCGGCGGTGCACTGGGTGGACCTGCACCCGGTCGTCGACGATGCGGAGGTCGATGTGGTGCTGGGTGGGGTCGGGACCCCCGGGGTGAGTGAGTACGCGGTCGAGTCCTTGGCTGCGGCCCTCGGCCTGTCCTACGGCGCCGGGTTGCGGCTGGTCTCCGAAGCGGTCGAGCTGTGCCGCCGGCTGCCACGGCTCTGGTCCCTGGTGCAGCAGGGTCGGCTGCAGGCCTGGAAGGCCCGCGCCGTCGCCAGCGAGACCACCCGCCTCTCGGCCGCCGCGGTGGACTTCGTGGACCGGCACCTCGCGGTGATCGCGGCCCGCAACCGGACCCTCACCCTGCCCAGGCTGCGTGACCTGGTCCACGAGGCGATGCTGCAGCACGACCCCGACCAGGCCGCCGGCATCGAGCAGGCCGCCCTGGACGAACGCGGGGTGTGGTTCGACCACCGGGCCTCGACCGCCACCACCGACGTCACGGCCCGTCTCGACACCCTGGACGCCCTCGACCTGCAGACGACGGTCGGCGACCTCGCCGGACTCCTGGGCCGGCTCGGGGACGACCGGCCCCTCGACGTCCGGCAGTCCACCGCACTCGGGATGCTCGCCCACCCCCAACGCGCCCTCGACCTCGCCCACGGAGCGCCGAGCGAAGCCTTACCGTCGGCCGGGTTGAACGGCTCGAAGGGCACCCTGTTCCTCCACGTCGACGCCGCTGACCTCGCCGCCGGGACCGGTGGCCGGGTCGAGACGCTCGGACCCGCCACCCTCGCCCTGTTGAAGGACTGGATCAGTCGCGTCGGCGCCGTCACAATCCGCCCGGTCCTGGACCTGGCCCGCACCGATGCGGTCAACCACCACGACCCACCACCCTGGATGCGGGAGACCGTCATCCTCCGCGACCAGCACTGCGTCTTCCCCGCCTGCACCGTCGACGCGCGGTCCAGCGACCTCGACCACACCACGCCCTACGTCTCACCCGACCACGACGGCGGCGGCGGCGGCGGTGGTGGCGGTGGTGGTGGTCCACCGGGCCAGACCCGAACAGAGAACCTCGCACCCCTCTGCCGACGACACCATCGCCTCAAGACCTTCACCGCCTGGACCTACCGACGCCTCCCCGACGGGGACTACGCGTGGACCGACCCACAGGGGACGCCGCACCTGGTCACGCCCGGCCGCTGACCGCGCCAGGCGCAAGGTCTCAGCGCGCGTCGGCGAACGCGGCCCGCACGGCGAGCGCGACGGCGTCCAGCTCCGTGCCGGGCAGCCACGCGCCCTGATCGTCGGTGAGGTAGCCGAACACCTTCGGACCGCGGAGCTCCTCGGGCTGGTCCGGCAGGCGAGGGACCAGATGCAGGTGCAGGTGCGAGAACCCTTCGGCCTCGGAGAACTGCATGAGGTAGGTCTTCACGCAGCCGGTCACCGCTGCGAGTGCGAGGCCGAGGCGCCGGACCAGTCCGCCGAGCTCGTCGGCCGCCTCGGGTGTCAGGTCCGTGAACGACTCGATGTGCCGGGTAGGCAGGAGCACGAGCCATCCGGGCAGGGTGCTGTTGAACGCGTGGACCACCCGCCAGTGGCCGATCCGCACCACGTCCTCACGCGGTGCCGGGGTGGTCGAGGACTGCTGGTCGCAGCTGAAGCAGCCGGGTACGAGGTCGGACGACATGCCGGGACTCTAGTCAGGAGTCGTCGGAGCGAGCGGTCTCGACTGCGGCCTGGGCGCGGAGGTGCACGGGCCACACCGAGACGAAGGGGTCCATCACCGGGTCCCACGGAGCGGTCGCGGCGATGAAGTCGCTGGTGACCGCGTCGGCGAGCTCCTCGTCACCCTCGGCGAGGGCGCGGTCCACCA
>JBDSMW010000154.1:0-5861 GCA_039915665.1 Nocardioidaceae bacterium
GGGTGAGGTCGGCGAGATCGCGATCAAGGGCGAGAACGTCATGAAGGGCTACTGGGGCCGCGACGACGCGACCGACGAGGCCATCAAGGACGGCTGGTTCCTGTCCGGCGACATGGCCAAGCAGGACAAGGACGGCTACTTCTTCATCGTCGACCGCAAGAAGGACCTGATCATCCGGGGCGGCTACAACGTCTACCCGCGCGAGGTCGAGGAGGCGCTCTACGAGCACGAGGACGTCGCCGAGGTCGCGGTCGTCGGCATCCCGCACGACGACCTCGGCGAGGAGGTCGGCGCCGCGGTTGCCCTCAAGAGCGGCAAGAAGGTGAGCGAGGACGAGCTGCGCGAGTTCGCCAAGGAGCGGCTGGCCGCCTACAAGTACCCCCGCCACCTCTGGATCGTGGAGGAGCTGCCCAAGGGCCCGACCGGCAAGATCCTGCGCCGCGAGGTCAGCGCCCCGGACGGCGAGGACGCGTGAGCACCGCGAAGACGTCAGCGTCGGTCGAGGCCGACGAACGGATGCGGGAGGCCGACGAGCCCGCTGACGCCAGCGAGTCCGTCACCCCCCTTGACCTGCTGCTCGGGGACGCGGCCCGTAGCCCGCTGCGACGCTTCGTCCCGGGCATGTCCGGTGTCAGGTTCACCACCCACCTCGCCCGCCGGCCCAGCAAGGTGGCGGGTCGCACCAAGGACCTCGCCGTCGAGCTGGCCCGCGTGGGGGTGGGCCGCTCCGAGCTCGCTCCGCACGAGAAGGACCGGCGCTTCGCCGACGAGGCGTGGGCCAAGAACCCTTTCCTGCGCCGGACGTTGCAGGGCTACCTCGCGGTCGGTCAGACCGCCCGCGGGCTGGTCGAGGACGCCGACCTCGACTGGGGTGACGACCAACGGATCGGCTTCATCGTCGACAACCTGGTCGAGGCCTCCGCCCCGAGCAACAACCCGTTCCTGAACCCCAAGGTCCTCAAGCGGGTGGTCGACACCGGCGGGGGCAACCTCGTCCAGGGTGGCCGCCGCTTCGTGCGCGACTTCGCCAGTGCGCCGCGGGTGCCCTCGATGGTCGAGCCCGACGCGTTCGAGGTGGGCACCGACATCGCGGTCACCCCGGGAGCAGTGGTGCTCCGCACCGACATGTTCGAGCTGATCCAGTACACCCCCCAGACGCCCAAGGTCCGCACGGTCCCGCTGCTCATCGTCCCGCCGACGATCAACAAGTACTACGTCATCGACCTGGCCGAGCAGCGCAGCCTGGTGGAGCACCTGGTGGCCAACGGCCAGCAGGTCTACTGCATCTCCTGGCGCAACCCCGATGCACGGCACGCCGGCTGGGGCGTGGACAGCTACGGCCAGGCGATCCTCGAGGCGATGGACGCCGCGCAGAAGATCGCTCGCGCCGACCAGGTGGCCCTGTTCGGCATCTGCTCCGGCGGGATGCTCAGCTCGATGGTGATGGCCCACCTGGCCGCGATCGGCGAGCTCGGCCGGGTCGCGGCCTTCAGCCTGGCCGTCACCGTCCTCGACCAGGAGCAGGCCGGACTGCCGAGCGCGCTGCTCTCCCGCAAGGCGGCCGCGGCCTCCGTGAAGGCCTCGCAGGACAAGGGCTACCTCGACGGGCGCGCGCTCGCCGAGGTGTTCGCCTGGCTGCGTCCCAACGACCTGATCTGGAACTACTGGGTCAACAACTACTTGCTCGGCCACGCCCCCAAGGCCTTCGACATCCTCTACTGGAACGCCGATCCGGTCCGGATGACGGCTGCCATGCACCGCGACTTCATGGAGCTGGCAATCTCCAACGGCCTGACCCGTCCGGCCGGTGCCCAGATGCTCGGGAGCGACCTGGACCTCGGAAAGGTGGACACCGACTCCTACATCGTCGCCGGCATCGCGGACCACCTTTGCTCGTGGGAGTCCTGCTACCGGACCACCCAACTGCTCGGCGGGAACGCCAAGTTCGTGCTGTCGACTAGCGGCCACATCGCCTCGATGGTCAATCCGCCCGGCAACCCCAAGGCCAGCTTCCAGACCGCGGACCGGAACCCGGCCAAGGGCCAGGACTGGCTCTCGGCCGCTTCGCAGGTCAAGGGCAGCTGGTGGGACGACTACGTCGGCTGGCTGGGCGATCGCAGCGGGCCGGAGCGCAACAAGCCGCGTCGCCTCGGGTCGGCCGCGTTCGAGCCGATCTGCGACGCACCGGGCACCTATGTCCTCGACCGCTGAGACACCGGCCGCCGTGCTGCGCCGCGACCGGCTCCGCACCCTGGCGGTCCGCGGCGTCACGGTCCGGGTCAGCGAGCGTCCGGCCCACGGTCGCCTCGCCGACGAGCCACCGCTCCTGCTCTGCAACGGGATCGGGGCCAGCCTCGAGGCGCTCCAGCCGTTCGTCGACGCCCTCGACCCCGACCGCGGGCTGGTGCGCTTCGACGTGCCAGGGGTCGGCGGTTCGCCGCCCCCTCCGACGCCGTACACCCTGGCGGCGCTGTCGTCCTGGGTGACCGCGGTGATGGCGCGGCTCGGGCACCGCGAGTTCGACGTCCTCGGCCTGTCCTGGGGCGGCGCGCTCGCCCAGCAGCTCGCGCTGCAGTCCCGTCGTCGCGTCCGCCGGGTCGTCCTGGTGGCGACCGGCACCGGAACGCTGATGGTGCCGGCCCGGGCGCACGTGCTGGCCAAGATGATGACGCCACGTCGGCACCGCGACCCGGCGTACGCCGCCAGCATCGCCGCGGAGATCTACGGCGGCAGCATGCGCGACGACCCGGAACGCGGCGCCCGGCTGCTGCACGCGACGACCCGGTCCGGGCCGAAGCGCGGCTACTACTACCAGCTGCTCGCCACCACCGGCTGGTCGAGCCTGCCGTTCCTGCCGCTGCTCAAGCAGCCCACGCTGGTGCTCGGCGGCGACGACGACCCGATCGTGCCCGCCGTCAACGCGCGGATGATCGCCCGACTGGTGCCGAACGCCCAGCTGCACGTCTACCACGGTGGGCACCTGGGCATCCTGACCGAGAGCGCCGAGCTCGCCCCGCTGATCGACCGCTTCCTCGACGACCGCACGGAGACCTCGCATGAGTGACGCCCTGGACCTGTCCAGCACCCCCGACTCCGACTTCCTCGGCTTCGGTCTGCTCCTCGACGACGAGGACCGCAAGCTGGTGCAGCGGGTGCACGACTTCATGGTCACCAACGTGGAGCCGGTCATCAACGGCTACTGGACCCGCGCCGAGTTCCCTCACGAGCTGGTGCCCGGGCTGGCCGAGCTGGGCATCGCCGGTCTTCAGTACGACGGACCGGGCTGCCCGGACCGCGGCCCGCTGCTCGACGGCATGGTCGCGATGGAGATGGCCCGCGTGGACGCCTCGATGCAGACCTTCATGGGCGTGCACGGCGGCCTGGCCATGGGCTCCATAAACCTGTGCGGCTCGGACGAGCAGCGCGAGCGCTGGCTGCCCGCGATGGCCCGGATGGAGCTGATCGGCGCCTTCGGGCTGACCGAGCCGGACACCGGTTCGGGGATCGCCGGCGGGCTCTCGACGACCGCCCGTCGCGACGGCGACGAGTGGGTGCTCGACGGCGAGAAGAAGTGGATCGGCAACGCCTCCTTCGCCGACCTGGTGATCATCTGGGCCCGCGACGAGGCTGACGGCGAGGTCAAGGGGTTCGTGGTCGAGAAGGACACGGCCGGCATGACCTTCGACGTGACCCAGGACAAGATCGCGCTGCGGGTGGTGCAGAACGCGGAGATCCACCTGTCCGGCGTACGCGTGCCCGAGGCCAACCGCCTGCAGAACGCGAACTCCTTCGCCGACACCTCCAAGGTGCTCAAGGTGACCCGGATGGGGGTCGCCTGGCAGGCCACCGGCTGTGCACGAGGCGCCTACGAGCACGCGCTGCGCTACACCCTCGAGCGCCAGCAGTTCGGGCAGCCGATCGCCGGGTTCCAGCTCGTGCAGGACCTGCTGGTCAAGATGCTCTCCAACGTCGTCGCCTCGACCGCGATGTGCGTGCGCGTCTCGCAGCTGCAGGAGGCCGGCCAGGTCAAGGACGAGCACGCCTCGATGGCCAAGGCGTTCACCACGGCCCGGATGCGCGAGACCGTCGGATGGGCACGCGAGGTGCTCGGCGGCAACGGCATCCTGCTCGAGCACCACGTCGGCCGGTTCGTCGCCGACGCCGAGGCGATCTACTCCTACGAGGGCACCCGGGAGATCAACACCCTGATCGTCGGGCGCGCGATCACGGGCGAGAGCGCGTTCGTCTAGGCGCTCGATGGCCCTTCCCTGTGGCCTCGCCGGTTTGTGGCCCCTGCCCGCACCGACACGCCGGGCGACACGGGAGGGATCGGCCACTTCCAGCCGGGCGCGCGACAGGGTGGTCTTGCCCGAACCGGGCGGACCGCTACCTGCGCGAGGTCGGCTGCGGACCCGGGCACGTCGCGGCCCACCTCCGCGGACTCTGCGCGCGCGTCGTGGCCGTCGACCTGTCGCACCGGATGGCCCGGCACGCGCGGGGCCGCGGGCACCCCGGCGGCCGCGGCGCGGCGTACGCCGAGGTGGCGCGGGTGCTACGCCACGGCGGCCGGGCGGTGGTCGCGTTCCACACCCGCGACGCCGAGAACGCCACCGGGAGCGAGCGCCGGATGGACGAGTGGTGGGACCACGACATCGACCTCACCTTCCGGTTCCTGTCCCCGGACCACGAGCTGGCGCGGCTGGCGGGCGCAGGGCTCGACCAGGTGGCCCGGCCCGAGCGTCTGCCCGGTCCCGGCGAGCATCCGAGCGAGCGCGGCTACCTCGTCGTCGAGCGCCCGGGAGGCTAGCCCGGCCCGTCCAGGCCGTCACCCGCTGGCCCGTCCGCAGACGGGCTCAAGCCCCAGCGCAGTTCGCGAGGATGCGTGCAAGCTCGACCGGCTTCGTGTACATCGGCCAGTGGCCTGAATCGATGTCGACGTAGTCGACCCGCTTCGCCCTCGCCAGCTCGGGAATGTCGCCGGCCGCGACCCACTCCTTGGCCTGGTCGGGGGTGAACTCCGGGCAGACCATCGTCACGGGCACCTGGTAGCGACGGACGTCGCCGAGGTGCACGACGGCGTGGGTGATCGTGGCCGGAACCGCGATCGCTCCCTGGGCCACCGCCGCTTTGACCTCGGGCGACATGTCGTCGGAGTCGGGGCCCTCGAAGGGCTCCCAGCCCGGGAACGGCACCACGCCCTCGACCGGCTCGAAGGCGCCGAAGTACGTCTCACCGTCAGCGTTCGGCATGCCGCCGATCAGCGCCACGCGCGCCACCTTGTCGGGTCGGGCGTCGGCTGCGACCCAGGCGAGGGCGCACGCGGCCGAGTGACCCACGACGAGGGCCGGGCCGTCGGCGGCGTCCACGGCCGCCGTGACGGCAGCGACCTGGTCGGCGTAGGTCGCAGCGGTGTCGCCGTCTCCCTGGCCGGGCAACGTCAGGGCCACTGGTCGGTGGCCGAGCCTCTCCAGCTCCGGGACCACGTCCTGCCAGGCCGTCGCGTCGAGCCACATGCCGGCGATGAGCACGATGTCCATGTCAGTTCTCGGTCTTCGTCGAAGCGGTGAGTGCGTCCAGGTCTCGCTCGGCGTAGAGCCGGTGGTGCCACTCCTCGTTGACCACGATGAACAGGCACTGCGCCAGGGCGAAGTCCTCGAGCTGCGGCCACCCCGGCTCGGTCCGGGTGACGGTCTCGTCGAGCTGCTCGGGGGTCAGGGCGGTGATCACGTCACGGACCATGGCCTGGCGCTTGCGACGTACGGCGATGACCTCGTCCAGCGACGGACGCGCCTCGCGGTCCCAGGGGATGCCGTCCCAGCCGGGTGCGTCGTCCCACGGGAGGTCGAGCGGGTGCCACGGCA
>JBDSMW010000029.1:0-33760 GCA_039915665.1 Nocardioidaceae bacterium
TCGCCGTCGGTCTGCGGGAAGGACTGCCGGACCACGACGACCCCGACGGCCAGGGCGATCACCAGCAGCAGGGCGACCCCGGCGGTGCCGTACACGCTCCAGCGGCCCCACCGCGGCCAGGCCCGGATCGAGCCGGACGAGGTCGGGGCGGCGGAGTCGGGCACGGCGGTCATTCTGCCTGGCGGCCCAGGAAGTTTGTGAATCGCCGTCGCGTCGGGATACTTGGCAGTCGAGTCCCCGGAGTGCCAGGCCGCGTCCAGGCCGGGTCACGACCAGGGACCCCGTCTTGAGCATCCGTGGAGGACCCGTGCCCACCTACCAGTACGCCTGCACCGAGTGCGGTCACGCCTTCGAGCAGGTCCAGAGCTTCAGCGACGACACGCTGACCGTCTGCCCCGAGTGCGAGGGCCGGCTGCGCAAGGTGTTCAACGCCGTCGGCGTGGTGTTCAAGGGGTCCGGCTTCTACCGCAACGACAGCCGCAAGGCCGACTCGTCCTCGATCTCCTCCTCGTCCGAGTCCAAGTCCGAGTCCACGTCCGACTCGAAGTCGGAGTCCACGTCGGGCTCGTCGGACTCGTCGTCGGGCGAGAAGAAGTCGGGCTCGTCGGAGAAGAAGTCCGACTCGACGCCCGCGAAGAGTGAGAAGAAGTCGGACTCCTCCAGCAGCAGCGGATCGACCAGCGCCGCCTGACCCGCTCCCGACTTGCTAGCGACCGGGAGCCTGTGGACGACCGCCGACGCCGGCCGGCGGATCTTCCTAGCCTGGACAGATGCCCCGTGCCTCCTTCAGTCGCCTGCGCCGCCTGCGTCGTCTGCGCCGCTCGGTCCTGGCCCGCCGCCGGCCGATCGCCGCGCTGTGCGCGGCCGTCGCCGTGGCCGCCGCCCTGCAGTCCGGGTCCGCTGCCCCGCCCGCACGCACGCTGGTGCTGACCGCGGCCCGCGACCTGCCCGCCGGAGTGGTGGTCCGTCCCGGCGACCTGGCCCGCACGCCCTTCGACCCCGCGAGCGTGCCCGCGGGCGTTCTGGGCGAGACATCCGCGGTCGGGCGTACGACGGCGGGCCCGTTGCGTTCGGGTGAGCCGCTCACCGACGCCCGGCTGGTCACCCGGTCGCTGCTCGAGGGCTACCCGGGGCTCGTCGCGGTCCCGGTCCGGATCGGCGACCCCGGCGCCGTACGCCTGCTCCGCGTCGGTGACCGGGTCGACCTGCTGGCCGCCGATCCGCAGGGCGAGACGTCCGCCCGGGCGGTCGGTCGCGACGTCCCGGTGCTCGCGATCCCGCGGCCCGGAGTCGAGTCGCCGGGACTGACCAACGGCGCCCTGGTGGTGCTAGGGATCCCGGACGGCGGCGCCGAGGCAGTGGCCCAGGCGTCGGTCTCGGCGTTCCTCTCGGTGGTGCTCACCCGCTAACGTGCTCCCGGTCGGTCCACCTGTCCAACGGAGGGAAGAGTCCCATGCTCAAGGGTTTCAAGGACTTCATCATGCGCGGCAACCTGGTCGAGCTGGCCGTCGCGTTCATCATCGGCGGCGCGTTCGCCCTGGTCGTCACGACGTTCACCGGGGTGCTGCTGGGCTTCATCGGCAAGATCGGCGGCCAGCCGGACTTCTCGGCGGTGACGATCGCGGACGTCAACGTCGGCACCTTCGTCAACGCGGTCATCGCGTTCCTGATCGTCGCTGCCGTCGTCTACTTCTTCGTCGTCACGCCCTACAACAAGCTTCAGGAGCGGATGGCCAGGGGCGAGGAGGCGGCTCCCCCGTCCCCGGACATCGCGCTGCTCACCGAGATCCGCGACCTGCTCGCCGGTCGTCCCGGCACCACGAACGTCGAGGGTGGCGGCGGACTCAGCTGAGCGTCCGTGACACTGACGGGCATGACTCCCGACCACGGCTCCACGTCGAACCGCAGGACCGCGGCCCAGCTCGCGGGCACCTGGCTCCTGCTGTGCGCCGTGGTGGTCGGCGTCGGCCGGCTGCTGACCGGCCCGCTGGCCTCCTCGGTCGGCCGCACCGACGACGACCTGGCCCGCTGGTTCGCGGACCGGCGCACGCCGACCCTCGACACCGTGGCCGAGGTCGGCACCTTCCTCGGCGACACGCTTGCGGGCATCATCGCCCTGCTGCTGCTCGGCGTCGTGTTCTCCCGCTGGCGGCGGACCTGGCTGCCGCTGGTCTTCGTCACCGTGGCGTACGTCGGCCTGCTCGGCGTCTACCTCGTCGCCACCCACCTCGACCCGCGGGACCGGCCGCCGGTCGAGATCCTGGACAAGGGGCTCGTCCCGGACCACAGCTTCCCGTCCGGCCACACGATGACGTCCACGGCCGTGGTCTGGACGGTGGTGCTCCTGATGACGGCGTACACCCGCGCGCCGCGGGCGGTGCTGGGGCTGGGCCTGGTCCCGGTGTTCACGCTGACCGCCCGGATGTACCAGGGAGCCCACCACCTCACCGACGTGCTGGCCGCGCTGGCGTTCGCGGTCGTCTGGCTGACGGTCGTGACCGCGGTGCTGTTCCGCCCGCGCGTGGTCGAGGAGCCGAGCCACTAGCCGAGGTCAGCCGTGGTGCGGGGGGACCTGACGGCGGAGCCACTCGTCGCTGCCCTCGGCCGGCTCGCGCTCGCTCCAGCCGTCGCCGCGCTCGTCGCTGGTGCTGTCCGGCAGCACGTCGCCGAACACCTCGGCCCGGCGACGACGCCGCTCGGCCGCGGTCACGGCGTCCTCGCGCTCGGGCTCGGTCGTCATCGCAGCGACCCGCTGGGATGCAGGGCCTCGAACCAGGTGGAGTCGAACTTCGCCCGCACCGGGCTCCAGCCGGTCGAGGCGGTGAGATGCTCGGAGCTGACCCGCAGCGAGCGGGCGAGCGGCTCGAGACGGACGCCGCCGACGCGGCGCATGAGGGGGCCCATGAAGTCGATGCTCTCGCGGCCGGCGAACGCGGCGAAGCCCGCGACCAGCTCGAACCGGCGGACCGGCTCGGCGCCGACGTTGTAGACGCCGCTCGGCGCGGTGAGGGCGGAAGCCACGGCGGGTCCTAGGTCGTCGGTGTGCACGACGTGCGCCCAGCCTTCGGGCGAGCCTAGGCCGATCGGATGGCCGTGCCGGACGGACCGGACCTGGAAGCGGGTCATCGGGTCGTCCCCGATGATCGTGCCGAGACGCAGCACCACCCCGGCCCGTGACTCGCACACGTAGTCCTGCACGTGCGACTCCCCCACCGAGGCGGGCTCGGTGGCGCGGGTGATCTCGAGCGGGGAGTCCTCCCGGACCCAGGCGTCGCCCTGGTCGGCGTAGAGGAACGAGACGCTCTCCTGCACGACGCGACGCACCCGGGCGTCCCGGGCGGCCGCCACGACCCGGCGTACGCCGTCCGTGCGGAGCCGGTCGTGGACACGCCAGGCCCCCCTCCGCAGCGCGGTGAACCCGACCGGCACGTGGGTGGCGAAGCTGCAGACGGCGTCGGCACCCTCGAACATCGCGACGAGCCCGTCGTGGTCGAGCAGGGTGGTCGAGCAGGGGGTGGCGCCCTGGTCGAGCAGGGCCCGAGCCTTCGCCGGCGTCCGGGCCAGGCCGACGACGTCGTGGCCGGCCTCGACGAGGTGCGGGACCACCGCCGAGCCGATCACCCCCGTGGCACCCGTGACAGCAACCCTCACTGAGGCCCCTTCGCGACATGTGGTGGTCCCCCCGGACCGCGTCGGCGCCGCCGTTGGTCGAACGGTGCGGGCAGCGCCCTGACCGGCCCAGTGTCCGATAACGAAGAGATAACGGCAACCCGGACTCCCGAGGCTGCGGTTAAATATCCGGACCTCTCGTCCGCTCAGCGGACGATTCGCTCCCGTACGGCAGTGGCGCAGGATAAGGCGGTCCAGACCGCCTCAACCCAGCGAGGCGTACAGGTCGACCGTCTGCTGGGCGATCGCGTCCCAGGCGAACGACGACACCGCGCGCTCGCGACCCGCGCGGCCGAACCGCGCCGCCAGGTCGTGGTCCGCCGCCAGCCGGTTGACCGCCTCCGCGATCCCGGCCTCGAAGCCGACCGCGTCGTCGACGTCGTAGGGCACGATCAAGCCGGTCTCGCCGTCCACGACCACCTCGGGGATCCCGCCCACGTTGCTGGCCACCACGGCCGTCTCGCAGGCCATCGCCTCGAGGTTCACGATGCCCAACGGCTCGTAGACCGACGGGCACAAGAAGGCCAGCGCCCCGGTGAGCACCTGGCGGACCTCGTCACGCGGAAGCATCTCGGAGACCACGAACACGCCGTCACGCTCGGCCCGCAGCTCGGCGATCAGGCCGTCGGTCTCGGTCTTCAGCTCGGGGGTGTCGGCGGCGCCGGCGAGAAGCACCACCTGCAGGTCAGGGTCGAACGCGAGTCCGGCGCGCAGCAGGTGCGGCACGCCCTTCTGCCGGGTGATCCGGCCGACGAACGCGACGTAGGGCCGGGCCGGGTCCACGCCGAGCCGCTCGAGCACGGACGTGTCGGGGTCGGGACGGTAGAAGTCGGTGTCGATGCCGTTGTAGACGACGTGCAGCCTCGCGGGATCCAGCGCCGGGTACGACGAGAGGATGTCGACCAACATGGCGTTGCTGACCGCGACGACGGCGTCCGCCGACTCGTAGGCCGTCCGCTCGGCCCACGAGCTGATCCGGTAGCCGCCACCGAGCTGCTCGGCCTTCCAGGGCCGTTGCGGCTCGAGGCTGTGCGCGGTGACGACGTGCGGGACGTCGTGGAGCAGCTTGCTCCAGTGCCCGGCCATGTTGGCGTACCAGGTGTGCGAGTGCACGACGTCGACGGTGCCGAGGGCGCCGACCGCAGCGGTCATCGCCAGGTCGGTGGAGAGCACCTGCAGCGCCGGGTTCGCGCCGGCGAGCCGCTCCTCCTTCTCGGTGTGCGCGGTGGCACCGTCGCGTGGCTCGCCCATGCAGTGCACGTCGACGTCGATCAGTCGGCGCAGCTCGCGCACCAGGAAGTCGACGTGCACACCGGCGCCGCCGTAGACGTCGGGCGGGAACTCTCGGGTCAGGATCGCTGCGCGCATGGGCGCAATCTAGTCCCCGTGGCGACCCAGGCCCTAGGGTCGGCTCGTGCACCGGTTCACCCACCGGTGGCGAACCGAGGGACGGAGCTGGACATGCCGAAGGTGCTGGGAATCGTCCTCGCGGGCGGCGAGGGCAAGCGCTTGATGCCGTTGACGCTGGACCGGGCCAAGCCGGCGGTGCCGTTCGGCGGCAGCTACCGGCTGATCGACTTCGCGCTGTCCAACCTGGTCAACGCCGGCTACCTGCAGTGCGCGGTGCTCACGCAGTACAAGTCGCACTCGCTCGACCGACACATCTCGGTGACCTGGCGGATGTCGACGCTGCTCGGCAACTACGTCACCCCGGTGCCGGCCCAGCAGCGTCGCGGCCCGCAGTGGTACCTCGGCAGCGCCGACGCGATCTACCAGTCGATGAACCTGATCAACGACGCGCGTCCCGACATCATCGTGGTGTTCGGCGCCGACCACGTCTACCGGATGGACGCATCGCAGATGGTCAAGGCGCACGTCGACTCCGGCGCCGGCGTCACCGTCGCCGGCATCCGCGTGCCCCGCAAGGACGCCTACCAGTTCGGCGTGATCAAGGCCGCGGCCGACGGGGTGACGATCGAGGAGTTCATGGAGAAGCCGGCCGACCCGCCCGGGCTCGCCGACTCCCCCGACGAGGTGTTCGCCTCCATGGGCAACTACGTCTTCTCCGCCGACGTGCTCGTCGACGCCCTCGAGAAGGACGCGGCCGACCCGAGCTCGCGCCACGACATGGGCGGCGACATCATCCCGATGCTGGTGGCCCAGCAACAGGCCGCGGTCTACGACTTCAAGGACAACGTCGTGCCCGGCGCGACCGACCGGGACCGCGACTACTGGCGCGACGTGGGGACGCTCGACAGCTACCACGAGGCGCACCTCGACCTGGTCTCGGTGGAGCCGATCTTCAACCTGTACAACACCGACTGGCCGATCTTCACCTCTCACCCGCAGCTGCCGGGGGCGAAGTTCGTCGAGAACGCCTTCGCCCGCGACACCATCGTGTGCGGCGGGTCGATCGTCTCCGGCGCCAACGTGGACAGCTCCGTGATCGGCAGCAACGTGTACGTCGGAGCGGGCGCCAAGGTCGAGCGCAGCGTCATCTTCGACAACGTCACCATCGGCCGCGGGGCGATCGTGCGCAACGCGATCCTGGACAAGAACGTGATCGTGCCCGACGGCATGGTGATCGGTGTCGACGTTGAGGAGGACCGGCGGCGCGGCTTCACGGTCAGCGACGCCGGGGTCGTGGCACTGGCCAAGGACCAGATCGTCATCCCTTAGGAGCGCGCGGACCGGGACTGCAGGAGCCGGTCCCGCTTCGCGTAGCGCGGCAGCACGACCGGGTTCTGCTCGGCGACCCGGTCCATCGAGGCGACCACGTTGCGCAGGTTCATGATCAGCGCGCCGTACTCCGGCCAGTGCCGCACGGAGAGGTCCTTGTTGCTGAGGTCCTCGGCGAGGTGCGTGAGGTCCGCGCGCACCTGGATCACCCGGGCGGAGTCTGGGACCCCGATCGCCTCGCCGGCCTCGGCGAGCAGCGCCAGCCACCGGTCGCGGAACTCCGGCTCCCACTCGATGACGTCGTCGATGCTGTGTCCCAGGGTGCGGGCCATGCTGCGCAGCTCGGCGACGGCCTGCTCGTTGCGGCGCAGGATCTCCTCGAACACATCGGTCTTCTTCACCGTGTGCGCGGCCCGGCGAGGGTTGAGCCGACCACTCTCCTTGGCCTGTCGCAGCAGGGCCCAGGCCTGGTCGAGGTCCCCGTCGATGTCCCGGGTCCGGTCGACCCACCCGGAGACGTCGGCGGGGCTGCAGGTCGCCTCGCGCAGCCGGTCGGCCATGTCGCGCAGCAGCTCGCCCACGAGGTCGTCGATGGCGTCGATGGCTCGGGCGGCGGAGTAGTCCCGCAGCGGAGGCCACACGACCAGGTTGACCGCCAGCCCGACCAGGATCCCGATCGAGGTGTCGAAGAGCCGGTCGAGCAGCATCTGGTCCTGGGTGCTGAAGCCGGTGGTGAGCACGATCAGTCCGGTGGCGGCGACGGCCGTGCTCTCGTCGCGGAACCAGCGCACGCTGCCGATGACCAGGCCGACGACCAGGAGGACCGAGACGCCGAAGGTGGACAGTCCCACGTAGTTGCCGATCAGCCAGGCGAGCACCACCCCCAGCACGGCCCCGGTGACCTGTCGCAGACCGCGCGAGAACGTCCGGTAGACGGTCGCGTGCACGACCAGCAGCGCCGCCCACGGGGCCAGGAACGCCTGCGGCAGGGAGAACGCCTGCGCGGCCAGGATCCAGGCGACCACGGCCGCGACGACGGTCTTGAGCAGCTGGAGGACCTCGGTCCACCGCACCGGGTCGCGCAGGTTCGCCCGCACCTGGGCGCGCGCGTCCGCCCTGCTCGTGCTCACCCCGACCACCCCTTCTCCCGGGCACGGTGTACCCCCGGCCGGCCTCTCAAAACGCCCGGGTGCGCGGCTCTCCGGTTAGCCTGAGGCGATGGAACGACGAGTCCCCCAGCAGGTGCGCAGCCGCGACCGCGTGCAGCGCATCCTCGAGGTGTCCGGCGAGATCGTCGTCGAGCATGGCGTGGAAGGGATCACCACCCGGGCCATCGCGAGTGCGGCCGGACTGCCGGTCGCCTCGCTCTACCAGTACTTCGCGGACAAGGAAGCCGTCCTGCTGGCCCTGGTGGAGCGCGACATCGCGGAGATGGACGCCCAGCTCGCGGCAGACCTGGCGACCCTGCGGACGATCAGCGTGCGGAGCCTGGTGGAGACCACGATGCGCGCGTTCGTGAAGGTCTACCACCAGCGTCCGTCGTTCGTGATGATCTGGTTCCGTGGCCGCGCCAACCAGGCCGTGCTCGACTTTGTCCGCGCGCACAACCGGCGGATGGCCCGGGACCTCTTCGAGATCGCTCGCTCGATCGGGATGTCGCGAGAGGGCGCCGACGGCCTGCACGCCGAGCTGGCGATCGAGGTCGGCGACCGGCTGTTCCAGATCGCGTTCGAGGACTCCCTCCTGGGCGACCCGCGGGTGATCGAGGAGGGCATCGCGCTGGTGACGGCGTACATCGAGACACACGCCACCCCCGAGGGAATCGCCGGGATCCCGGTGCCGGTCAGCTAGGCGCAGAGACCGTTCTCGGCGGCCTTGGCCGCAGCAGCGGAGGGGTCGGAGCCGGGGCTCGAGCCGCCGGACGGCGTGCCACCAGGGCTCGCGGAGCTCGACGGCGTGCCCGCCGCTGTCGTGACGTCACCCGAGAAGCGCTTGTTGATCGGCATGTCGTTGCGGATGCGGTAGAACAACCGGTCCGCACCGGGCGCCCACTGGAGCCGGTTGGGGTCGGGCTCGTAGGCCTGGAACGGCACGGTGACGAACTGGATCTGGTCGAGGCCGACGCCCTTGAGGGACTTGGCCAGGCCGCCCAGCTTGTTGAGGCTGGAGAGCCCCGTGTCGGTGGTCAGCGACTTGGTGGCGGCGTCGAGGAACTTCACGAGCCGCACCGGGTTGGCCAGGGTGCCGGCCGAGACCACCTTGTTGGCCATCGACGCGAGGAAGGTCTGCTGGCGCTTCATCCGGCCGATGTCGCCGTTGTCGGAGATGTCGTGACGGACCCGCACGTAGTCCAGGGCCCGCTGTCCCTTCACGTTGTAGGTGCCGGCCGGGAGCGTGATGTGCCCGGTCGTGTCGTTGACCTCCTTGGGCACGCAGACCTCGACGCCGCCGAGGGCGTCGACCATCTTGCGGAAGCCGTTGAAGTCGATGACCACGAAGTGGTCGATGCGCACGTTCGTGAGCTTCTCGACGGTCTTGACCGTGCAGGCCGGTCCACCGACGGCGTACGCCGCGTTGAACATGCTCAGCTCGGCCGGTGCGCTGCCCTGGCCGTCCTTGCGCTGGCACTCGGGGCGCTCGACCATCGCGTCGCGGGGCAGGCTCACGCCGTACGCCAGCTTCCGGTCCGCGGAGATGTGCAGCAGGATCGTGGTGTCCGACAGGCCCGGGGTGTCGCCGCCGATGTGGCCGGTCTGGCCCTCGCGGGTGTCGGAGCCGAGCAGCAGGATGTTCAGCGGCTTGTTCGGCATGCCGGGCTTCTTGGCGATGGGGGTGGGGCGGTCGGTGCCCAGGGCGCTGGTGATGTCGATGCCGGTGATGTTGTTGTTGAGGTGCCGGTAGACGAAGAATCCTCCGGTGAGCACGACCAGGAGCACCACGGCCACCGAGATGGCGACGGCTTTGAGGACGCGGTGCTTGATGGGCACCCGATCCTTGTGTTGCGGGGCAGTCGGCTCAGACAAAGACAGTCCAGGGGTAGTCAGTCGTTCGATCATCGGACGGCGCATGCGCGTGCGCTCGTCCGAGCGCACAGCCTACGGGAGCACCAAGCCGCTCGTCCGAGCGTTGGGCCGGACGGTCCCCTGCAGCATGACGCAACTTCTCATCATGCCAAACGGCCCGGTCATATCACGAATCGTGGCGGGTTTCCGTCAGCCGGCCAGCAGTTTCCGCATGGTGTCGATCTCACCGTCCTGGGCCGTGGCTATCCGCTGCGCGAGCGCCAGTGCGTCGGCGCTCTCGCCGTCCTGCTGCTCGGTGCGCGCCATGTCGATCGCGCCCTGGTGGTGCTCGATCATCATCCGCAGCCAGAGGTCCCCGAACGCCTGGTCGTCCGTGGTGTCCTGGAGCCGGCGCATGTCGTCGGCGGACATCATCCCGGGCATGGCGTCGCCACCGACCTGCTCGCCCATCCCCATCCCCTCGTCGGAGTGGGTGTGGCCGTCACCGGACGCGTAGCCGGTCGTGGGCGCCTTCTCGCCCCACGACGTCAGCCAGTCGGTGAGGGTGTTGATCTCGGGCGTCTGCTCGCCGCGGATCCGCTCGGCCAGGTCGGCCACCTGCGGGTCGAGACCGTCTCGGCCGATGGTCAGGTCGGCCATCGCGAGGGCCTGGGCGTGGTGGGGGATCATCTCGGTCGCGAACGAGACGTCCGCGTCGTTGTGGCCGGCCCCGTCGCTGCAGGCGGTCACGCTCAGCAGGGCGGCGACGCTGGTCGCAGCCAGGGCGTTCTTCAGTCGGTTCATGGTTCTCTCCGTCGGGTCGTGCGGGCTGGTGAGGGCAGGCGGACTCCTGCGGCCCAGAGGTCTGGGCCGGGTGTCCTCCTCAGCAGCGACGGACCGACAGGAGGGTGAGCAGCGGCGGGTCGCGGTCTCGACCTCGTCGTGGAAGAGTCCGGGCGGCCCACCGGGGCCGGGTCGGCACCCCGCCCGTCGTACGACGGAGGGCGTGGAGGAGCAGGACGGCACCGGCGAGGACAGCGACGCACAGGCTCATCGCACCCATGCCGTGGGCCGGTGAAGGTCGGACGGTGGGACCGTCGTCCGTGGAGGCAGCCGCAGCCGACATCGCGGACATCTGCGACGTCCCCGCCGAGGTCGTGCGGTGCAGGTCGAAGCCGTGCATGAGCAGCAGACCGCAGAGCAGGAGCACCGACAGCACCGCGCGGGTCACCGCAGCAGCGGGGCGGGCGGGCAGGTCCATGGTGCTCACCACTGTAGGCAATCCCGGCCAGGACGCCACGCCTCGCGTAGAGTCACAGGCTCACCTGTCCGGACCATGCGCAGGCCACATCTCTGCTGGGGGCGGGCGGAAGCATGGTCGACCAGAGCACTCTCTCCTCGGTGCTGGGCGAGCTGGCGCTGACGCTGGCCACGGACTTCCCGATCACCGGGATCCTCGACCACCTCGTCGAGCGCATCGTGACCGTGCTGCCGGTCACCGCCGCCGGGGTCACCCTCATCGGCCCGGGCAGCGGTCCGGGCAGCGGCCCGCGCTACGTCGCCGCCTCCGACGAGTCGGCGCGGCTCTTCGAGCGGCTGCAGAGCGAGCTGGGCCAGGGTCCCTGCGTGCTGGCCTACGAGACCGGGGAGGCGGTCACCTCACCGGACATCGCCACCGACACGCGGTTCCCCGAGTTCGGACCCGCCGCCACCGCGGCGGGCCTCGCGGCGGTGTTCACGTTCCCGCTGCACCACCAGGACGGCCGGTTCGGCGCGCTCGACCTCTACCGGGACACCGTGGGCGAGCTGGGCGAGGACGACCTGGCCGCGGCGCAGGTGCTGGCGAACGTGGCCGCGGCCTACCTGCTCAACGCCCAGTCCCGCGAGGACGCCATCGCCAGCACCGCCCGGCTCCGGCACCTGGCCATGCACGACCCCCTGACCGGCCTGCCCAACCGTCTGCTGCTCCAGGACCGGATCGAGCAGGCCAGCCGGCGCTCGCAGCGGTCGGGGGCACACGCCGCGCTGGTGTTCGTCGACCTCGACCGCTTCAAGCTGGTCAACGACAACCACGGCCACCAGACGGGCGACGAGCTGCTGCGTGAGGTGGCCCGCCGGCTGACCCGCGTGGTGCGCCCCGGCGACACCCTGGCCCGGCTGTACGGCGACGAGTTCGTGCTGCTCTGCGAGGACCTGGCCGACCTGATCGACGTACAGGTGCTGACCGACCGCATCCAGCAGGCCATGCTGCCGCCGTTCGTGGCCGGCGACTCGCACCTCCGGATCACCGCCAGCGTGGGTGTCGCGTTCGCGGGTCCGGGCGAGTACGTCTCGGAACGGCTGATCGCCGAGGCGGACAGCGCGATGTACGACGCCAAGCGCGGCGGGGCCGGCTCCAAGATCGTCGACCTGCGCGACGCGGTGCAGCACCGCGAGACCGGTCGGATGAGCCGGGACCTCGCCGCCGCGTGCGCCGGGGACGACCTGCACGTGGCCTATCAGCCGCTGGTGCGCTGCGAGGACGGGCTGCTCTGCGGGGTCGAGGCGCTGGTGCGCTGGCATCACCCGGAGCACGGCCCGGTCCCGGCCACCACGATCATCGCCATCGCCGAGCGCAGCGGACTGATGAGCCGGGTGGGCCGCTGGGTGCTCGTCCGGGCCTGCCGCGACGCCGCCCGCTGGCGCGACGACCACCCCTCCTCGCCGGTCGACCTCGCGGTCAACGTGTCCGCCCACCAGCTGATGGCGCCGGGCTTCGTCGAGGACACGATGGCCGTGGTGGGCGCGAGCGGACTCGATCCGCGGGCGCTGGTCCTGGAGGTCACCGAGAACATCCTGATCGAGGACGGCGAGGTAGCCCTGCTGGTGCTCCAGCAGCTCCGGCGCACCGGGATCAGGATCGCGCTCGACGACTTCGGGACCGGCTACTCCTCCTTGAGCTACCTGCACCGCCTCCCGCTCGACATCCTCAAGATCGACCAGAGCTTCGTGGCCGACATCGAGCGTGCTTCCCGCGGCGGCGCGATCGTCGGCGCGATCACCACGCTCGCGCACGTCCTGGACCTCTTGGTCGTCGCCGAGGGCGTGGAGACCCCGCGCCAGGGCGAGCAGGTCCGCGAGATGGGCGCCGACCAGGCCCAGGGCTACCTCTACGCACGTCCGATGAGCGCGGACTCGTTCGACGACCTGCTGCGCGGCGCGTCGCCGCACCTCGCCGGCCCACTCCCGGGCGCTCCAGGAGACGGTCAGACGGCGTAGATCCGGGACTCCCACGGAGCGAGCTCGAGACCGCCGCCCGCGCCGTGGGTGCCCAGCAGCAGCTCCGCCCCCGTCACGTCCGGTACGTCGTCCGGGCTGACCGTCGCAGACGTGGACGAGCAGTTGGCCAGCACCAGCAGCACGTCGTCACCGGCGGTCCGGGTGAACGCCCACACCTGCTCGTCCTCGGGCAGCAGCAGCTCGAAGCGGCCGTCGACGACCACGGACCGCTCGTGCCGCAGCGCGATGAGCTGGCGGAAGTGGTGGAACACCGAGTCCGGGTCGGACACCGCCGACGCGGCGTTGACGGTGTCCTTGTTGGCGTTGGCCGGCAGCCACGGGATCCCGGTCGTGAAGCCGGCGTGCTCCGAGTCGTCCCAGTGCATCGGGGTGCGGGCGTTGTCACGGCCCTTGGTGGCCAGCGACCGCAGCAGGTCGGAGGACTCGCCGCCGGCCTCCAGTGACTCGCGGAACCAGTTGACCGCCTCGAGGTCCTGGTACTGCTCGATGGCGGTGAAGTAGCTGTTCGTCATGCCGAGCTCTTCGCCCTGGTAGACGTAGGGCGTGCCCCGGTGCAGGTGCAGCACGGTGCCGAGCGTCTTGGCCGAGGCCACCCGGTGCTCCGGGCTGTCGTCGCCGAAACGGGACACTGCGCGCGGCTGGTCGTGGTTGTCGAAGTAGAGGGAGTTCCAGCCCACCTCGGCGAGGCCGCCCTGCCAGGTGGCGAGGTTCTTCTTCAGCACCGGCAGGGCGAGGTCCATCAGCGCCCACTTGCCGCGTCCGGGCTGCTCGTCGAGGCCGACGTGCTCGAAGGTGAAGACCATGTCGAGCTCACCCCGGGCGGGGTCGGTGACGTCGCGGGCCAGCTCGACGCTACTGCCGGGCATCTCCCCCACCGTCAGCAGGTGGCGCTCGGAGAGTCCCACCTCGCGGTTCATCTCGGCCAGGAACTCGTGCAGCCGGGGGCCGTTGGCGACGGACTTCTCGCTGGAGGCGTACTTCTTCCCGGGGACCTCCGGGCCGTCCGGCAGCGCCGGGTCCTTGGAGATCAGGTTGATGACGTCCATCCGGAAGCCGTCGACGCCTCGGTCGACCCAGCGGCGCATCATCGCGTAGACCGCCTGCCGAACCTCGGGGTTCTCCCAGTTCAGGTCGGGCTGCTTGCGGCTGAAGACGTGCAGGAAGAACTCGCCGCTCTTCTCGTCGTGCTCCCAGGCGGAGCCGGAGAACACCGAGGCCCAGTTGTTCGGCTCGGCCCCGTCGCGGCCGGGACGCCACCAGTACCAGTCCCGCTTCGGCGACTCGGGGTCCCGCGACTCCTGGAACCAGACGTGCTCGTCTGAGGTGTGGTTGACCACGAGGTCCATGACCAGCTTGATGCCGCGTTCGTGCGCCCCCGCGATCAGGTCGTCGAGGTCCGTGAGCGACCCGAACATCGGGTCGACGCTCTCGTAGTCGCTGATGTCGTAGCCGTTGTCGTCCATCGGCGAGGCGTAGACCGGCGAGAGCCAGATCACGTCGACGCCCAGCTCGGCGAGGTAGTCGAGCTTCGAGGTCATCCCGGGGATGTCACCGATCCCGTCACCGTTGCTGTCCATGAACGATCGGGGATAGATCTGGTACACGACTGCTGACTTCCACCAGTCGGTCGGGCGGGCATCAGACGTCATGCCGCAACCCTTCCACACGCCTCCTGCCGACCGCCCCCGTAGTCTCACCACGTGCTGATCACCAACCACGTCCTCGCCGGTGCGGTGGTCGGCCACGTCGTTCCCGGACCGGTCTCCGCGTTCGCCGTAGGCGTCGCCTCACACTTCGCGATGGACGCGGTTCCGCACTGGGGCGACGGCCCACTGCGCAACGTGCTGCACATCGCGGTGGTCGACGGTCTCGTCGGCGGCAGCCTCCTCCTGCTGGTGGCGCGTGCGACCTCGCGCGAGCGCCGTACGACGGCGGTGGCGGGGATGCTCGGAGCGGCGTTCCCCGACTCCGACAAGCCCTGGGACCTGTTCATCGGTGGGTCGCCGTTTCCGGCCGGCTTCGATCGCTTCCACGCCGGGATCCAGACCGAGTCGCCCCGTCGGCTGCCGCAGGAGTTCCTGGTCGCGGGCACCCTCGGACTCGTCGTGCGCCGGGTCCTCCGGAGGACGCGCGACGAGCTACCTGGGCCCCTGAGGATCACCCCGTACGGTTGAGGCTCGGCTTCGGGAGGGGGACCTCGGCATGCGCACGACCTCGGCACGACGGCGGTTCGCCGCGGTGACGCTGGCGGCGACGGTCGCCGTCGGCACGCTGGCCGGCTGCAGCAGCGGCGAGGCGGGCGCGTACGCCGCTCCGCTCGAGTTCAACCGGGTCGTGCTGGGTGCGCTCGACAGTGGTGGGCACGCGCCGTACCGCACCTCGACGAAGTACGCCGCGCCCGGTGACACCGTCTCGGTGGGACCCCGGCGACTCCCCCCGTGCTCGGCGTGGGCCCGGACGCCGTACGCCTCGGACCGGCAGGTCGTCGCGACCGCCGACGGCTTCGCCGCCGAGGGCAACCGACAGCTCTACCGGGCGCTCACCGTCTACTCCACGACCCGGGCCGCGAAGCTCTGGGTCAAGCAGTTCATGGCCCGCGGGATCGGCTGCACGGCCGTGGCCGGCGCGAAGGTCGCGCAGACGTTCGGCGTCCGTCCCACCGCGAGCCCGCCCGACATCCCGGTCGACAAGATCCTGACCCGGTACGACGGCTGGGCGGGCGCCGTGACGACGACCGGGGTCGCACCGTCGCTGGGCTCGTCGTGGTCGATCGTCGCGCGACGCAAGGCGCAGGTCACTCTCACGACGGTCTACGTCCCGGACGTCGGACCCGACTACGCGGCGATCGACCCGGCGACGCAGTCGGTGCTGCTCGCCTACGTCGCGGACAAGAACGCGTCGCTGATCCGGGCGGCGTTCTCCGGGCGACCGGCGCTGCGCTAGCCTCGCTCCCCAGGCACGACACGTGCCGCACCCCGCCCTCGTAGCTCAGGGGATAGAGCGTCGGTTTCCTAAACCGTGCGTCGCAGGTTCGAATCCTGCCGGGGGCACCGATCGACTCGCGGTCAGGCGGACCAGGCGTCGTATGCGTCCTCGTCGAAGATGCCACGGGCGATGTCCTCGGACAGGCCGACGCGAGCGTTGTAGTCGCTGCCTGTCCAGGGGTCGGGGCTGCTGTTCTCGATCATGGGCTGCACCTTCGTTCGGGGAAGACGGGGTACATCACCCAGAGTGCCCCCGGCTGACGCCCATTCCGACGCGCAACGCCGCAGGACCCGCGCGTCGGACCTTTCTGGACTAGTCGAGTGCCGACCCGGGAACGGCGAACCTAACGGGTCGCCTTGGCCGCGGCGCCGGGACCCACCCGCGGCGGCCAGGGGCGGAACACCTCGGCTCCGCCCAGGGCCACGCCCGCGGCCAGGAGCCAGAAGCCGACGAGGAACGTCGGCGCCGGGACGAGCTCCCGGTCGCGTGCGGACGACGTGACCCACAGCAGGGCGGCGGGCGCTGCGCCCAGCGCCAGGCCCACCCACCGCAGCACCCGCAACCCCCTCCCTGCGACAGCCGCCCCGCCGAGCCACAACGCCGGAGCCAGCACGAGGCCCTGCCCCAACGAAGCGACCGGGACCGCGAGCAAACCAGCCAGCCGCCACCGGCGACGGCGGCCGGTCGTGCGGGCACCGCGCACGAGGCCGAGCCCCAGCCCGGCGGCAGCCGCCAGCCCGACGACCATCAGCGTGCCGGTCCAGGAGAACTCCGGCGCGGTGGAGATCATCCGCATCCAGACGCGCGCGAGCACTCCCCACGTGGCACCGACCAGCAAGCCCCGGGACGCCCAGGGCAGCATCACCACACCGCGGGCAGGCAGGCCAGCCGGGCCCCGGCGCTGCCGGCCGGTGACGTCGGCTCGGCGTGGACGACGACGGCCCGGTCGCCCGGTTGCACGACGAAAGGCACCCACGCCCGCGAACGGGCCGTGCCGTCGCGACGGATCCGGAAGTCCAGCCACACCTCGGTCGCCGGGTCGACCTTCGGCGGGACCACACCGGCGAGCACGTCGACGTTGTAGTGCGGTCCGGCGGCGGCACCGTCCCCTGCGACGCAGCGGGCGACGTGCAGGTGGGCGCCGTACGACTGACCGGCGGCCGACGGGTCGAGGCCGGACAGTCGCAGCTCGAACGAGGTGCTGTGGTCGCGGACGCTCATCCGCAGCCGGCTGGTGGCTCCGTCGAACGGCTGCGCTGTCGTGGGCTGCAGGTCGCGGAGCAGGCTGGTCACCTGCAGGGTCGGCCGTGCGTCGTGGTCGTGGCGGGAGCCATCGTGGGCGTCCGCGCCGACCGTGGTGACGGTGGCCGCGAGGGCGACGGCGACGACGGCCGGGGCGAGCGTGGTTCCGATGCTTCTCATGTCTCCTCCAGGTGGTCATGCTGGTCGGGTAGTCGTAAGGAAAGACGCAACGGCGGCGGGCCACGGGTGACGAGGCGGAGCAGCAGAGATTTCTCGGGTCGGCTGTCACCCGAGGAGCCCCGCGAGAGCGTCCGTACAAGTGATGGCAGCGATGGGCGAATCGGTAGCGGGGCTCGCGTCGGCGCGCGACGTCGGCGCGGACGACGACGCCCTGCTGCTGCGCCTGTTCCAGGACGAGGCCGCCCGACTGGTCCAGATGGCCCGGTGGTTCGTCGACGACCAGACGGCCGCCGAGGACCTGGTGCAGGAGGCCTTCATCAAGCTGAGCGCCAGCCTGCACCGGCTGCGTGATCCCGACCGCGCGGCGCCGTACCTGCGCGCGATCGTCATCAACCTGGCCCGCGACCACAACCGGCGCGGCCTGGTGTCGCTGCGGCACCGGCCGCCCGCGGCGCCGCCAGAGCCCTCTGCGGAGGAACGGGCCACCGACCACGCGGAGAGCCGCGCCGTCGTCGACGCGCTCGGACGGCTCCCGCGAAGGCAACGGGACTGCCTGGTGCTGCGCTACTACCTGGACCTGCCGGTCGCGGAGATCGCCGGGACGCTGGGACTCTCCGCGAACTCGGTGAAGACCCACCTGGCCCGCGGGCTCAGACGGATGTCGCACGAGCTGGAGGACGAGACATGACGAGCATCGAGCAGCGGCTGCGGCACGCGCTCACCGACGACGCAACCACACGTCCGTCCGTGGACCTGTTCGCGCGGGTCGCCGGCAGCGTCGCGGACGACCGGGCTCGCCGGCGGTCCCGGCGGAGCTACGTCGCCGGCGCCGCCGCCGTGCTCGCCCTGGGCACCGTCTGCGTGCTCACCCTGACCCCCCGAGAGAACGGAAGCCTGGCCATGGACTGGTGGATCCTCGAGCTGTTCACGAACGCGGTGCTGGTCGCCATCGCCCTGTGGCTGGGCCCGTTCATCAAGCGGTTCGGACGGGCCTACGCCGCCGACGTGTTCCACGACAACCCGCAGACGGGCAAGAGCTACATCGTGCTGACCGACATCGTCTACTACCTGATCTTCACGGCCTACATCCTGTTCACCGTGAACTTCTCCGCGGGTGCGGACTGGGACGCTCGCGTCACCGGCAACCAGCTGCAGGTGGAGACCGCCCGGATCGGCGGCATCCTGCTGATCATCGGTGTCCTGCACGGCCTGAACATCGTGCTGATGCCCGTGCTCGGCCGGCTGTTCTCGCTCAACCGGTCGCTCTCCGGCCACGACCGCCGCGACTGACCACGTTGGTCGAGGAGCCGAGCGCCAGCGCGAGGCGCCGCGAGACCAACAGGTGCACCGCCAGCGCCAAGATGTCCGCTTCCGCCCGGTCCGCCGCACGCCGGCGTCCAGCGACCGCGGACAACACCCACCGACACTTCCAGCCCAGAAGAAGCGCAGAATCACGTTGTCCACAAGGGGAAGCTGGTTTCCGGCAAGGTCAACCAACCGCGGCCGAGCTGAACCGACGTGGATCGGTCAGAGCAGCAGGCCGTCGCGGAGCGCAGCGGCCAACGTCGGTGACAGCGGCAGCAGCGGGATCAGGGTGGCCTGGAACGCGTGGTAGGTGTCGGGTTTCCCCTGCCAGGTCACGCTGCTGGGCTCGTTGGTCGGCGACAGCTCGTGGCGCCACGAGCCCTGCTCGCGGTCGATGAAGCGGTCCGCGACGTGCTGCCACCAGGTGGTGTACCAGTCGTCGTAAGACGTGTCGCCGGTCGCCGCGAACAACGCCGCCGCCGTGGCGGTGCCTTCGGCCGCGACCCAGTGCATCCGCTCGCGTACGACGGGCGCACCCGACCAGTCCACGGTGTAGACGAACCCGTCCGCTCCGTCGACGGCCCAGCCCTCGCGGACGGACGCGTCGAACAGGGACCGCGCGTCGTCGAGGAGCCAGTCCGGGGCCACGTCGCCGAGCCCGGACCGGAGGTGCAGGGCCAGGCGGGCCCACTCGAGCCAGTGTCCGATCGTCGCGCCGAAGGGCCGGAACGGGTGCGCCGGCTCGTCGACGTTGTAGTCCCACTGCGGGGTCCAGGTGTCGTCGAAGTGCTCCGGGATCCGCCACCCGTTGCCGCGGGCCAGGTCGTGCACGACCCGCGTGACGATCCGCTGCGCCTTCTCCCGGAGGGACACGTCGTCCAGCACGTCCGCGGCGGAGAGCAGCGCCTCGACCGTGTGCATGTTGGCGTTGACGCCGCGGTAGCCGTCGAGGGTCGAGAACGACTCGTCCCACTGCTCGCGCACCATCCCGTGCTCGTCGTCCCAGAAGTGCCCGAGCAGCACTCCGAGGGCGTCGTCGAGCAGCTCGCGGCCGCCGTCCCGGCCGGCCGCCGTCGCACTCGCGGCCGCCAGCACCACGAACGCGTGCTCGTAGGCGGTCTTGTCCGTGACGGTGGGACCGTCGGGACCGACCTTGGCGTACCAACCGCCGTTGACCGGGTCGCGGAACCGTCCGCGCAGGGCCGCGACGCCGTGGTCGGCGAGGTGACCGCAGTCCGGCCGCCCCATCAGGTGCCCGAGCGCGTAGACGTGCGTCATCCGGCAGGTGATCCACAGCTCGACGGGCCGGTCGAGCTCCGGGGTCCCGTCGTCCGAGAGCCACGCGAACCCGCCCTCGGGGTGCACCGACGCCCGCCCGAAGTCGAGCAGCCGGTCCCCCTCGGACTCGAGCCAGCGGGCGTGCGCCGGGTTGGTCAGCCAGGACATCAGAGGCTGCTGTAGGTGTCGCCGACCGTGTACGTCGCGACGCCCAACGTCGAGTCACTCTGCCCGTAGTAGGCGAACCAGGTGTCCTGGTAGTGCACGAGACCCTCGACGAACGTCACGTTGGAGACCAGGCCGTGCTGGTCCTCGTAGGTCGACGGCTCGAGCCACGGGTAGCTCATCTGCGCCATGATCTCGGTCGGCCGCTTCGGGTCGAAGAGCAGCTGGCCACAGGTGTAGCGCACCGTGCCGTCGTCGTACTTCACCGCGGCGTTGTGCAGCAGCAGGATCAGCCCGCTGCTGGTCACGATCGGCTGCGGGCCGACCTCGACCAGGAACTCCCCGAACGTGCCCGGAGGCGTCGGCACCATGATCGGCTCGTCGTTGGAGCACGGCGTCCAGTGGATGAGGTCCTCGGACCACGCGTAGTAGATCGAGCCCTCACCGAAGTACATGAGGTACTTCCCGTCGATGGGCGTCGCGAGGATGCCGCCCGCCTTGCTCCACGGCGTGGGGATGCCGTCGGCCTTGGGCTCGAAGGTGTTGAAGTCACCGAACAGCGGTCCGTGCTTCTCCCAGGTGAACAGGTCCTTCGACGTGGCCAGGCAGAGCTGGGCGTGCGTGCGGTCCCAGGCGGAGTAGGTCAGGTAGTAGGTCCCGTCGACCTCCGTGACCCGGGGGTCCTCGCAGCCGAACTCCTCGTAGGGCTCGGTCGGCGAGAGCACCGGCTCCGGGTGTCGCTCGAAGTGGATGCCGTCCTCGCTGGTGGCCAGCCCAACGTGGCTGATGATGTCGTCGGCGTGCGCGCGGTAGAGCAGCACGACCTTGCCGTCCTTCACGATCGCGGCCGGGTTGTAGACGCTGGACGACTCCCAGCCGTCGCCCTGCGGACGCAGGATCGGGTTCTCCGCGTACGGCGTGAAGGGTCCGAGGGGGAACTCGGCGTGCGGGTGGGTCATGGGTTCGCTTTCCATCGGGGGAATCGAGGTGCGTTCGGGGGCCGTCAGCGGCGGACGAGGGCGAACCCTCCGGGCACGATCCGCACGGGTACGGCGCGGGCACTGACGTGCTTGGTCGAGAGCAGGCGACCGTGGCCGTCGTAGGAGCGGATCGTGGCCCGGCCGGAGCCGGGCACGGCGACGTGGGTGTGCTGGGTGGTGGTCGCCGCCGAGCGCAGCAGGGCCGTGCCGTGGCCGTTGCCGCCCAGGACGAGCCGGGTGACGAGCGGCTGCACCATCAGCGCGTCGAGACGGGTCTCGTCGCCGGTGGTGGTCGCCGTAACGGTGCGGGTCCGTGAGGACAGCGTGGTGGGCAAGGTGACGGGGAGCAGAGCGCCGGGGCCGGCGGAGTCGCCGGAGGGACCGATGTCTCCGGCGCGCACGACGCCGAGGCGGCGCCCCGAGCCGGTGAACGTGGTCGTGCCGGTGGTGCCGTGCTGCAGGTCGACGACCGGCATCAGCAGCGCCTCCGGGTGCCGGCCGAGGTCGAACGTGGCGGTGCTGCCGTTGCGCAGGGACGCGTAGCCGGTGCCGCCGAGCAGCGACTCACCGCTCCACAGCGAAGCGGGCTTCACGACGGAGGCGTTGCCGGTCAGGGTGCCGGTCTCGGCCTCGACGAGGGTCGGCGAGACCCGGTCGCGGATCGTGGAGGTCTGCGCGATCCGGCGGACACCGGGGTGCGCGTCGAGGGCCAGCATGGTGAGCAGTCCGTGGATCGTGGACTCGGCGCCGGAGTTGTGGTTGACGGTGCCATTGGGGGCCACGCCGTCGAAGGTGACACCGGTGGCCCGGTCGTAGGTCGGCGCGCCGGACGCGTTGGCGCCGAAGAACCACGCCGCCACGACACCGGCGAGCTGGTGGCCCGCGCCGCCGGTCGCGATCAGCGACTGCACGCGGGAGTCGGCGCCGTAAGCGATCTGGTTGGCGTCGGTGCGGGTCGGCAGCCGGCCGTTGTCCGGGCCGCCCGAGGTCAGCATCCACGGGTCGAAGGTGAACGAGTCGAGCTGCGCGGTGCGAGCGAGCGACCGGTCACCGAGGACGTCGGACGCCTCCGCCAGGGCGGCCGGCATCTGGGAGGACCAGGCGTGCCAGTCCGACCGGGACAGCGCCCACGGCAGCACGCCGCCGAAGGGCCAGGCCCGGGCGTCGCCGCCGGAGAGCCGGGAGATGCCGTCAGCGAGACGGGCCATCGTGTGCCGGGCCGAGCCGGAGCCGCCGGCGCGGACGAAGGCCGCGAGACCGAGCACGGCCTCGGCGGACGCGTCGGCGCCCTGGGCGATCAGCCAGGCCGGCGTACGGCGTTCGTCGACCTGGAGGAACCGGCCGTCCTTGGAAAGCACCTGCCGGTCGATCGCGGAGACCGCGAGGTGCATCCGGTCGGCGAGGAAGCCGGCGAACGCCGGGTCGGCCTGCTTGAACGCGGCGTAGCCCTCACCGAGCGCCCACGCCGTGCGGGCCAGCCAGTAGGACGCGTCGCTGTCGCTGGGGTCCGGGAGCTCCTTGGGCTCGGCGCTGGGGTTCAGGGTGCCGTCGGGCTGCATCCAGAGCACGACGTTGCCGGCGTTGGGGCCGGACGCGGTCTGCAGGTAGGTCAGGCCGCGCAGCATCTGGAAGGCCGCGTCGCGACTGTGCGCGGAGCCGGTCTGCTTCCAGTCGCGGACGTAGACGACAGCGGCGCGTGCCATGTCGTCGGCGTTGTAGGCGCCCTGGCCCCAGGTGTTCGTGGCGGCGTCGTAGGTGCCGCCGCCGACGCGGGCGAACGTGCCACCGGGACGCGAGTCGGCGTAGGTCCACAGCGTGCCGAGCTGCGGGCGCTCCGCGATCTGGTACGTCGTGTGGTTGGCCTGCGTCGGGGGCGTGACGGTGTCACCGAGGTAGTCCAGGTGCGCGAGGTTCGTCAGCCGCGCCGGGGCGGCCTGGCTCGCGGCCGCGCGGGGCGAGGGCGCTCCCGCCTCGGCCAGCTGGGGTGAGCTCACGAGCAGGGCGGACGCGGTGATCGTCGCCGCGACGGCGAGGTGGATGCGTTTCATGACGGGTCTCCCGGGAGGTGGACGGTCTGCTGGAGCTCGGACGCGCGGGTCGCGGCCAGGGCGAGGGTGGTCGCGGCGGCACCGGTGACGATGCCGGAGCGAGGGGTGCTGCCGGTGCGGACGGCGAGGACCAGGTCGGCCATCGCGGCGCGCACGCTCTCGGCGTAGACGGCCGCCTTGGCCGCCGGTCCCCCGAGGGTGAGGTGGATCCGGACATGGTGGGGCACCTGCAGGTCGTGCCCGCGTCCGCGTGCCGTGGGCGATCCCGCGTCCCGGCGTACGTCGACGGTGACGCGCGAATCGCCGCCGAGGCGGAACCCGGGGACGTCGAGCAGGTCGGAGGTGCGACCGGGCAACGCCTCGCAGAGCGTGACCCCGGCGTCGTCGGTCCACAGGTCGACGACGGCGTCGACCGGGATCCAGCCGTTCATGCGGGTCTCGGCGGCGCCGTGGTCGAGCCGCATCAGCTGGCGCTCGCACCGGTGCGCGTGGGTGAAGGAGTGGGTGTGGGTCGCGAGGACGTCGTCGCCGTGCTGCACGGTGGCACTGACCAGGTCGGTCAGCCCGGTGCCCGTCCGGCGCGACGCGGTGGCCTGCACGGCGGTCGCCGGCCGGCCGAGCAGCATCGCAGCGGCGTCGAAGAAGTGCACGCCGTGCTCGACGAAGATGCCGCCGCTGTGCCCGGCGTCCCAGAACCAGTGGTCGTCGTCCAGGTCCTCGTCGCTGGCGTCGTTCTCGAAGAGGAACCGCTGCGGCGGCCCGAGGATGTCGTCCTGGAGCCGCGCGACGGCGGCGAGCAGCGGGTTGAACCGGAGCACGTGGTCGACGACGAGCACACCGGGGCCGGTCTCGGCTGCGGCGACGAGCGCCGTGAGGTCGTCGCGCGAGGTCGCCAGCGGCTTCTCGCAGAACACGTGGCGTCCCGCGCGCAGGGCCAGTGTCGCGATCGCGGCGTGCGACGCGGGCGGCGTCGCCACCACCACGACGTCGACCGCCTCGTCGGCGACCAGGTCCTCGACCGTGTCGAGCACCCGCGCGTCGTGCTGCTTGGCCAGGAAGGCGGCGGCCTCCCGGTCGTGGTCCGTGGTGACCCGGACGACGACGTCCGGCAGGTCCGCGACAGCCTCGGCGAGGAAGCTCGCGAAACGCCCGGCACCGACCACGCCGAGGCCCAAGGGAAGGTAGGTGCGCACGTCAGCCCTTGACCCCGGAGCTGAGGTCCGAGGCCGCGAACTTCCGCTGGAACGCGACGAACAGAACCACCGCTGGCGCGGCGAGCACGACCGCACCGGCGAGGATCGCGCCGAACGGGTTGGTCGCCCGCCCGGCGATGTTGCTGATGTAGTTCGCGAGCGTGACCGCCAGCGGCTGCAGGCTCTGGTCCTTGGTGACCAGGAACGGCCAGAGGAACTCGTTCCACGGGCCGATGAAGGTGATCAGCACGACGGTCAGCAGGGCGGGGCGCACGAGCGGGAGCGCCACCGACCACAGGATCCGGAGCTCGCTGGCCCCGTCGAGCTGGGCCGCCGAGAACAGGTCGTCGGGCAGCGCCAGGAAGAACTGCCGGAAGATGAAGACGCCCGTCGAGTTGATCAGGAACGGCACGATCATCCCGGCGTAGGAGTCGGCCAGCCCGTAGGTGCGGACGATCATCACGTAGATCGGGATGATCAGGAGCTGGAACGGGATGATCTGGACGAGCAGCATCACCGCGAACAGGGTGCCCCGGCCGCGGAAGCGCAGCCGGGCCAGGGCGTAGCCAGCGAGCACGCCGAACAGAACCGTGCCGATCAGCACGCCGGCGGTGAAGATGCCGGAGTTGAGCAGCGACTGCAGCAGGTGCACGCGGGAGTTGATCTCCGCGTAGTTGTGCAGCGTCAGGTTGCCGAACGAGAAGGCACCCTTGAGCGACGTGTCCGGCTCGCGCTGGAGCGAGCCCACGATCATGTAGTAGAAGGGGAACAGGAACACCAGGGCGCCGGCGAACAGGGCCAGCGTGCTCCAGATCTTGCGCGGCGCCCGCGTCGTACTGTCCCGGCTGGTCGAACTCTTCCGGGTGGTCGAGCCCGGGCCCCGGGTGGTCGAGCTTGTCGAGGCCATGTCAGTCACGCTCCAGGATCTTGCGGTTCACGAGCGAGATGACGAGCACGCAGATCACCAGGATCACGCCGATGGCCGAGGCCGTGTCGGGGTTCCCCTGCTCGATGCCCTTCTGGTACATCACGAACACCGGCGACGTGGAGGCCCCGTCGGGACCACCGCCATTGGTCAGCAGGTAGGGCTCGGTGAAGAGGTTCGCGCCGGTGATGGTGGCCAGGATGACGACCAGCGTGGTCGCCGACCGCACCCCCGGCACCGTCACGTTCATGAACGACTTGTAGCGCCCCGCGCCGTCGACCGAGGCCGACTCGTAGAGGTCCTTCGAGACGTTCTGCAGCGCGGCGAGGTAGAGCAGGATGAAGAAGCCGAGCTGCTTCCAGGTCACGAACAGCGCGATGATCGGCATCGCCATCGCGCCGTTGACCAGCCACGACGGCGACGGCGCGAGCGGGCCGAGGATCTGGTTGACCATGCCGTTCCGGCTGAACAGGAACAGCCAGACCGCGACCAGGGCCACGCTCGCCGTCACGTAGGGCACGTAGTACGACACCCGCAGGAACGTCTTGAACCGGGCCACCGAGTTCAAGGCGGTGGCCAGGACCAGGGAGAGCACCACGGTCAACGGCACGTTGATCACCAGGAACTCGGCGACGTGCAGGAACGACCGTCGTACGGCCGGGTCCTTCAGGACGCTCGCGTAGTTCTCGAACCCCACGAAGGGCCGCGCGACTTGCGCACCCGGAGCGGCGAAGAAGTAGTCGTGGAAGCTGATCCACACCGCCAGCCCGAGCGGGTAGGCGAAGATCGCCGCCAGGAAGATCGCGTAGGGAGCGGCGAAGAGGATGCCCAGCGGTTGCCGGCCGAGCACCCTCTCGGACGCTCGACTCATGACTTGCCGGCGAGCTCGTCGGCCTTGGACGCCGCCTTGGAGATCGCGTCGGCGACCGGAGCCTTGCCGAAGATGACCGACGACGAGTAGCTGTCGCGGATCTCCTGCCAGATCTCCACCGAGTTCGGAACGTTCGGGACCTCGACGGTCCGCGAGGCCTGGTCGGCGAACGTCTGGTACTCCGGGTGGCTCTTGAAGTAGTCGGCGTACGTCGTGGGCAGGTCGCTGCGGATCGGCATCTGGCCGGTCTTCTCCAGCAGCTTGCCGTCCTGGTCCTTGCTGGTCGCGAACTTCAGGACGTCCCACGCGGTCTTCTGGTTCTTGCACGCAGAGTAGAGCCCGATGTTCTTGGCATCGCTGAAGGTGCTGATCTCGCTCGGGTCCATGGCGGTCTTGGTGGGCACCGGGGCGACCCCCCAGTTGACCTTGTCGCCGTAGACCGCGATGGCCCACGGGCCGACGACCGCCATGGCCGACTTCTTGTCACCGAAGGAGTCACCGTTATAGGCCTCCTTGGGGGCGTAGCCGTTCTTGTACATGTCGGCCCAGAAGTTCCAGACGTCCTTGCCGGCCGCATCGTCGAACGTGGCCTTGCCGTCCTCGATGGTCTGCTTGCCTCCGGACTCCGCGGCGTAGAGCGGGTAGAAGTCGAACCAGGACTGGAAGAACTCGCTCGAGGGTGCCGGCGCGATCGCCGCGCCGGCGGCGCCGCTGTCAACGATCTTCTTGCTGGTCGCGAGGAAGTCGTCGTAGGTCGACAGGGAGGGCTTGTTTGGGTCGAGGCCGGCCTTCTTGAAGAGGTCCTTGTTGTAGAAGATCATCACGGGGTTCTGCTTCCAGGGGATCTGGTAGAACTTCCCGTCCGGCGAGGCGTACTGGTCGGCGGCGTCACCCGACCGGGCCTTGATGTAGTCGGCGGCACCCGAGAAGCCGTCGAGGGCGACCAGGCCGCCCTGCTTCTCGAACTGCGGCACTGCGGCCGGGCTGGTGTTGAAGACCAGGCACGGAGCGTTGCCCGCGGTGATGGCCGCGCCGATGACCTCCTCGGAGGACTTGCCGGCGGGGATCTCCTGCGCGGTGACCTTCTGGTCCGGGTTCGCCTTGTTCCAGTCGGCCACCATCGCCTTGCCCCAGGCGATCTCCTCCGGGTTGTTCGAGAGCCACACCTTGATCGGGCCGGACGCGCTCTGCGCATCGCTCGAGCCCGACCCACCCCCGCAGGCGGCGGTCAGGCCGAGGGCCAGCACGGTGGCGGACACGGTCAGGATCTTTGATCTCATCGATGCTCCATTCAGGTGGTTCTTCCGAGGGGGACGAAACGCTCAGTCGTTCTCATCAGCGGAGGGGACCGGGCCGGTCGACCCGCGCAGCACGAGCCGCGCGGGCGGCAGGTCGGCGAAGGGCGGCTCCTGCGCGCGGATCAGCGCAAGGAGATGGGTGGCGGCGGCGCGGCCCCAGGCCACGACGTCGGTGCTGACCGTGGTCAGCGAGGGCTGGAGGTGGGCCGAGATCTCCATGTCGTCGAAGCCGGTCACCGACAGCTGGCCGGGCACGGAGACGCCTCGGGCGACCGCCAGCGAGAGACCGGCCATCGCCATCAGGTCGTTGGCGTAGACGATCGCGGTCGGCGGCTCGGCCAGGTCCAGGAGCGTGCGGGTCGCAGCGGCGCCGGACTCGGCCGAGAAGTCGGCCTCGACGCTCGGCCCCTCGGGCAGCCCGGCCTCAGCGAGTGCGTCGACCCACGCCGTACGGCGGGAGCGGCCGTGCACCATCGACCGGGGGCCAGAGACGTGCGCGATGCGGGTGTGCCCGAGGCCGATCAGGTGCTCGACGGCGGCCCGGATCCCCGGGGCGTCGTCCACGCCGAGGGTCGGGGTGTCCGCGAGGGTCGGGCCGATGACCACGCTCGGCAGGCCGAGCTCCTCGAGCAGCGCCGGACGGGTGTCCCCGACACGGAGGTCGGTGACGAAGACACCGTCGACCCGGCCCTCGCGGGCGAGCCGGCGGTAGGTCGTGTCGTCGTCGTGCTCGGCCATCATCAGCAGCAGCGCGTGGCCGTGCTGTGACAGCACGGTCTCGAGACCGGAGATGAACGAGGGGAAGAACGCGTCGGCCCGGAAGATGTCGGGCGGCCGGGCCACCACCAGGCCGACGGCCAGCGCACGGGAGACCGACAGGGCCCTGGCCCGGGGGCTGGGGGTCCAGCCCAGCTGCTCGGCGGCCGCGAGGATCCGCTTTCGAGTCTGCGGGGCAACCCCGGGCCGGTCGTTCAGCGCGAACGAGACGGCCCCCTTCGACACGCCCGCCGCGCTGGCGACGTCGTTGATCGTGGGGCGGGGCACTCTTCGACTAAACCGGTTTAGATCTCGGGTGTCAAGGGTCACACGCGATTTCGCCTTTGCGGGCAAATGCCTGCGGTGGGACCAAAGTAAAGGGATAGTGCTCGAGTGAACCGGGGAACACGAGCACTCGTCCTGCTGTCGCTGCTGGCCGTCCTGGCGCCGCTGACCGCCGCCATGACCACGGCCGGGGCGGACGCGTCACCGGTCCGGGGCCGCTACACCAACCAGCTCAAGCCGCACACGAGCGGCGGTTCGCCGGTGCAGAACTGCGCCGACCCGTCGGTGCTCCGCGGCCGCGGGAAGTACGCCCGCTTCTGGTACATGTACTGCACCTCGGACCTGACCCGCGACGGCGGCACCAGCCAGCGCCTTCCGATGCTGCGGTCCCGGGACCTCACGCACTGGACCTTCGTGGGCTCCGCGCTGCCGGCCAAGCCGTCCTGGGCGTCGGCCCGTTCCACGACCTGGGCGCCGGACGTCGTCTACTCGAGCACCTACAAGCGCTACTACCTGACCTACGCCGTCACCGACACGGTCGACTCGATGAGCGGCCAGCCCGGCTGCGACAAGGACCCGGCGATCGCCGTCGCCACGAGCGCCAGCCCGACGGGTCCGTGGAAGATGGTCAGCGCTCCCCTGGTCCGGCCGCAGCGCCTCGGCGCCGGTTGCTCCTTCGCCTCCACCATCGACCCCGACGTCCTCGGCTCGAGCATCGGCCGGAGTGGCGTCCTCTACTACGGCGGGTTCCGGGGCGGCATCAACGTCACCAAGGTGTCCCTGTCGAAGTACGCCATGAGGCTGTACGGCGCGCCGCGCCAGGTCACGATCGGCCGACGCTACGAGGCGGCCAACGTCGTGACGCACGGCGGCTACTACTACCTGTTCGTCTCATCGGGCAGCTGCTGCACCGGCCCGCTGTCCGGGTACGGCGTGTTCGCGGGACGTTCCACGAGCGCCTTCGGGCCCTTCGTGGACCGCGAGGGCAACGCGCTGACCGCCAACCGCACCGGCGGCACCCCGGTCCTCTCGCCCAACGGGAACCGGTGGATCGGCGGCGGCCACAACTCGGTGTTCCAGGACTTCGGCGGTCAGACGTGGACCGTCTACCACGCGATCGACAAGGACCGGCCGTTCTTCGCCGGCCGTCCGGGCTACACCAAGCGGCCGCCGATGATGGACCCGATCACCTGGGTCGGCGGCTGGCCGATGGTCCGCTCCGGCCAGGGTGCCTCGGACCGGTCGATGTCCGCCCCGGCGGCGCAGCCGCACAAGAAGTCGACGTACAAGCGGGACCCGGTGCCCTACGACGCCCTCGGCACGCCGAACGCCACCACCAACGACGAGTTCGACGGCACCGCCCTGGACCCGCGCTGGTCGTGGGTGCGCCAGCCCGCCGACCCGACCAGCTACGGCGTGACCGCCGGCGGCTTCTTCCTCCACACCCAGGCCGGCAGCCTCACCGGCGAGGCCGACGGCGCCTCCGTGCTCACCCAGCCGGCCCCGGCGGGCAGCTACACGGTGCAGACCGTGATCCGGCTGGACGTCCCCGCCACCGGCTGCTGCCAGGACTACGTGCAGGGCGGCCTGGCGATCTACGGCTCCGACGACCGCTTCCTCAAGCTCACCCACGTCTCGGCCGGGCAGACCCGGATCACCGAGTTCGGCAAGGAGGTCCCCGCGGCCGGGTCCGGCTTCCCGCGCTACGGCGGCTTCACCGTCGGTCCGCCCGGGGACCTGACCTGGCTGAGGATCGTCAAGCGCCAGCGCGACGGGCACACCTACTTCACCGCCTACACCAGCCAGGACGGCACGCGCTGGGTGCGCGGCGGCACCTGGCAGTACGACGAGCTGGGCGCGGGCGAGCGGATCGGCCTGGTGTCACTCGGCGGAGCCGGGTTCACCTCGACGTTCGACTACATGCACGTCTGGTCGTTGGCCAACTGACCCCGCCAGCCTGTCTGGACGCGCCGGACCGAGTTCCCCCTTCGTAAAGGCTCGTCTACTAGCCTGCTGAGCGACGAAGGTAGGTGGTGGCATGCCGCTCGGGCGAGGCATCGTGGAGGTCTTCGAGGCCATTCCGGACCGGATCGAGGTGTCCGGTCACGGGTCGACCTGGAAGGTGACCGGCGGGTCGTTCGAAGCGGTCCTCGACTACGCCCACGAGGCGTTCGGCGCGTGCGCCGTGACCGCCCGTGAGGACCGCAGCCGGTGGTGGCCGCGGGTCACCCTCATCGTGACGACCGACCGGGCCGAGATGGCCGAGGCCGCGCCGGTCGAGACCTTCGCCGACCCGGTCGAGCCGGAGCCCACCCCCGTGCCTGCCCCGCGGCAGGCAGCCGACGACCAGGTCGTGGCCCCCGAGGACGACGGCTGGTCCGTGTCCTCGCTGGAGGACATCTTCGCCTACCAGGAGGAGCGCCGGATGGCGCGCCGCGGGATCCCCGAGCAGCGCGCCTCGCCCTGAGCCCAAGCACGCGTCCCACCGGAATCCGCACCGATCCCCTCAAGTATCCGCCCCTCCCGCCGGGGGCCGTACTACGCCGTGGGCGGCGCGACCGTGCGGATCAGCAACGACGTGTTCGTGCTGCTCGGACACCCCGATACGCCCCTGGCCACCGATCTGTTGATCGACGACCTCCGCACCCTCGCGTTCCGGCTGGACGCGGACCTGGGGGAGATCGAGCCGTCCAAGCGCCTCGGCGACGAGCTGGAGATCCTGCACGCGGTCCGCGCCGTCACCACCGGGCAGGCCGTCGACCTGGTCGACACCCTCCAGCACATCCTCGACGTCGCGGCCCAGACATTGGGGTGCGAGGTGGGGCTGCTCCGTGACGGAGCCGGCCACCTGGTCACCACCGGTCCACCGACCTGGACCGACGCCGTGGACGCCTCCGCGTCCAGCAACCTCGACCGTCTCCAGACCCTCGCCGCCAGCAGCTCGTGGTGCCTCCAGGACACCGCCGGCGACGCCCTGGGTGACCCGTTCCGCCTCGAGCTGGGCGTCTGCGCGGTCCTCGCGGTGGCCCTGCCGCAGCCGGTCGGCGGAGTGCTGGTCGTGGCTCACACCACCGCCGCCCCGCGCGGGTTCACCTCCCTGTGCCAGGAGCTCGGCCGGCAGGTCGCCGACGCGGGCGGCGTGGTGGCGCACACGGCGGCGATGCGCGAGCAGCTGCGCGAGGACGCAGCCGCGCACGCCCTGACCGCCCAGCCAGTCCCCCCTGCTCCGCCTGGGCTGACCAGGCTCGTCGTCCGTCATCCCGCACGTCGTGCGCGGATCCTCCGTGGGCACCCGGCGACCCCCACGGACTAGCCCGGAGCGGTCGGGGTACAGGACCATCAACCGGTTCAGACTGCAGCCGTCCGCAGCCGATCCAGGAGCGCCGTGGCCGTCTCGCACCCCGTCCGGGTCACCCCTTCTCCCCTGCACGGCACCGCGTGGTCGCTGCGGCTGCTGGACACACCGCCGGTCCTGCCCGACGACGCGGTCGACCTGCACAGCGGGCAGACCCTGCTCGTGGTGGTCGCCCACCCCGACGACGAGACCCTGGCGATGGGCGCCACCATCGCGGACCTGGCCGCCTCCGGTGTGCGGGTGCACGTCGTATCGCTCACGTCCGGCGAGGCGGCGCTCGACCACGTCGGGGAGCACGTCCCCGACCTGGCCGCCCGTCGACGGGACGAGCTGGACCGGGCCGGAGCCGCGCTCGGGATCACCGGGTGCAAGACCCTGGACCTGCCGGACGGCCACCTGGCCGACGACCCTGACGCCGTCCTTGAGGCCGTGCGGACGGAGGTCGCGCGGCACCGGCCGGACCGCGTGGCGACGCTGTGGCGCCAGGACCCGCACCCGGACCACCGGGAGGTCTCCGAGGCCGTGCACGCGGTGTGCGCGGACGGCACCGTCGACGAGTTCCTGCTCTGGAGCCTGCACTGGACCGACCCCGCCGCCGTGCCCGAGCGGATCGCGCCGGTGGCCACCGGTGCGGCCGCCCGGACGGCCCGTCACGCGGCCCTGAAGGAGTACCGCTCCCAGACCCAGCCGCTCCTCCCCCGCCTGGCGCCGGTGCTCCCCCCTGCCGTGGTCGCCTGGTCACACGAGTGCGTCGTGATCCCGTGACCTCCGACGTGCCCGACTTCGAGGCGATGTACCAGCAGGACGCGGACCCGTGGCGGGTCGAGACGTCGTGGTACGAACGCCGCAAGCTGGCGATCCTGCTGGCGTCCCTGCCGCGGGAGCACTACCGGCGCGCGTGGGAGCCGGGCTGCGGCCCCGGCATCGTGTCGACCGCCCTCGCGGCCCACGTCGACGAGCTCGTCGCCACCGACGTCTCGGACACGGCGGTAGGCCTGGCCGAGCGTCGGACCGCGGACCTGCCGGGCGTGCACGTGCGCCGCTCGGAGCTGCCCGAGGTTCCGCTGGACGCACCGGTGGACCTCCTGGTCGTGGCCGAGTTCCTCTACTACGTCCGCGACCTCAAGGGCGCCCTCGACGTGCTGTGGTCCGCCTGCGCGCCCGGAGCCCATGTGGTCTTCCTGCACTGGGCGCGCCGGCCGCACGACGCGTTCCGGGGCGGTCCCGAGATGCACGCCCACATCTGCCTCGACGCCATGCGTCGCGGCGTCGCCTCCCTGGTCAAGCACATCGACGAGGACTTCCTCCTCGACGTCTACGAGGTGCCCACGTGAACGACCTCGACACTGACCTCGCCCGGGTCGACACCGACGAGCTCCGCGGGTCCCTCGACGGGATGCGCGACGTCGTACGCCACCTCGCCGAGGAGCACGCCGCGGTGTGGACGGCACCCTTCCCGGACTTCGCCGAGGCCCTCACAGCCCTCGGCCGCGTCGACCTCTGCCTGGCCCGGCTCGTCGAGGGGCACGCAGACGCGCTGCGCATCCTCCAGCAGGCCGGCGAGGAAGCGCACCCGGGCGTGTACGCCGTGTGGGCCTCCCGGTCCGCCGGCACCGGGGTGGCTGCACTCCCGTCCCGCCCCGGCTGGCAGCTCGACGGTGAGCTCCGGTTCGCCTCAGGCATCGACGTCGTCGACCGCGCCCTGCTCCCCGGCTGGGTGGACAGCGACACCCACCTGCTGTTCGACCTGCCGGTCGCTGGCGTCGAGGCGGACCGGTCGACCTGGCGCACCTCCGCGATGGACGCCGCCCGCTCGTTCACCGTCGGAGTCCACCAGCGCTGCGACAGCAGCAGCGTCGTGGGGCAGGCGAACTTCTACCTGGATCGGCCCGGCTTCCTGGTCGGCGGTCTCGGCGTCGCGGCCGTCTGGGCCGGTGGCGCCCAGTCCCTGCTGGACCAGGTGACCGCCGGGCTGAGGAGGTTCGTACCAACCGCGCACCAGCTGCGGCGGCTCGGCCTCGTGGAGCAGTTCGTCTGGACCGCCCGCACGGCCGTCGAGGTCACTGCGCGCAGGCTGCCGGACCTCGACGCCGCTGGGGTCGCCCGGGAGACGACCCTGGCCCGCACGGCGGTCGTCGCCGCGTGCGAGCAGGCCGGCATCGAGACCGAGCGGATCGTCGGCCCCGGCGGGCTGAGCGGCGAGGCCCGGCTGGCCCGGACGCTGGCCGACCTGGCGCTCTTCGTGCGGCAGCACCACGTCGACGG
>JBDSMW010000060.1:0-41584 GCA_039915665.1 Nocardioidaceae bacterium
CTGCCGACCTGCCCGACCTACGTCTTGTGGGGCGAGGAGATGGACAGCCCGCGCGGCCGGATCTACCTGATGAAGGAGGGACTCGAGGGCGAGCCGATGAGCGACGCGATGGTGTCCCACTGGGACGCCTGCCTGGGCTGCATGGCCTGCGTGACGGCCTGCCCGTCCGGCGTGCAGTACGACACCCTCATCGAGCAGACCCGGGCCCAGGTCGAGCGCAACTACGACCGCTCCCCGAAGGACAAAGCCCTGCGTGGCTTGATCTTCTCGCTGTTCCCGCACCCCAAGCGGCTCAAGCTGCTGCGCGGACCGCTCCGGGCGATGCAGGCCACCGGTCTCGACCGCGCCCTGCGTCGCACCGGCCTGCTGGAGCGGATGGCCCCGCAGCTCGCGGCCATGGAGAGCCTGGCCCCGCGGCTCGGCAAGCCGGAGCCCCTGCCGCCGTACATCCACGCCTCGGGGCCGCGTCGGGCCGTCGTCGGCCTGCTGACCGGCTGCGTGCAGGGTGCCTTCTTCCCGGGCGTGAACTCCGCGACGGCCCGGGTGCTGCAGGCCGAGGGCTGCGACGTCGTCGTGCCCACCTCCCAGGGCTGCTGCGGCGCCCTGTCGGTGCACAACGGCCGCGAGGAGGAGGCGCAGAAGTTCGCCCGCAGGCTGGTGGACGCCTTCGAGTCGACCGGGGTCGAGCACGTCGTCGTCAACGCCGCCGGGTGCGGCTCCACGATGAAGGAGTACGCCGGCCTGCTGGCCGACGACCCGGCGTACGCCGACCGGGCCAAGGACTTCGCCGACAAGGTGCGCGACGTCTCGGAGATCCTCGACGAGCTCGGCACCGTGGCGCCCCGGCACCCGCTCGAGATGACCATCGCCTACCACGACGCCTGCCACCTCGCGCACGCCCAGGGCGTCCGCGCCCAGCCGCGCCGGCTGCTCGAGGCGATCCCCGGCCTGTCGCTGGCGGAGATCGCGGAGCCGGAGCTGTGCTGCGGCTCGGCCGGCATCTACAACATCGTCAACCCCGAGCCGGCCCGTGAGCTCGGTGACCGCAAGGCGGCGAACATCGTCGCGACCGGGGCCCAGGTGCTCGTGACCGCCAACCCCGGCTGCCTGATGCAGGTCACCTCCGCCATCGAGCGCTCCGGGCACCCGATGGGGATGGCGCACACGATCGAGGTGCTCGACGCCTCGATCCGGGGCGCTCCCGTGAGCACGTTCGCCCCTCGCTGACCCCCACCGACTCCACCCGTCCGCTCGGCCACACCACGAAATCGGAGACACGATGTTCCAGCAAGATCCGCAGTCCGTAGGCGACTCGCTCGCCCTGAGCGCCCTGTGCGCCCTCATCCCGCTCGCCGTCCTGTTCCTGCTGCTGGGCGGGCTGAAGATCCGGGCCTGGGTCTCGGGCCTGATCTCGTTGCTGGTGGCTCTCGTCGTCGCGGTCGTGCTGTTCGGCATGCCGCTCGGACAGGGGATCAGCGCCGCCGTCGACGGTGGCCTGTTCGGCTTCTTCCCGATCCTGTGGATCGTCATCAACGCGGTCTGGATCTACAACCTGACCGTGGCCTCGGGGCACTTCGACGTGCTGCGTCGCTCCTTCGAGAAGGTCAGCCCCGACCAGCGGGTCCAGGCGATCATCATCGCCTTCTGCTTCGGCGCCCTGCTCGAGGCGCTGGCCGGCTTCGGCACGCCGGTCGCCATCTCCGTGGTCATGCTGATGTCGCTGGGCTTCAAGCCCGTCAAGGCCGCCACGGTCGCCCTGGTCGCCAACACCGCGCCGGTCGCGTTCGGCGCGCTGGCCATCCCGATCGTCACCCTGGCCCCCATCGCCGCGGGCGTGACCGACGACCCCAGGCTCTCCGACGCCAACGCCCTGCACACGCTGGGTTCCATGGTCGGTCGGCAGACGCCGATCCTGGCCCTGGTGGTGCCGTTGATCCTGGTCTTCATCGTCGACGGCCGCCGCGGTGTGCGTCAGACCTGGCTCCCGGCCCTGCTCGCCGGCGCCGTTTTCGCCATCGCCCAGTTCGTGACCGCCAACTTCATCTCCGTGCAGCTCACCGACATCGTCGCCTCGCTGCTGGCCGCCGGCTCCCTGGTGCTGCTCGTGCGCGTCTGGCAGCCCGCCGAGACGCTGAGCGCCGAGCCCGCGGAGGAGTCGGTCGCCGCGCGCAGCAGTGGGAAGCGCGCAACCCCCTCCGGTGGCACGACGACCGCGACGGGTGGCGCGGCCGGTGAGGCCGGTCGACCCTCGGTCAACAACCGCGCCGACGTGCTCCGGGCCTACGCGCCGTACCTCGTGATCATCGTGATCTTCTCCCTGGCCAACATCCCCGCCGTGGTCGACTTCCTGGGCAAGGAACCCTTCACCCACCTGTTCGACTGGCCAGGGCTAGATATCCAGAACGCCGCAGGAGCCCCGGTGGTCACCCAGTTCAAGTTCAACTGGCTGCCGGCCGCCGGCACCCTGCTGGTGATCGCCGGACTCATCACCATGCTGATCCTCAAGGTCAGTCCGAGCCGCGCGCTCAAGACCTACGGCGCGACCTACGTGGAGCTGCGCTCGGCGATCATCACCGTGATGGCGGTCCTGGGTCTGGCCTACGTCATGAACCTGTCCGGCCAGACCGCCTCGCTGGGCGCCTGGCTGGCCGGCACCGGCGGCTTCTTCGCGATCCTGTCGCCGATCCTCGGCTGGATCGGCGTCGCGGTCACCGGCTCGGACACGTCCTCGAACTCGCTGTTCGGCGCCCTGCAGGTGCAGGCCGCGGCCAAGGCCGGGCTGGACCCCGTGCTGATGGCGGCCGCCAACTCCTCGGGCGGCGTGCTGGGCAAGATGGTCAGCCCGCAGAACCTGGCCATCGCTGCGGGCGCCGTCGGCATGTCGGGGCAGGAGGGCGAGATCTTCCGCAAGGTGATCGGTTGGAGCCTGCTGCTGCTGGTCCTGATGTGCCTCATCGTCGGCCTGCAGGCCACCCCGGTGCTGTCCTGGATGATCCCCTAGTTCGATAGTCCGTGACGGTCTGCAGGTTCCCGGCCGGGAACCTGTAGACCGTCACGGACTAACCGGGGGCTAGAAGAGCGTGCCCTGCACGGACGCCGGCTCGGGCTCGGGCTCGGTGGAACGGGCCAGCCGCGGGTGCCGCATCTGGTGGCGGCGCGGCTGCGGGACCCAGCCGGCGTCGACGTCACCGGGTTGCGGCACCGACTCCTCCTTGCCCGTCAGGGCCCGCACGGCTGTGGGCACGTGCAGCTCGAGTCGGGCGAACGTCGCGCGGACCGCCGCCTCGTCGAGCGGCAGGCAGCCGACGCCGGCCGCGAGGTCGAGGCCGAGAGCGGCGTCCGGGTGCATGGTCATCACCTGGCAGTTGAGCAGCCACCGCTCGCGTGCGGCGGGGTCGGCGAGCTTGCGTGTCGTGGACCGGCCGAGGACGCGGGTGCAGCGCTTGGCGTCGCCGCACGCGTCGTCGAACGCCGGGCCGGCCGATCCGAACTCGGCGAGCAGCCGGGCGGCCGTCTTGGGGCCGATGCCCGCGACTCCGGGCAGGTTGTCGGAGGCGTCCCCGCGCAGGGCGGCGTAGTCGAGGTACTGCTCCGGCCGCACCCCGGTCACCATCACCAGCCGCTGCGGGTCGAGCAGGGGCGACGCGTCGACCCCGCCGTTGAGGATCCGGAGCATCTTGGTGTGCTCGCCGATGAGCGCGAACGAGTCCCGGTCGGAGGTGGCGACCACGGTGCGCGCCCCGACGGTCGGCGCGTAGGCAGCGGCGCTGGCCAGCACGTCGTCGGCCTCCAGCCCGTCGGGCACCGCGACGACGATGCCGATCGCGCGGAGCACGTCGATCGCGGTGTCGAGCTGCTCCTCGAGCGACTCCGGCTTGGGGTCCCGGTGCGCCTTGTAGGTGGGCCACCGCTCCTTGCGCACGCTGGAGGCGCGGTCGTCGAAGCCGACCACGACGGCGTCGGCGCAGACCCGGTCCACGGCCGCGACCAGCTGGGAGAGGAGCCCGCGGACGGCCCACATCGGCCGACCGTCCGGGGTCCGGAAGCCGCTTCCGGCGGACGCGTGGAAGCTGCGGTGCAGCAGCGAGTTGCCGTCGACGGCGAGCAGGGTCCGGGGTGACATCGCTCCCACCCTAGGCCCGTCCGCGGACGGTCCGTGTGGTCCGGCTGTGTGGTTCGGGCCGGGAACGGGAACGATGGGGGCATGTGTGGCATCGCAGCCGTCCACGACCTCTCCGCCTCTCCCTCGCCGGCCCGCCTCGACGCGGGCGTCGGGCTGGGGGACGACATGCTCTCCCGGCTCCACCACCGGGGGCCGGACGGCCACGGATCCCGGCTCGTCGGCCGGACCTGGCTGGGTCACACCCGGCTGTCCATCGTCGACCTCGACGGCGGCCGGCAGCCCCTTGCGGACGCGGGCGGGCGGCGCTGGGTGGTGGTCAACGGGGAGATCTACAACCACGAGGAGCTGCGGTCCCGGCTCGGCGGCCGGTTCCGCACCCGGTCGGACTCCGAGATCGTGCTCACCGTGATCGGCGAGCTCGGGATCGGCGCCATCCACGACCTGCGCGGCATGTGGGCGTTCTGCGTCGCCGACGAGGACGGCCGGGTCTGGATCGGCCGCGACCCCCTCGGTGTGAAGCCGCTCTACTGGGCCCGGCACGACGAGCGCGTGCTGGTCGCCTCCGAGCTGCACGCGTTCCCCGTGGCGCTGAGGGCGTACGTCGAGGAGTTCCCGCCGGGCCACGTGTGGACCTCCGAGGCCGGCCTGCACCGCTACGTCGACCTGCACGACGACCCGCTGGGGGACGCGGGTCCCGTGGGGCCGGACTTCACCTCGCACGAGGACGCCCGAGCCGCGATTCGCGACACGCTCGTGGACGCCGTACGCCAGCGGATGATGGCCGACGTGCCCGTCGGGGTGTTCCTCTCCGGCGGCCTCGACTCCAGCGTGGTCGCGGCGATCCTGGCCCGTGAGTCGGCCGGCCCGGTGCACGGTCCGGTGCACTCGTTCGCGGCCGGCACGCCTGGCAGCCCCGACCTGGTCGCCGCCCGGATCGTGGCCGAGGCGCTCGGGCTCGAGCACCACGAACGTGTGTACGACGACGAGGACGTGGTCGCCGTGCTGCCCGCTGTCGTCCGGTCCACCGAGTCCTACGAGCCGTCCCTGGTGCGTAGCGCGGTCCCGAACTACCTGCTCGCCGAGATGGCCGCCCAGCACGTGAAGGTGGTGCTCACCGGCGAGGGCGCGGACGAGCTGTTCGCGGGTTACCACCACCTGCGCGCGCTCGACGAGGACGAGCTGCGCGACGCGCTCGTCGAAGGGGTCGAGGCGCTGCACCACCTCAACCTGCAGCGCTGCGACCGCGTCACGATGGCGCACGGACTGGAGGCGCGGGTGCCCTTCCTCGCCCGCGAGATGCTGGCCGTGGCCCAGCGGGTGCCGGTCGCGTGGAAGCTGCTCGGCGAGGACGGCCAGGAGAAGCGCCTGCTGCGGCAGGCCTTCACCGGCTGGATCCCCGAAGAGATCCTGTGGCGCCGCAAGGAGCAGTTCGGGGACGGCTCCGGGACGGCCGGTGCGATGGACCGGGTCACCGACGCCCTGGTGCCGGACGCCGACTGGGCCGTTGTCCGGTTCGAAGGGCTGCCGCCCGCCCGGACCCGCGAGGAGCTGGGCTACCAGCGGATCTTCTCCGCGCACCTCGGCGGCATCCACGCCGAGCGGGTGCTGGGCCGCTTCGCCACCGCCTGAGCGCGGGTGCGCCCTGCGTGACACCGTCGAAACAACCGCGCCCTCGTCTCTGCGCATGACCACCCGGACCTACGTCGTCCCGTCGCGCCTCGCGCCGCTGATGGAGCTGTCCGGGGCCCGGGTCGACGCCTGAGCAGACCACTGGCAGCAGAGATCAGCGGGGACAGGCAGAAGGGCCGACCGGGGGCGGGTGGTGGCGCCATCCCCGACCGGCCCAATCCGGTGGTTGAGGGGTGGCCAGCAGGTCGTCACCGAGACCCCGTAGGTCAGCGCGCCCGGTCGACGTACGCCACGACGCGGTTGAGGAGCGACGCCGCGTCCAGCAGCTCGACCGGCGCCGGCGCGGGGTTCTCGGCCAGCTCGTAGAGCAGTGGTCCGCCCTCTGGGTGCCCGAGCGCCTGGGCGACCTGGGCGCAAGCCCGCGCGGCATCGCGTACGGCTCCGGGCTCGACTGTCCACAACGACTCGAAGAGCCGCCTCGAGTCGGGGACGTCCGACTGTCCAGGCAGCTCCCAGGCGGTCAGCATCGCGGCGTGGTCGGGTGCGTCACAGACGACCGCCCACTCCCGGCGCATCGGCGCGTCCTCGGGCAGGGCCACGAAGGTGGTCCGGTCGACGGGCCGCGGGCTCTCGTCGAAGGCCGCGAACACCATCGTGGAGCGAGCGACCCGGGCCAGCTCGGCCCAGCGGTCCTCAGACGCCCGGTAGTTCTTCTCGTGCTGGAAGCCTCCGAAGATCATCGGTCGGTCGGCCAGGGCCATGCACTCGTCCTCGATCGCCCAGGAGAGCGCGAGCAGGGTGGACTTCTTCAGGCGCCGGGGCTGCAGCCCGGGGTGCAGGCGGCGCATCGTCGCGTAGACCGACGGGGCGCCGGGCTCGGCACCCGCCGCGGCCTGGGACAGCACCACGCCGGCGATGGCGACCTCGAGGCGAGCGCCACCGTCTCGCCGGCGCAGGACCTGGTGCACCAGGTCGACGTCGCCCTCGGCGTACCGGCGGTGCCCGCTGTCCAACCGCTCGGGTCGCGGGAAGCCGTGCCGGGACTCCCACATGCGCAGGGTGGCAGTGGCGACTCCGGTGAGCTTGGCCAGGTCGCCGATGGTCAGGGACGTCCGGCGACTAGCCGGGGCTTGCATCGGCAGGGGGTTTGGGTTCACCATGGCATCGTAAACCTAAACAGGCCGTTCAGGAAAGTGTTGAAGTTCCTGAGGCCCAATCCAAGGAGTCCAACATGACCAGCAGCATTCAGCAGGGCGAGAACGTCGACTGGGGAGACCTGGGCCGGGAGATGTGGTCCTTCCTCACCGGACGCGAGGCCGCGATCAACTACCGGTTCATCGACATGGCCGTCGAGGTGCCTCGCGACACCGGTGCCGAGGCCCCCCGGGCGACCTGGAAGTTGAACGGCACCCTCCAGGTGACCACGCGCGACAACGAGGTCGGCGGAGCCGCCCACGACGGGGCCTGACCCGATGGCCGTCGACATCACCGTGGACGCCGACCTGGACTTCTCGGTCGACCTGCCCGGCGACCGCACCGTGTCGGGCTCGCTGACCGGCTCCGGGCACCAGCTCGTGCTGCGGGTCAGCGACCCGGCCGTGTTCGCCGGACGCTCCGACGCTGGCCTCATCCGCGGGCTGGCCGACGGTCTGGCCCGCCAGGGCGTGCGCGTCACGGTGGTGGCGCCGGCCGGTCCGTTGGTCACCCTCGGCGCCGCGCGCACGTCCTGGCTGCAGCGCCGGATCACCGGCTCGCGGCACATCCGCGTGGAGCGCGGGGCCGGGCTGTGGTCGCTGGCGCGAGGCCGGACGCTGGCCCCGCCCGGCGGGGCGCTGCCCACCTCGGCGCTCGCACCGCCGTCCACCCTGTGGCCCGTCGCGCCCACCTTCCGCCGCCCGGTGCCGCAGCCGGTCAGCACCACGCATGATCCCCGCGGGGGCGGGAACCCCCGCCTCATCATGGCGCCCTCGGAGCATCCCGGTCCCGCGGAGCGGCGCGAGGTGTTCGTGCTGGGTGACGACGTCACGACCATCGGTGGGGACGCCGGCTGCGACATCCGGCTGCCCGGCCTCGATTCGCTGCACGCGGAGATCCGTCACGACGAGCGCGACGAGTTCGTGCTGGTCCGGGTAGGACGGGTCGGCCGCACCCGGGTCAACGGAGCTCCCGTCGACCGGGCCGTGCTGCGGACCGCGTCCCGTGTGGACCTCGGCGACTGGACGCTCTCGTTCTTCCGCGACGAGCATGCCGACCACGGTCGGCCGTACGGTGGTCGTGCCGGTGGCGAGTTCGGGCGCAACCGCTCCCAGCCGGGGCGGCCCAGGACGAGCCGCGGCGACCTGACGCGCGACGACGCGCGATCGACGTACGACGAGGAGAACGAGTGACTTCACCCGAGCAGACACCGGTCCTGGTCGCCGGCGCCTCCGGCTTCGTGGGACGCCGGCTCGTGCCGGCCCTCGTCGAGGCCGGCCACGAGGTGCGGGCGATGACCCGCCACCCCGACACGTACGACGGAGAGGGCACGCCGGTCCACGGCGACGTGCACGACGCGTCGACGCTCGACGGCGCGCTCGAGGGCTGCCGGGCGGCGTACTACCTGGTGCACTCGCTGGACTCCAAGGACTTCGAGCGGCTCGACGCGGAGGCGGCCAGCGCGTTCGGCCGGGCCGCGGCCGCCGCGGGGGTGCGGCAGATCGTCTACCTCGGCGGTCTCGGGAGCGAGTCCGACACGCTCTCCTCGCACCTGCGCAGCCGGCGCGAGGTCGAGGGCCTGCTGGGCACCGCGGGCGTGCCGGTGACCGTGCTCCGGGCCGGCATCATCGTGGGCAGCGGCGGCATCTCGTGGGAGATGACCCGCCAGCTCGTCGACCACCTGCCGGGGATGATCACGCCGCGGTGGGTGCGCACCAAGACCCAGCCGATCGCGGTGACCGACGTGGTGCGCTACCTCGTCGGCGTGCTGGACCAGGACGCCGCGATCGACAAGGTCTTCGAGATCGGCGGCCCGGAGGTGCTGCAGTACGTCACGATGATGCGCCGCGTGGCCGCGATCAAGAAGCGCCGGCTGCTGATCGTCCCGGTGCCGCTGCTGACCCCCGGGCTGTCCTCGCGCTGGCTGTCGCTGGTGACCGATGTGGACACCCAGACCGGCCGGTCGCTGGTGGACTCGATGGCCAACGAGGTGATCGTGCGCGACGACAGCATCCGCTCGGTGGTGCCGTTCGAGCCGATGGGCTACGACGACGCCGTGCGCACCGCCCTGGAGGAGCGCGAGCTGGAGGAGAGCGCTCGATGACCTCGCGCACTCCCGTGTGGTGGGGGCGTGCGCGCTCGCAGGTCGAGGCGCGGCTGCCGATGCCGCTGACCCACGTCGCACCGGTGGAGCACCCCGAGACGACGGCGGTGGCCCGGCGGCGCCGTCGGGTGGTCGCCGGGGTGTCCGTGGTCGGCACGGGACTGCTCGGGCTGTCGCTGTCCACGAAGCCGGACTCCAAGGCGTTCTACGGCCTGACGGCCGCCGTCGCCGGCACCTGGACCGCGGGCGGTCTGCTCTCCGGTCCGCTGCACCTCGGCTGGATCCAGGGCCGCGACCAGCACCTGCGACGTCCGGTCGTCACCCCGGTCGCCACCGGCGTCGGGGCGTTCGCGTTCTTCTACGCCTGTGCGCTGGTCGCCCGGAAGATCCCGGTGCTCGACCACGCGATCGGCTCCGTGCTGACGTTCGCCGAGGAGGGCAGCGGCCCGCTGGTCGTCGCCACCACGCTGGCCAACGGGCTGGGCGAGGAGGTGTTCTTCCGGGGTGCGATGTACGCCGCGCTCGACGCCGACCGGGCCGTTGTGGCGTCCACCGCGGTCTACACGCTGGCCACCGTGTCCACGCGCAACCCGGCGCTGGTGCTCGCCGCCGGGGTCATGGGCACGCTGTTCGCCTTGCAGCGCCGCGCGTCCGGTGGTCTGCAGGCCCCTGTCCTCACCCACCTGACGTGGTCCACTCTGATGGTGCGGTACCTGCCACCGCTGTTCCGTCACGCCCACCGGAGCCTGCCATGACCATCCCGCGCGCCGATGTCGTCGTCGTCGGGGCCGGCCTCGCCGGTCTCGCCTGTGCCCGCGCCCTGACCGGCCGCGGTCTCGACGTACGCGTGCTGGAGTCGGGCGACGCGGTCGGGGGCCGGGTGCGCACCGACCACGTGGACGGCTACACCCTCGACCGCGGCTTCCAGGTGCTGAACACCGCCTACCCCGCGCTGCCGGACGTCGTCGACCTCGCCGCGCTGGACCTGCGTGCCTTCGACGCGGCCGTGGGTCTCCAGCTCGACGGTCATCGGGTCAGCGTGGCCAACCCGGTGCGCCGACCGAGTGGGGCGATAACCGCGCTCGGTCTCCCCGTCGGCGGCGTCGTCGGCAAGGCGGCGCTGGGCCTCTACGCCGGGTTGTGCGCGACCCTGCCGGCGAGCCGCCTCGAGCAGCGCGACGACCTCAGCGCCGTCGATGCGTGGCGCCACGCGAACATCCCGCAGGACGTCGTGGACGGTGTGCTGAAGCCGTTCTTCTCCGGGGTGCTCCTCGAGCACGACATGGCGACGTCGCGCCGGTTCACCGACCTGATGGTGCGCATGTTCGTCCGCGGCGAGTCGACCGTCCCGTCCGGCGGCATGCAGCGGCTGCCCGAGGAGATCGCCTCCCACCTGCCCGACGGCTGCGTGCTGCTCGGCACCCAGGTGCGCGGCGTCTCGCCGGGGTCCGTCGACACGACCGACGGGGTCATGGAGGCCCGCGCGGTGGTTGTCGCGACCGACGCCTGGACGGCCGCGCGCCTGGTGCCGCACGTGATGCCTGAGCCGCCGCCACGCGGCGTCACCACCGTCTACCACGCGACGACGGCGTTCCCCGAGGCCACCGCGATGCTGCTTCTCGACGGGGAGTCCTCCCCGGTGGCCAACACGATCGTGCTGTCGGAGGCCGCCCCGGAGTACGCCCCGCCCGGCCAGGCCCTCGTCTCGACGTCGATGGTGCACGGTCCCGGCTCGCCACCGGACCCGGACGGACCCGAGCTGCGGGCGATCCTGTCCCGGCTGCACGGCACGGACGCGTCGTCGTGGGAGCTGCTCGCGACCTACGAGCTGCCGCACGCGCTGCCCGGGATGCCGGCGCCGCACGACATGCGCAAGCCGGTCCGGTTCACCAGCGGCGAGGAGTCCGTGTACGTCGCCGGCGACCACCGCGACACCAGCTCGATCCAGGGCGCGCTCGTCTCCGGACGCCGCGCCGCCGATGCCGTGACCAAAGACCTGGGAGTGGGCCGATGACCCTCCACCTGCTGACCAACGCCCTCGACACGGCCCTGGACCGGACCGTGCTGCCGGGCTACTCCAAGATCGGCTTCTGGCTGCGCCGCCCGGCGTGGGAGGCCGACGACCCCGAGCCGGGCTCGATGGTCGGCAGGGTGGCCGTGGTGACGGGCGGCAACTCCGGCCTCGGCAAGGCCACGGCCGCGTCGCTCGCCCGGCTCGGCGCGACGGTCCACCTCGTGGTCCGCGACCTCGCCAAGGGACGGGCGGCCGTCACCGACCTTCGCGGCGAGGTGCCCGGCGCCGAGGTGCACCTGCACCGGTGCGACGTGTCCGACCTGACCTCCGTGCGGTCGTTCGCCGCCGCCCTGCGCGAGTCGGTCGACCGGGTCGACGTACTCGTGCACAACGCGGGGGCGATGCCGACCGAGCGGCAGCAGAGCGCGGACGGGCACGAGGTGGCGCTGGCCACGCACGTGCTGGGCCCGCTGCTGATGACCGAGCTGCTCCGCCCCTTGCTCGCTGCGGCGCAGCCGTCCCGGGTGATCCTGGTCAGCTCGGGCGGGATGTACGCCCAGAAGCTGCCGGCCGGCGACCCGGAGTACCTCCAGGGCAGCTTCAACGGCACCACGGCCTACGCCAGGACCAAGCGCATGCAGGTCGCGCTCACGCCGTTGATGCAGGAGCGCTGGGCCGCCGACGGGATCGCGGTGCACGCCATGCACCCGGGGTGGGCCGACACCCCGGGCGTCGTCACGTCGCTGCCCGGGTTCCACCGGGTGATGGGCCCGCTGCTGCGCGACACCGAGACGGGTGCGGACACCATCGTCTGGCTGGCCGCGACCGAGCCCGCCCCGGGCGGCGGCCAGTTCTGGCACGACCGCGCCGCTCGCCCGGAGCACTGGTTCGGCACCAACCGGTCGCCCGACGAGGACCTCCAGCAGCTCTGGACCTACGTGCTGGACGAGACCGGTCTCGGCACCTAGGCGAGCAGGAGCTCGCTGACCGCGCCGAGCACGCTGGTGGGCAGATCGAGCGCCTGCAGCGCCAGGACGGCCGAGCCCGCGTCGGGTGCCGTGCGTACGGCGTCGTGGAGCGCGGCCTTGAGCTCGAAGCCCATCTGCGCCCGGTCGAGCAGCGCGAAGACCCGCTCGTCGGAGGTGAGCCGCGACCGCACGACCTCGACCTGGTAGGTCCGGCCGGCCGCCAGCGTTGCGAGGTCGCCCTCGGCGTCGTGCACCTCGACCGAGCCTCTCGCGTCGTCGTAGCTGATCCTGGTCCGGATCCAGCGGTCGTCGTCGTTGTCCTCGGCCAGCGTGAACGAGCCGTCCGCGCCGGGATAGACGCGGATCTCGACGGCCGTCGGCACGCCGGTCCCGGACAGCAGGTCGTCGGCAGCGGACATCGGCACGATCGCGCCGGCCCTGGCCAGCACCGGGATCGACGTCACGTCGCGGTGCAGGTAGACCGTGCGCCCGCCGGTGTAGGTCAGGCCGGTGAACACGTCGGTCCAGGTGCCCCGGGGCAGCCACGCCTTGACCCGCCCCAGCCCGGTCACCGGGTCGGCCGGTGAGGTGATCGGCGCGACGAGCAGCTCGGTGCCGAACATGAACTGGTTGGGCACCGTGTAGGCCGCGCCCTCCTCGGGGTGGTCGTAGTACATCGGCGAGACGATCGGGGCGCCTTCGGTGTGCGCGCGCAGGTTCATCGTCGCGAGGTAGGGCAGCAGCTGGTGCCGCAGCCGCAGGAAGTCGGTCATCACCTTCTCGGCGGTGGGTCCGAACCGCCACGGCTCCTTGGTGTTGAACGGGTTGAAGCCGGAGTGCAGCCGGTTGACCGGCGAGAAGACCCCGAGCTGGACCCAGCGGGTGGCGAGCTCGTCGTCGAGGTAGCCCTTGAAGTGGCCGCCGATGTCGTGGCTCCACCAGCCGTAGCCCGCGTTCGACGCGGTCGCGGTGAAGTAGGGCTGGAAGTCCAGCGACTCCCACGTGATGTGGGTGTCCCCGGAGAACCCGATCGGGTAGCGGTGGCTGCCGATCCCGGCGTAGCGGGAGAACGTCAGCGGCCGCTTGCCGTCCCGGCCCGAGTCCAGGAAGTGGAAGTGGTTGAGCAGCCACAGCGGGTCGAGCCCGGACACCTTGGTGACACCGCCCTGCTGCCAGTCCAGCCACCAGAAGTCGACGCCCTCGTCCTCGAGCGGGTGGTGCAGCTCCTCGAGGTAGGCCTCCACGAAGTCCGGGTCGGTCGGGTCGAAGCTCACCGGCAGCTCGGTGGCCGGGTCGACACCCATCCGCTTCGCGATGGCGGGGTACGACGCCTCGTGCGCGTGCACGCCCTCGGCCGGGTGCACGTTGAGCGACGTGGCCAGACCGCGCTCGTGCAGGTCGGCCAGGAACTTCGCCGGGTCCGGGAACAGGTCGGTGTTCCAGGTGTAGCCGGTCCAGCCGGAGCCGTACCTCGGGTCGATCTTCACCTGGTGCCAGTCCATGTCGATGACCGCGACCGACAAGGGCACCTCCTCGTCACGGAAGCGGTCCATCAGGGCGACGTACTCGTCGGCGGTGTAGGGGTGGTAGCGGCTCCACCAGTTGCCCAGGGCGTAGCGCGGCAGCAGGGGAGTAGGCCCGGTCAGCGCGTAGAGCGTCCGGAGGGCGGCGCGGTAGTCGCGGCCGTAGGAGAACACGTAGAGGTCCAGCGTGCCCGGCCGCCGCGCCGCGATCCAGCCGTCCGGCTCGAGGAGCACGGTGCGCGAGTCGTCGACCAGGGACACTCCGTCGAACGACAGCACGCCGTCCTCCAGCGGGATCGCGCCGTCGATGTCGTCGAGGGTCCGCGCGGTCCCGCCGAGGTTCGGGGTGTTCAGACCGTAGCGCCAGACCGAGTCGTTGGAGTGGTAGCCGCCCTTGGCCTGCACGGACAGGCCGTGCGTCGTGAACGGTCCCTTGTCGTAGATCAGGTGCAGGCGCTCGGTGTGCACCTCCAGCCGGTCCTCGGTCTCGGTGACCTCGAAGTGGACGGGTGGGAACGCCCGGTTGACGACGGTCTGCGACGCCCGGTCCTCGAAGGTGCCGGACTCGTCGTACTCCAGGCGCACGAGGCCGGCGTCGAGGAGCGTGATCCGGTAGTGCTCGCCGACCAGGACGTTGGCGGGGTCGGCGACGGGGTGGGTGTCGAGCCGGAAGTGCTGCTTCAAGGGGGATCCCTTTCCTGGTGGCGTGATCAGACGTTGCCGATGACGGACGTGACGGTGATGAGCAGGGCCACCCGATCGGGGTTCTCGCGCGGCTGCCGGTAGCGCTCCGCGTAGCGACGGACCGCCTCCGCGACGGACGCCGCGTCCTCGCGGACCTCGGCGGTGCCCTCGATCGTCGACCACCGGCGGCCGTCGACCTGGCAGACCGCGACCCTCGGGTCGGTCCCCGACCGCAGGTTCGCGACCTTCTGCGAGGTGCGCGAGGTGATCCCCCAGGCCAGGCCGGCGTCCGGGTCGACCACGATCCCCATGGGTACGACGTGCGGCGAACCGTCCGCGCGCAGGGTGGTGACTGTGCACAGGTGACGCTCGCGCCAGAACTCCAGGTGGTCGCCGGTGAGCTCGCGGACCCGGGGCATCAGGCGACGCACCGGAAGCCGATGTTGCCGGCGGTCGACTCGGGGGTGTTCGACGACCGGGCGGCCAACCGGTAGCGGTGGCAGTAGGAGTCGTCGCAGAGGTAGGAGCCGCCGCGCATCACGCGCTGCTCTCCGTCGTCCGGTCCGCGGGGGTCGTCCGCGGGCGCGTGGCCGTAGTAGTCGGGGCCGAACCAGTCGGCGCACCACTCCCACACGTTGCCCGCCGTGCACCAGAGGCCGTAGCCGTTGGGCGCGTAGGACTTCACCGGGGCGGTGGTCAGGAAGCCGTCGTCCTCGGTGTTGTGCGCCGGGAACTCGCCCTGCCAGATGTTGCACTGCCACCGGCCCCGCGGAGTGAGGTCGTCGCCCCAGGCGAACCGCTTCTGCTCCAGCCCGCCCCGCGCGGCGTACTCCCACTCCGCCTCGGTCGCCAGCCGCTTGCCGGCCCACGCGGCGTAGGCCTGCGCGTCGTGCCAGGACACGTGCACGACGGGGTGGTTCTGCCGACGGATGACGTCGGAGCCCGGTCCTTCCGGCGAGCGCCAGTCGGCGCCGTGGATGGCCAGCCACCACGGGGTGCCGGCGGCGCGGTTGACGAGGTCGCGTTCCTGCCGGTCGGTGTTGCGCTCCCAGGCCAGGTGGAACACGGCCGAGATCCCGAACTCCTCGGCCCCGGTGAGGTGCCCGGTGTCCTTGACGAAGGTGGCGAACTGCGCGTTCGTGACGGTGGTGGCGTCGATCCTGAAGGCGTGCAGGCGTACGGCGTGCACCGGCGTCTCGCCGTCGGCGGGATAGCCCTCGTCGAAGACGTCGCCCATCGCGAACGTGCCCGCAGGGACCGGCACCTGCCCCCGGGGCCGGCGGCTGCTCGTCACGGCTTGCGCCCGCGGGGCACGGGGCTCCGCGGACGGCGCGCAGCAGGTGGGCTCGTCCATGCCACCACGGTAGGGGAGCCGGGGGTGCGCTCTGACACGCTGGCCGCATGACGGTCGTGGGAGAGGACGGGCTGGCTCGGCCGGCGTGGGCGGCGACGGACCCGTTGATGCAGTCCTACTACGACACCGAGTGGGGGATGCCGGTCCGCGACGAGACCGGGATGTTCGAACGGATCAGCCTCGAGGCGTTCCAGTCCGGGCTGTCCTGGGCGACGATCCTGCGCAAGCGGCCCGCGTTCCGGGAGGCCTTCGACGGCTTCGACGCCGACCGCGTCGCGGCCTACGGCGACGGCGACGTCGATCGGCTGATGGGCGACGCCAGGATCGTCCGCAACCTCCGCAAGGTGCACGCCACCATCGTCAACGCCCGGGCGACCGTCGCGCTGCGGGAGGACGGTGGGCTGGTCGACCTCGTCTGGTCGTTCCGGCCCGGCGCGACGCCGGCCCCGACGTCGTACGCCGAGGTCCCGACGCAGTCGACGGAGTCGCTGGCCCTGTCGAAGGCGCTCAAGAAGCGCGGCTTCGGGTTCGTCGGGCCGACCACGATGTACGCGCTGATGGAGGCGGTCGGCATCGTCGACACCCACCTGGTGGGCAGTCATCGCCGTGGAACGTCTGGAGTGTGGGGCTGACCGGCGTGTCGGCGCGGTTCCTGCCGCATACTCCGCTCATGTCCGGTTCAGCAGCAGCCGCAGCCCGGCTGCGCGCCTACGTGCTGTGGGAGGCCGTCCAGGGCGGGGACCACGAGGAGGCCGCGGCCGAGCTCGTCGGGCTGGAGGCGCAGGCCGGCAGCCGGTCCTGGACGCACGCGTCGTTCGTGGCGGCGGCCGCCCTGGTCGTGCACGCCCTGGTGCACCGGGGTCCCGAGGTGGCCGGGTCGTTGGCCGACGACCTGCTGGTGCGGGCGCAGGACCTGCACAGCCCGGCCCTGCTCGGTGTCGCCCACGGACTGCGGGCGGTGGCCGCGGCGGTCGAGGACGACACCGGAGCGGTCCTCGCGCACGCCGGCCGGGCGGTGGTGCTGGCCGAGGACGGGGCGCAGGACGCGCTGGACCGGTGCACCGCGATGGTGGTGAGCGCGGCGGCCTACAACACCCTCAGCCTGTGGGAGCTCGCCGACGAGCTCTTCGGCCTGGCCAGCGACCTGGCGCCCGCCTGCGAGGAGCCGCTCCAGCAGCCGGCCGTGGTGATGGACCGGATGCTGCTCGCGCTGGAGTGGGCGACCGCCCTGCTCGAGCTCGGCGACGAGCCGGGCGCCCTCGCGCTGCTGCGGCGTGCGTCCGCCGCGGCCGGCGCCGCCCTCGCCCTCGACCTGCGGCCGCTGTGGGTGCGCACCGCGCTGGCCGGGCGCGACCTGGTGGCGCTCGTGCTGGACGTCCTCGGGCCGGACACCGTCGTCCCGGACCGCCTCGACGACCGGCTGGCCGCCCTCGCCTCGCACCGCGAGGTCCTGACCGCGGGGGACGACGTCGAGCTGCGGCCGCTGCTGGACGCGTTCGAGGCCCTCTGCCTGGTCCGGCTCGGCCGGCCCGGCGACGCCGTCGACCGGCTCGACCACGCCGCCGCGGGCTCCGCCTCGTCCGGCTCCCGCTCGTTCTCGGCCTGGGTGCGGGCGCAGGCGCTCTCCGGGGCGGATGCGGACGCGTCCGTGGCCGCGCACCGGGCGTACGGCGTCCTCGTGTCGCGGTCCCGATGGGCAGCCCGGCGGGCCGTGCTCGCGGCTGCTCGGTCGACGATCGCGGCCCAGCGGCTGTGCGACGAGCACGCGGACCTCTCACGCGACGTCCTGCTCGACCCGCTCACGGGACTGTCGAACCGCCGTCGGTTCGACCGGTGGCTGTCCGAGGTGCCGGAGCGGGACCGGTCCGAGGCGCTCGTGCTGATCGACCTCGACGACTTCAAGCGGGTCAACGACGTGCACGGCCACGCGGTCGGCGACGAGGCGTTGCGGCGGGTGGCCCGGATCGTCGGCCAGCACGTGCGGCCGCACGACCTCGCGGTCCGGCTCGGCGGCGACGAGTTCGCGGTGCTGCTCGTGGACGAGGCCGACCCGCCCGACGAGCCCGACGTCGCGACCGAGGGGCCGGCCACCCTGCGGGCCACGGCCGTCGACCGGGGCCGGGCCATCCGCGAGGCGGTCGCCGTCACCGACTGGGAGCGCATCGCACCGGGACTGGACGTCCGCATCAGCGTCGGCACCGAGGCGGTCGTCGTGGGTCCCGGCGACCCGGGTGCACGCGACCGGTTGTACCGGCTGGCGGACGCCGACCTCTACGAGGCCAAGGCCCTGCCGGACGCCGTCGCCGGCTGAGCCCGCCTACTCTGATCGCGTGCCGGACCCGGAGACCCTCGAGCTCATCGCCCTGATCGTGATCGGGCTGGTGGTGCTCCTGCTCGTGCTCGCCCGGATCAGTGACCGGATCACCGACCGACGCAAGGCCGTCGATCCCGTCGTACGCCGCCGGGAGCACGCCTCGGCCGCCCGCCAGGCCACCACCGTCTGCCTGGTGTGCGTGGGCCTGCTCGTGGTGTCCCTGTTCTTGGGCCGGATCCTGCTCGGTGCGATGGCGATCACCGGTCTGGTGGTCTTCGGCACCCTGGCCGTCGTACGCAGCCGACTGTCCCGCTGAGGCTCCGCCTTGTGCGGTATGAGGGAATGGAGAAATGAGAGCGTCCGTCGAACGTGCGCTGCGCGGCCTGCTCTGGGACAAGGTGCCCCGCGACCACCGGCAGGACCCGCGCCCGTTCCTGGTGCGTCGAATCGTGACCTGGGTGGTCGTGGCGATCGGCGCCGCGGTGCTGGGCTTCTCCTTGCAGATCCCGCCGGGTGACCCGACCTTCTACGTCGCGACGCTGGTGCTCGCCGGGGTCTGGACGGTCGGCGCGTTCGCGTCGGGCCCGCTCTACCTCGGCCGGGTCGCCCGGGCCGGCGTGTACGACGACCTGCGGCGGCCGGTGATCGGGGCGATCGGCCTCGGCCTCGCGCTCGCGGCCGTCTTCGTCGTCGGTGCCCTCGTGGTTCGCCAGGTGCCGATCATCGACCGGCAGATCAGCAGCGTGCTCGACCACGCGGACCAGGGCGTGACGCCGATCCTGCTGCTCATCACCATGGTCAACGGGGTCGCCGAGGAGCTGTTCTTCCGGGGTGCGCTCTACGCCGCCTCGCCGCGCTACCCGGTCGTGGTCAGCACCGTGGCGTACGTCGTCGCCACGCTCGCCACCGGGAACTTCATGCTCGCGTTTGCCGCGATCCTGCTCGGCGTCGTGGTCGGCCTCGAGCGGCGGGCGTCCGGCGGCGTCCTGGCGCCGGTGCTGACCCACGTCACCTGGTCGACGGTGATGCTCTTCCTGCTGCCGCTGCTCTTCTAGGAATGCTCGGGGGAGGCCAGCTCCGCGGCGAGCCGGTCCAGCTCCGCGTCGACCGCCGGCCGCACGTCGCCGACGCAGGTGCAGCCCTCGCCGTGCGCGTCGCGGTGCCACGCGAAGAGGTACTGCAGCGCGAGCTGGTTGACCCGGAAGTCGTGCTCCGCCTGGATCCGGTCACGCTCGGACTGCCGGTTCTGCGAGAGCAGCAGCAGGGGTGCGGCGTACGCCGCCTGGGTGGAGAAGACCAGGTTCAGTGCGATGAAGGGGTAGGGGTCCCACCTGGCCCGCCAGGCCACCACGTTGAGGCCGATCCAGGTCAGCACGATGACGCTCTGCACCAGGATGAAGGCCCAGGACCCGAAGGAAGCGGTGAGCCGGTCGGCCATCCGCTCACCGGTCGAGAGACCCTCGTAGCGTCGCCGGTTGGCCGGGTGGAGGTAGCGCTTGCCGGGCACGTGCGTCCGCCTGTCCGGCCGGGAGCTGGGGGCCCGGTCCCTCTCGACGTTACGCGCCTCAGAGCAGGTCGCGGAGCAGCGCCGGGGCGCTGTCGGCGCCGTCGAGCTCGGCGCACCGCGCCCCGACAGCCGCCGCGAAGGCCCGGGCCTGTTCCGCGTCGTCGCGCGGCGCGAGCACGACCAGCTCGGGGACGGTCCGGGCCACGTCGACCGGGTCCTCGTCGGTGTGCCGGCAGTCCGACAGCAGCACCACGACCCGGCGCTGCGCTCGCGCCGACGCCAGCTCCCGGGAGGCCGCCCGCAGCGCGTCCGCGAGCTGGGTGACCCCGTGGCCCCGCAGCGCGAGCACCCGGTCGACAACGGTCGCGGCCGGGTCGAGACCGTGCAGCGGCCGCAGCGTGCGGACGTCGCCCGCGAAGGCGATCACCGCGTGCTGGGCGGGGGCCCGCAGCGCACAAGCGGCCGTCACGGTCGCGGCCACCGCGAGACGCTCACCGCTCATCGAGCCCGAGGTGTCGACCAGCAGGCACACCGCGAGGTCCTGGCGGCCCCAGTCCCGGGCGGTCAGCTCGTCGAGGTCGGCCGGCCGACGCTCGCCTCGGGCGGTGAGGATGCCGTCCATCGACGAGTCGACGTCGAGGTCACCGCCCCGGCTCGCGGGCACGTTGCGCGGGCGCGCCGTACCCGTGCGGGACGGGCGGCCCGACCGGGACCGGTCCAGCACCAGCCGGGCGGCGAGCCGCCGGGCCTGTGCCCGCAGGGACTCGTCGGTGGCGTGCACGAGCTCGGCCACCATCGCCAGCGTGCCGTCCGGATCGGAGGACAGCGCCCGGTCGAGAGCCTCCTCGTCGAGGACCCCGACCTCCGGGGACACCTCGGCGAAGCGGGCGTGCTTGGCCAGCGTGGACCGCCCGACGGTCCGGTTGCGCGACGCGTCGGCCTTGGGGTTGCTGCGCTGCTGGGGGGCGCCCGCCGGCTGGGGAGGAGGCGGGCTCAGGCTTCCCCCGGTTCGGCCCCGTCCCCGCCGTCCCCGTCGGACCCGCCTGACGGGGGAGCGCCGAACACCTGCTCGTAGAGCTCGCGCACGACCTCCTCGGGACGCCGCCCGGCCGACTCGTGCATCCGGATCCGGCCGGACAGCGACACCAGGGCTGCGTCCAGGCCGGCGTACCAGTCGCCCTGGGGGACCGCACGCATGTCGGACAACCGGGTGGCGATGGCGACCAGGTCGATCGCGCCGCGGACCGACGAGCCGATCCGGACGTCCTGGTGCGACCGGGTACGTCGGACGAGGTCGACCACCTGGGCCCGCCACGCGTCGTTCTCCGGGGACCCGCGCAGCGCGACGATCGCCGACTCGGTCTCCGCCGACTGGTAGTCCATCGAGATCCGACAGGTGCGGTCGTAGATCGCCGAGGAGATCCGCTCGGTGCCGACCGCGTCGAACGGGTTCATCGCCGCGACCAGCCGGAAGCCCGGCTCGGCCCGGACCAGGCCGAGCCGAGGCACGGTCAGCTCGGCCTCGGACATCACCGTGATCAACACGTTGAGCGTCTCCTCCGGGACCCGGTTGATCTCCTCGACGTACAGCAGGCCGCCGTCGCGCAGCGCCTCGACCAGCGGGCCGTCGACGAACACGTCCGGGCTGTAGCCCCGGGCCAGCACCTGCGCCGGGTCGAAGTGCCCGACGAGCCGGGCCGGGGTCAGCTCGGCGTTGCCCTCGACGAGGTGGAACGGCGCGGCGCGCTCGGACGCGACCGAGCGGAGCAGGGTGGACTTGCCCGTTCCGGGCGGACCCTCGAGGAGGACGTGCGCGCCACCGTCGAGCGCGGCGACGAGCAGCTCCACCTCACGGGCCCGGTCCAGCACGGGACCGGGGGAGACCAACGTCGTCAGTCGTGCGAGTGCACGACGACGCCACGAATGTTCTTGCCGGCGAGCAGGTCGTCGTACCCCTCCTGCACCTCGTCCAGCGTGTAGGTGCGGGTGATGATCTCGTCGAGCTTGAGGTCGCCGGACTGGTAGAGCCCGAGGATCTTCGGGATGTCCGTGGTCGGGTTGCAGTCGCCGAACAGGCTGCCCTTGAGCGACTTGCGGAAGAGCGTCATCACCGTGCCGGGCAGCTGGATGTTGGGCTCCATCACCTTGTTGAGGCCGGTCAGCACGACCACGCCGCCCTTGCCCACCGCGTTGAAGCCGCCGGCGACGATCTCCGAGGTCATCAGGCCGGGGGTGAGGATCGCGGAGTCCGCCATCTGCCCGCGGGTCAGGTCGGTGATGGCCTCCTGGGCCTCCTCGACCGTGGCGAACGCGTGCGTGGCGCCGAGCTCCATCGCCTTCTCCCGCTTGTTCTCCAGCGGGTCGACGGCCACGACGTACTTCGCGCCGGCGTACCTCGCACCCTGGACGGCGTTGATGCCGATGCCGCCGATGCCGGAGACCATCACGGTCTGGCCGGGGCGGACGTTGGCGGTGTTCACGGCCGAGCCCCAGCCGGTGGGGACGCCGCAACCGACGAGCACGGCCTTCTCGAGCGGCAGGTCGTCGTCGACCGTGACGCAGGAGTTCTGGTGGATCACGCCCCACTGGCTGAACGTGCCGAGCATGCACATGGCGCCGTAGTCGCCGCGGGGACCCTTGTAGGGGAAGTGCTCGCCGGGCAGGTAGCCCTCGAGGATCGTGGCGCCCATGTCGCAAATCGACTGCTGCCCGGAGGCGCAGTAGCGACAGGTGCCGCAGTTGGGGATGAAGGAGCACACCACGTGGTCGCCGACCTTGACCCTCGTGACGCCGGGACCGACCTCCTCGATGATGCCCGCGCCCTCGTGTCCCAGGACCATCGGCAGCCGGGCCTCCAGGTCGCCGTGCGCGATGTGCACGTCGGAGTGGCACAGGCCGGCGTGCGTGTAGCGGATCAGCACCTCACCCGCCTGCGGCTTGTCGAGCTCGAGCTCCTCGATCTCGATCGGCTTGCCCGCCTCGACCACGACTGCTGCTCTGGTCTTCATCGCTTGTCCTCCTCGACCGTGCCGGATCCCCTGGATGCTCCTCAGTCAAGCGGCGTGCGACGGCAGGCACACCTACCCGTCCGGTCAGGTGCGTGCCCGCCTCGCGGTCGGTCCCGGGTGCGCGGGCGCGGCCCTAGCCGGTGGCCAGGTCCTGTCGTGCTTCCGGGTCCCCGGACCCGCGTGTAGTTTGGAGGCGTCTTGATGGGAGGCGCTGTGCAGTCGATCGTTGAACCCGACCTGCCGACCCAGCGCACGGAGGACCTGGCCGAGCAGCCACCTCGGCCACCGCTGGTGAAGTTCCATGCGCCCGAGGTCGTCTTCGGCCTCGGCTCCCTCGGCGAGGCCGGGTTCTCCGCCGCCCGCCTCGGCGCCCGGCGACCGATGGTCGTCACCGACCCGGGCATCATCGAGGCCGGCTGGTGCGACGAGCTCCTCGGTTACCTGCGGGGCTCCCGGCTGACGCCGGTGGTCTGGTCGGCCGTCACCCCGAACCCCAAGGACCACGAGATCCACGCCGCCTACGAGCGGTACGTCGAGGAAGGCTGCGACGTCCTGATCGCGCTCGGTGGCGGCTCGTGCATCGACGCGGCCAAGGGCGTCGCGATCCTGTCCGGCAACGGCGGCCGGATCCTGGACTACGGCGGCGTCGACCTGGTGGCCAAGCCGATCCCGCCGCTGTTGATGATCCCGAGCACGTCGGGCACCGGGGCCGACGTCTCGCAGTTCTGCATCGTCACCGACACGGCGCGGTCGGTGAAGATCACCATCATGGGCCGGGCCCTGGTGCCGGACATCTCGATCACCGACCCGCGGCTGCTGATGACGATGCCGGAGTGGCTGAACGGCGCGACCGGCCTCGACGCGCTGACCCACGGCATCGAGTCGTTCGTGTCCCTGGCCCACAACCCGCTCGCGGACATCCACGCCCTGAACGCCGTCGGCCTGGTCTGCGCGAACCTCCGCACCACGATCCTGCGACCCAGGGAGGAGGCAGCCCGCTCCAAGATGGCGCAGGCCAGCCTGAACGCCGGGCTGGCGTTCACGAACGCGATCCTCGGCGCCACTCACGCGATGAGTCACCAGGTGGGCGGACTGCTCGACGCCCCGCACGGTGTCGTCAACGGCGTCCTGCTGCCGCACGTGATCCGCTACAACGCCCAGGAGAGCCCCGAGCGGTTCGTGGACCTCGCCCGCTCCGCCGGGCTCCCGGTCGACGGGATCCCGGCGGGCGAGGTCGCCGAGATGCTCGCCGTGCACGTGCGGGAGCTGGCCGACGACGTCGGCGTCCCCCGCGGGCTGCGGGAGCTCGGCGTCGACGAGAGCGCCATCCCTCGGCTCGCGCTGAACACCCTCGACGACGCCTGCCTGACGACGAACCCGCGCTCGGCGTCCTCGGGCGACGTCGAGAAGCTGTTCCTGGCCGCGCTCTGATGCCCCCGGTGAGGACGGCGTGAGCCCGCGCCGCCAGCGGCTCGACCTGGCCACCCTCACCGGTGTCCGATCCGGCAAGACCTCCTACTACCGCGCCTACGTCCGCTCCGACGAGCGGATGCAGCACGCCGTCCGGGCCATGGACTCGATCTCCCGCGCCCTGGTCCGGACGGTCGAGGGCCCGCGCGGCCTGCTGGAGGAGGTCGTCCGGGCGGCCGCCGCCCACCTGAACGCCGAGTGGACCGTGCTGGCGCTCTCCGACGGGCACCTTAGGGGCGCCCGACCGCGGTTCCTGGCCTCCGGCGGCGACGGCGTGATCACCGTCGACGAGTCCGACCTGCCCACCTCGGTCAAGCTGGAGCTTCAGTCGATCCGGGCCGGCCACGCCCGCCCGGTCATCGAGCCGTCCGGCTGGATCCGGGTGCCGATGACGCTGGAGGGCCGCACGGTCGGCAGCCTGGTCGCCCAGCACCGCCTGCAGGTCGACCCCGAGCCCGGTGACCTGTCGGTGCTGCGGATCCTGGCCAACCAGGCCGCGGTCTCCCTGCACACCTCCGAGCAGTACCAAGCCGGTCTCGCCCTGCACCGCCGGGCCCAGCACCTGTACGACGAGGCGACGGCCCAGGCCCGCAACCTCGCGGACCGGACCGCCCAGCTCCGTCACGTGGAGGAGCGGCTGCTCCTGGCGCACCAGCGCGAGCTGATCGACGGGGAGAGGCACCGGATCGCCCGCGAGCTGCACGACAGCGTCACGCAGTACGTCCTCTCTGCCGGCATGGCCGTGGAGATCGCTCGTGGGGAGGCCGAGGCGCTCGGCCGGCCCGCCTCCTCGATCCTGGGACGGTTGACGACCGCCAAGAAGCTGTCGCAGGACGCCGTCGACCAGCTTCGCCGGGCGATCTACGCCCTGCACCAGCCGCACCGCGAGACCGTCTCCACGCTGCCCGAGCTGCTGCACGAGGTGGCCCACCAGCACAAGCCGCACCTGTCGGTGCAGCTCCGCGTCGAGGGCGACGTGCTGCGACTGCCCAACGACGCCGACCACGAGATCGCCCGCACGGTCGGGGAGGCACTGTTCAACGTGGCCACCCACGCCCAGGCGACCCGGGCGATCGTCCGGCTGCGCTACCGCGACGACCAGATCACCGTGTCCGTCGCCGACGACGGCGAGGGAGACCCCAAGGAGCTCAGCCGCAAGCTGCGGCTCGAGCGGGCCACCATGGTCGACGGTCGGCACCGCGGGCTGGTCAACATGGAGAGTCGCATCGGCGACCTCGGCGGCAGCCTCGCGTTCCGGCGGGCCCGGCTCGGAGGCGTGCGGGTGGAGATGCGCATCCCGCTGCCCTTGCTCCCCGCCCCCCGCGCGCACGTCAGCGACCTGGCCGGCACCCCCGCCGACCGCCCCGGCACCACCCAGATCGAGGAGGCCTAGACATGGCCACGCTCGCACCTTCCCAGTCCAGCGCCCGCGGCAGCGACGTCGTAGGAATCATGCTGGTCGACGACCACGCCATCGTCCGGCAGGGGCTGCGCTCGATCCTGGAGCGCGAGGACGACCTGCGGGTGGTCGCCGAGGCGTCCAGCGCCAGCGAGGCGCTCGCGGTCGTGGGCCGCGCCAACCCGCAGATCGTCCTTCTCGACCTCAAGCTGTCAACGTCGTCGGACAGCGAGGGCCTCGAGCTCTGCCAGGAGCTGACCGCGAAGTACCCCGAGGTCGGTGTCCTGGTGCTCACCACCTTCCTCGACGAGCACCTGGTGCTGCAGGCGATCCGGGCCGGCGCGCGCGGCTACGTCGTCAAGGACGTCGACACCTCCGCGCTGATCCGGGCGATCCGGGACGTGTCCCGCGGCGAGAGTGCGTTCGACGCCCGAAGCGCCGCGGCCATGGTCCGCGGCCTCAACGCCCCGCCCGTCGAGCAGACCAAGCAGCTCACCGCCCGCGAGCGCGAGGTGCTCAGCCTGCTCGCGCGCGGCCTGAGCAACCGCGACATCGGAGCCCGGCTCTACATCTCCGAGACCACCGCGAAGTTCCACGTCGGCAACATCCTCCGCAAGCTCGGCGTCTCGCGCCGGGCCGAGGCGGTCTACGAGGCCAGCAAGCTCGGCGTCATCTGACCTGCGTCGTGCGAGGGTGAGGGCATGACTCGGGACACGGTGACGGTGCGGCTGGCCTACGGCTCGGACGGCCTGGAGGTGGAGCTGCCCGCGGACCGTACGACGGTCGTGGAGCCGACCTACGTGGAGGCGGCCGAGGACCAGACGGGGCTGCTGCGCGACGCCCTGCGGCACCCGGTCGAGGGTCCGCCGCTGCGCGAGCTCGTGCGGCCCGGCCAGACCGTCGCGATCTCGATGTGCGACGGCACCCGCCCGCAGCCGCGGCACCTGATGATCCCGGCGGTGCTCGACGAGCTCGAGGGCATCGTCTCCCTCGACGACGTGGTGGTGCTCGTCGCGACCGGCACGCACCGCGGCAACACCGGGGCCGAGATCCGCGCCATGCTGGGCGAGGAGGTGGCCGGCGCCGTGCGGGTGGTCAACCACGACGCCCGCGACGACGCGTCGCTGGTGTGGCTGGGACGGCACGGTCACGACGTGCCCGTCTTCCTCAACCGGCACTGGGTGGACGCCGACGTCCGGATCACCACGGGCTTCGTCGAGCCGCACTTCTTCGCCGGCTTCAGCGGCGGCCCCAAGCTCGTCGCCCCCGGGCTGGCCGGGCTGGAGACCGTGCTGACGCTGCACGACGCGAGGCGGATCGGTGACCCGAGGGCGACCTGGGCGGTCTGCGAGGGCAACCCGGTGCACGACGACATCCGGGCCGTCGTCGAGGCCGTCGGCCGGGTGGACTTCGCGCTCGACGTGGTGCTCAACCGCGAGCAGCGGATCGTCGAGGCGTTCGGAGGACCGGTGCCGGCGATGCACACCGCGGCCCGGGCGTCCTCGCACCGCCTGGCCATGCAGCCGGTGCCCGGGTTGTTCGACGTCGTGGTGACCACCAACGCGGGCTACCCGCTCGACCAGAACCTCTACCAGGCCGTGAAGGGCATGTCGGCCGGGATGACCGTGGTGAAGGCCGGCGGCACGATCGTCTGCGCCGCCGAGTGCCGGGACGGGTTCCCCGACCACGGGTCCTACCGCGAGGTGCTCGCCTCCGAGCCGTCCCCGGAGGCGCTGCTCGCGACGATCGCGGCGCGCGAGCGCACCGTCCCTGACCAGTGGCAGGTCCAGGTCCAGGCCAAGGTGCAGGCGCACGCGGACGTGGTGGTGCGCTCGTCGTACCTCTCGGCCGATGACCTGGCCACGGCGCACCTCGGGCACACCGACGACGTCGCGGCGACGGTCGTCGAGGCGCTCGACCGGGCCGGACGGGACGCCCGCGTGTGCGTGCTGCCGGAGGGACCGCAGACGATCCCGTACGTCGCCTAGAACAGTCGGTGGCGCTTGAGCTCGAGCCGCTCGTCGGTGTGGAACGCGACCTCGAGCTCACGGCTCCACGCCAGGGCGGCGCGGTGGCGTCGGGCGACCCACAGCAGCATCGCGAGAAGCGCCATCGTGGACAGCAGCAGGACGATCGTCATGATGTTTCGAAGGTACGCGTGGCCTGTCCGGGTCGTGAGGGTTTTTACCGTGCTGCCCGAGGTGGATCACTCCGTCCTGAGACGGTCGACGACCAGCCAGCCGCCGTGGAACTCGTGTACGTCGTAGGCGCAGCCGGTGCTGCGTCCCCAGCGGTGCAGGTCGTCCAGCGACACCGTGCGGACGTGGCCGAAGGTCTCGTTGGCCTCGTCCTCCAGCGGCACCGCGACGACCACCCGGCGCCGGGCCAGCCGTAGCGCCTCCGCCACGACCTGCGCGCCGTGCCCCGGCTCGAGGTGCTCGAGCAGGTGGATGGCCAGCACGGTGTCGGCGCTGCCGTCCTCGGCGGGGAACCGGGCGGCGTCCGCGGTGGTGGTGACGAGGGGTACGCCGAGCCGGGGCGCCATCGCGTCGAGCAGGTTCACGGTCCCGCTGGACACGTCGGCGGCGGTCGTCGCGCGGCCGGTGCGGGCGATCCGCAGGGACAGGAAGCCGAAGCAGCAGCTCAGCTCCAGGACCGAGCCGGTCGCGAGGAGGTCCAGCGCGTGGTCGTGCACGGGGGCGTAGCCGTCGATCGAGCCGTGCGCCCCCGGCGCGGTGTCCCGGTCCGGTGCGTCGAGCCGGGCCAGGGTGTTGCGGTAGAACAGCTCCCAGCTGTCGAGGGCGTCGGCGGCGCTGGTGCGCACGACCCCGGTGAACACCCGCTCGAACAGGTCGGTGCCGCGCAGCCAGCCCGGCCCGAACAGCTCGTCGTGGAGCAAACCGGCGAGGTCGTCGTCGACCCTCTCGCGCGGCACGACGTGCGCGACGTGCACCCGTCGGTCCAGCGGCGTGAGGTCGAAGTGCTCGGTGCGGACGGTGCGCGGCCCGGACGGCGGCCGAGTGGTGTGCACCGCCTCGACGACGACCACCTCGTCCTCGTAGCGGCCGTGCACCGTGGCGGCGAGCGGGTCGATGGGGGCCACACCAGGGTGGACCGCCTGGCCGCTCATCGGGACCCGGGGGACGTGATCGGGAGAGGCTCGAGCAGCTCGTCTACCTGCATGCTGGTCCTCCTGCGGGCGGTTCGTGCGGTCGTCGTGAACGTAGGAGCGCACGGGGCCGCGGCACAGACGAGGATCGCGAAACGGGTCGTCCAGCCCACCCGTCTGCTGCCCGGTCGTGGGGTCGGACCTGTCCGTGCGGAGAGGTACTCCGCCTCCTGCCGAGGGGGTTACGCCGGAGCCGTCCCGGACCTAGCGTGAGGTCACCAGTTCCACCCACCCAGAACCCGAGAGAGCGGTGTCCTCATGACCGACCCCCAGGCGACGACTGAAGCCCCCACGACCGAGACCGATCTGGCGCCTTCGGACCTGGCGGAGACGGCGCTCGTCGAAGAGGTGTCCATCGACGGGATGTGCGGCGTCTACTGATGCCGACGAGCGCCCCCGTCGCGACGTCGATGCTGGCGGAGCCGTGGCGCCTGGACGGCTCGGTGGCCCTGCGTCCCGAGCCGTTCGGTGCCCTGGCCTACCACTTCGGCACCCGCCGGCTCAGCTTCCTGAAGACCCCCGAGCTCGTGGACGTCGTCCGTCGTCTCGAGCACAGCCCCACCGTGCAGGACGCCCTCGTCGGGGCGGGGGTGCCCGAGCCGCACTGGCCGGCGTACACCCACGCCCTGGCGGGCCTGGCCCGCGGCGGCATGATCACCAGGAGAGACGACGCATGACGATCCTCGAAGAGCGTCCCGCGGCTCAGGCACCCGCCCGGGCACCGACAGCCCCGCCATCACCCGGCAAGCTGGTCGACCACTTCGAGAAGGGCCTGGACGCCCCGATCTGCTTGACCTGGGAGCTGACCTACGCCTGCAACCTCAGCTGCGTGCACTGCCTCTCGTCGTCGGGCCGCCGCGACCCGCGGGAGCTCTCGACCGACGAGTGCAAGGCGCTCATCGACGAGTTCGAGCGGATGCAGATCTTCTACGTCAACATCGGCGGCGGCGAGCCGACCGTGCGCCCGGACTTCTGGGAGCTGCTGGACTACGCCGTCGACCACCACGTCGGCGTGAAGTTCTCGACCAACGGCTTCCGGATCACCCCGGAACGGGCCGAGAAGCTCGCGGCGACCGACTACGTCGACGTGCAGATCTCGCTGGACGGGGCGACGGCCGAGGTCAACGACCACGTGCGGGGCGCGGGCACCTACGACGCCGCGATGCGGGCGATGGGCAACCTCCAGGCGGCCGGCATGAAGGACTTCAAGATGTCGGTGGTGTGCACCCGCCACAACATCGGCCAGCTCGACGAGTTCAAGGCGATCGCGGACCACTTCGGCGCCCAGCTGCGGTTGACCCGGCTGCGCCCCTCCGGACGTGGCGCCGACGTCTGGAAGGAGCTGCACCCGCTGCCAGAGCAGCAGCGCGAGCTCTACGACTGGCTGGTCGCGCACGGCGAGTCCGTGCTGACCGGTGACTCGTTCTTCCACCTCTCGGCGTACGGCGACGCGCTGCCCGGTCTGAACCTGTGCGGCGCGGGGCGCGTGGTCTGCCTGGTGGATCCGGTCGGCGACGTCTACGCCTGCCCGTTCGCGATCCACGAGCAGTTCCTGGCCGGCAACGTCCGGTCGGTCGGCGGCTTCGACCAGGTCTGGAAGCACTCGGACCTGTTCCTGGACCTCCGCTCGCCGCAGACCGGCGGCGCGTGCACGATGTGCTCGGCCTACGACTCGTGCCGAGGCGGGTGCATGGCCGCCAAGTTCTTCACCGGCCTGCCGCTCGACGGTCCCGACCCGGAGTGCGTCAAGGGCAACGCGGGCACGCCGGGCGCGGTGCCGACCTCGTCGGGGGACCACTCCCACACCGGCCCGGTCCGCAACGCCCCCGTGCCGCTGACCCTGCTGACGGTCCGGCCGCCCGCGTCACCTTCCTGGGCCAAGCCTTGCGCCGAGAACCCTCTCGCCGGCCTCGCCCCCGGAAGCTGAGGTCGGGCTCGTGCGCGGGACGGTCGCGCCGACGGCAGCGTCACTGGGACTCGGGCAGCAGCGCTGGCCCCGGATCGAGCCCGGCCAGCCGCTGCTGCTGGTGCCGGTCGGGTCGGTCGAGCAGCACGGCCCGCACCTCCCGCTGGCGACCGACACCATGGTCGCCAACGCGGTCACGCGAGCGGCGGCCGAGCGGCTCGATGCCACCGGCACCCGGGTGCTGGTCGCGCCGTCGGTCAACTACGGCGCGAGCGGTGAGCACCAGGGCTTCCCCGGCACGGTCTCGATCGGTCACGAGGCGTTGTTCCTGCTGCTGGTGGAGCTCGCCCGCTCCGCCTGCCACTGGTCCGGCGGGATCGTCTTCGTCAACGGGCACGGCGGCAACACCTCGACACTCCTCAAGGTGGTGGAGCTGCTGCGCTACGAGGACCGGGCGGTGGCCTGGACCTCCACCGCGCTCGCCGACGCGGATGCGCACGCGGGGGAGACCGAGACCTCCCTGCTGCGGTTCCTCGCTCCGTGGTCGGTCCGGGTCGACCTGATGGCGGCCGGTGCGACCGAGCCGGTCTCCGAGCTGATGCCGAGGCTGCGGGAGGAGGGCGTGCGCGGGGTGTCGCCCAACGGCGTCCTCGGTGACCCCACGACCAGCAGCCCGGAACGCGGCCGCGAGCTGTTCCAGCGGCTGGTCCGCAACCTGGTGGCCGAGCTCACCGCCCTCGACGTGACGGCCAACGGGCGGCTCGGCGGGGCGCGGCAGCCGCTGGGCACGCCATGACGGGTCCCCCCGTCGCGCTGGTCACGGGCGCCGCCCGTGGCATCGGCGCGGCCGTCGTGCGCCGGCTGCTCGACCGTGGGTTCGTCGTGCACGCGCTGGACTCCTGCGCGGGCGAGTCGGCCGGTACGTCGTACGCGCTGGCGTCGAAGGCGGACCTGGACGCCGTCGTCGACCTGGACCCGGCCCGGGTCGTGCCGGTGGTGGCCGACGTGCGCGACCTCGACGCCCTGCACCGGGCCGCGGCCGCCGCGGTCGAGACGCACGGCTCGCTCGACGTCGTGGTGGCCGGCGCGGCCGTGATGGCGGGGGGAGCCCCGTTGTGGGAGACCGACCCCGCCGACCTCCAGCTGCTCTGGGAGACCGACGTCCTGGGTGTCTGGAACACCGCGCACGCGACCGTGCCGCACCTGCTCCGCTCGACGCGCACGCCCTCGTTCGTGGGGATCGCCTCCGTTGCGGGGGAGCGGGGGCTGTTCCACCTGGCGGCGTACTGCCTGGCCAAGCACGCCGTCATCGGCATCGTCCGCGGGCTGGCCGCCGACCTCACCGGCACCGTTGTGACGGCCTGCGCCGTGTCGCCCGGGTCCACGGACACCGAGATGCTCAAGGCCACCGCCGCCGTCTACGACGTGGATGTCTCGGAGCTCTTCGCGTCGCAGGCCGCCGGACGTGCGCTGACCGCCGACGAGGTCGCCGCGGTCGTCGAGCTCGCCGCCACCGCCGGCACCGTCGTGCACGGCAGCGTGCTGCACGCCGACGGGGGGTTCACCGGATGACGTCCCTCCCGACCGGGTTCCGGGTCCGTCTCGCCGGGGACACCCGGGCGTGTGACGACGGCCGGACGTTGGTCGGTGGGGCGGGGACCGTGCTGCACCTCAAGCCCCGCGCGGTCGCGATGCTGCACGACGGTGCGGTCGTCGCCACCGACGTCGACTCCTCCGCCGTCGCCCGCCTGCTGCTCGACCGCGGTCTGGCCGACCCGGTGTTCGACGGCACGCTGTCCGACGAGGAGGTCACCGACGTGACGGTCGTGGTGCCCGTCCGCGACCGGCCCCGCCAGCTCGCCCGGCTCCTGGCCTCCCTGCCCCCGGGGCTGCCGGTCGTCGTCGTGGACGACGGCTCGGAGGAGCCGCGCACCACCCGCGCCGTGGCCACCGAGTTCGGCGCGACAGTGCTGCGGCACCAGGTCAGTCGGGGCCCGGCCGCCGCGCGGAACACCGGCCTCGTCCGGGTGCGCACCGACCTCGTCGCGTTCCTCGACTCCGACGTCGTGCCGGAGCCCGGCTGGCTCGGCCTGCTGCGCCGGCACCTCGACGACCCCGCCGTCGGGATCGTCGGGCCCCGGGTCCTTGGCAGCCGGCCGCGCGACGACGACGGCTGGCTCTGCCGCTACGAGGCGGCCCGCTCCTCCCTCGACCTGGGACGGCGCCCGGGTCCGGTCCGGCCGCTGTCGCGGGTGGCCTACCTCCCGAGCGCCGCGCTGCTCGCGCGACGGTCCGTGCTCGACGCCGGGGCCTTCGACGACACCATGCCGGTGGCTGAGGACGTCGACCTGGTCTGGCGGGCGCACGCCGCCGGCTGGCGGGTGCGCTACGAGCCGGCGTCCGTCGTACGCCACGACCACCGGACGTCGCTCGGGCCGTGGTTGCGGCGCAAGGCGTTCTACGGGACCGGTGCCGCGCTGCTGGCCGACCGGCACGGCTCTGACGTCGCGCCGCTGGTGCTGAGCCCGTGGACGACCGCCCTGACCCTGGCGGTGCTCGCCCAGCGCCGCTGGTCCCTGCCTGCCGCGGCGCTGGTGTGCGTCGGGGTCACCGCGTCGGTGTCTCGCCAGCTCGCCGCCGGCGACCACCCGCTGCGCACGGCCGCCTCGTTGACCGCGCTCGGCACGGTGTCGTCGCTGCAGCAGGTCGGCTCCGCGCTGACCCGGCACTACTGGCCGGTCGCGCTCGTCGCCTCGACCCGGTCGTCCCGCGCCCGTCGGGCCCTGGTGGTCGCGGCCGTCGCCGACGCACTGCTGGATCACCGCCGCCTCCGGCCGGACCTGGACCCGGTCCGCTTCGGGGTCGCGCGTCGGCTCGACGACCTGGCCTACGGGACGGGTCTGTGGGCCGGTGCCGTCCGGGCCCGCAGCCCCCGCGCCCTCGTCCCCGCGTTCCGTGGATTCCCCTTCAGGAGAGGCACCTCATGAGCAAGAGCACCTGGTTCGAGACCGTCGCCGAGGCCCAGCGCCGGGCCAAGAAGCGACTGCCCCCGTCCGTCTACGGCGCCCTGCTGGCGGGGTCCGAGGCCGGTGCGTCCTACGCCGACAACACGCTGGCGTTCGGACAGCTCGGCTTCGCGCCGCACGTCGCGGGCGCCTCCGCCAAGCGCGACCAGGCCACCACCGTGATGGGCCAGGACATCTCGATGCCGGTGATCGTCTCGCCCACCGGCGTGCAGGCGGTCCACCCTGACGGTGAGGTCGCCGTGGCGCGCGCAGCCGCGGCGAGGGGTACGGCGATGGGCCTCTCGTCGTTCGCGAGCAAGCCCGTCGAGGACGTGGTCGCGGCGAACCCGCAGACGTTCTTCCAGATGTACTGGATGGGCTCGCGCGAGGACATGTCGGCCCGCATGGAGCGCGCCCGGTCGGCCGGCGCAGTCGGCCTGATCGCCACCCTGGACTGGTCGTTCTCGCACGGCCGGGACTGGGGCAGCCCGTCGATCCCGGAGAAGATGGACCTCAAGACGATGGTGAAGTTCGCACCCGAGGGCCTCCGTCGCCCGCAGTGGGTGCTGGACTTCGTCCGCAACGGCGGCATCCCCGACCTGACCGCCCCGAACCTCGCCGAGGGCGGCACCCCGGCGCCGACCTTCTTCGGTGCCTACGGCGCCTGGATGCAGACCGACCCGCCGTCGTGGGAGGACGTCGCCTGGCTCCGTGAGGAGTGGGGCGGCCCGTTCATGCTCAAGGGCGTCTGCCGGGTCGACGACGCCCGCAAGGCCGTCGACGCCGGCGTCACCGCGATCTCGGTGTCCAACCACGGCGGCAACAACATCGACGGAACCCCGGCCCCGATCCGCGCGCTGCCGGCCGTGGCCGACGCCGTCGGGTCGCAGATCGAGGTGGTTCTCGACGGCGGGATCCGGCGCGGCAGCGACGTCGTCAAGGCGGTCGCGCTCGGGGCCCGCGCGGTGATGATCGGCCGGGCCTACCTGTGGGGGCTCGCGGCCGGTGGACAGGCCGGGGTCGAGAACGTCCTCGACATCCTGCGCGGCGGGATCGACTCCGCCCTGCTGGGCCTGAACCGCTCCTCGATCCACGACCTGTCCCCGGACGACGTGATCGCGCCGCCCGACTTCTTCCGGACGCTCGGCGGCTAGCCCCAGACCTCCTGGGCGGTCTCCACCACCAGGGCCAGCTTGGCGCGCTCCTCCTCGACGGTGAGGGTGTTGCCCTCGACCGTGGAGGAGAACCCACACTGCGGCGAGAGGCAGAGCTGCTCGAGCGGCACGTGCTTCGCCGCCTCGTCGATGCGGCGCTTGAGGTCGTCCTTGTCCTCGAGCTTCCCGCTCTTGGTGGTCACCAGACCGAGCACGACCTGCTTGCCCTTCGGCACGAACCGCAGCGGTTCGAAGCCACCCGAGCGCTCGTCGTCGTACTCCAGGAAGAAGCCGTCGACGGCGAGGTCGTTGAACAGCGCCTCCGCCACGAAGTCGTAGCCGCCTTCGGCCGCCCACGACGAGCGGTAGTTGCCGCGGCACAGGTGCGTGGTGACCCGCAGGCCGGCCGGACGGTCCGCGATCGCGGCGTTGATGGTGCGGATGTACTGCTCGTGCTGGTGGTCCGGGTCGGAGCCCTGCGACGCGACGAGCTCGCGCTGCTTCGGGTCGTTGAGGTAGGCCAGGCTGGTGTCGTCGAGCTGCAGGTAGGTGCAGCCGAGCTCGGCGACCCGGCGCACCTGCTCGGCGTACGCCGCGGACAAGTCGGTCCAGAACTCGTCGAGCTCGGGGTAGACGGTCTCGTCGATCGCGGCCCGGCCGCCGCGGTAGTGCACCATGCTCGGCGACGGGATGGTGAGCTTCGGGGTCAGGCCGTCGGCGGTCTGGCGCACGGTCTCGGCCAGGAAGCTGAAGGCGTCGCCGAAGATCGTCGCGCCCAGCCCGACCCGGTCGTGCACCTGCATCGCCGCCGACTCGAAGTCCATCTCGCCGTCGGCGTTGCGGAAGTGCACCTGCAGCTGATCGTCGGTCCGGTCGATGCCCTCGAGCTGGTAGATGAAGTCCATGTGCCACGACGTACGACGCATCTCGCCGTCCGTCGCGGTCTGGAGGCCGGCGTCGCGCTGCAGGGCGACCACCTCGGCGACGGCCTGGTCCTCCTGCTCGCGAAGAGCGACGTCGTCGATCTCGCCGGCCGCGTGCCGGGCCCGGGCGTCGAGCAGCGGCCGGGGTCGCAGCAGGCTGCCGACGTGGTCCGCCCGGAACGGCGGGCGGTCGCGCGACGTGCCGGTCTCGTCGGGCGTGCTCGCTGCGAACAGGTCAGTCATCGGGTGCCTCCTGGGTCGGTGTCGATCACCCCGGGATCGTGCCCGGTCACCCGCGAGCCATGCGTGCGCGGCCGCGTCGGGCCATGCGCCGAGGGGCCCGAATGGACCACCCCAGATTTGACCGTTTGGCCCAGGCTTGTCCGGTGTGTTCCCCCCTATCCTGAGCGGGTCAGGTGAGTGCGGCGGATTCTGAGGGGAATCCGGGGGCCGTGCACAGCTCACGGTGTGGAAGGTCGGCATGCTTCGGACGGCGAGGGGAGCCGCAGTCCGAGGAAGATCCCGACACGAGAAAGGCCATTCCTGTGGAGCATGCCCGCTGTGCACATTGCCGCAACCCGATCCGGGGCCGACAGGCCTTCATCGCGCACTCCCCCTCCGGCATGACGTTTCATGCCGACTGCTGGGTGCTGCTGCACTCGACCGTCCAGGGCGACTACCTCGCGCGCTACGAGGCCGAGGGCGTCAGTGCCCTGGTCACGCCGTACAGCCGGATCGCGATGGCGGCCTGGCTGCCCGACGCGGCCATCGACGAGGCGGTCGAGACGTTGAGCGAGCAGCTCGTGGTCGGCTCGTTCGACGACCCGGTGCTCACCGACGACCTGCGCACGGGGGAGTGAGCCGGCTCAACCCGGCGAGTCGCTCCGGGCGGCCAGACCCTCGAGCACCCTGACCACCTCCGTGCCGCGATCGTGCGGCACGAAGAGGTGGTCGTGGAAGAAGCCCGCCACGACGTTGCAGCTGACCCCGTGCTCGGTCAGCTCGGTCGCCACGGCCGCCGTCAGGCCCACCGCGTCGAGGGCGCTGTGCACGCGCAGGGTGATCCACGCGGCGACGTACTCGTAGACCAGGCCTGCGCGGTCCGCCTCGCCCCGCGCGAGCACCAGCGTCAGACCCTCCGGCTCCCGCACGGTGACCGCCGGCGTGACCCCCGCGGGGACCTCGGCCACGGTGACGAAGACGAACTCCCCGGCGTGCAGCTGCGGACGCATCGACGCCAGCAACCGCCCCAGGTGCTGTTCACCGCTCACCCCGCGACCCTAGGCCGGTTCGGTTGACAGCTTCGCGCGGTCCACGGTCACGAGGCCACTGCGTTCCTCCGCACTCAAGCCAGGAAGCGTCCACAGAGTCGCCCAGGGGCACGTTGTGCACCGTTCGAAAATCTGTTCCGAAAACCTCTCGGCGGACTTCTAGGTTGATGGCATGTCCACCACCACGGGTCTCGAGAGCCGGATTCACCCCATCGCCCGGTTCACCACCCGTCTGCACGCCGCTCTCGGCGCAGTGGGGGAAGCTCCGACCTGGTCCATGAGCCTCGACGAGCAGCGGGACACCCTGGTCGCGCTGGCCCGAGCCGAGGCTCGGCTCGCGGCTTTGCGCCTACGGGTGCTGGTCGCCGCCGACGCCTCTGACGTGGCCGCCGCCACCTCGGCCACCTCTACCGCGGCGTGGCTGGCTCACGCCACGATTCGGAATCGCGGCGCCGCTCACCGCGAGGTGACGCTGGCTCTAGCCCTCGAACACCCGCACCGCAGCACCCGTGACGCGCTCGCCGCTGGCCTGGTCGACCTCGACCAGGCCCGTGTGATCGTGGAAGCCGTCGACGCGCTGGCTGGTGAGGCGGGAGCAGACGTGACCGAGCGTGCCGAGAAGCATCTGGTGCATCTCGCCGGGCAGCACGACGCCAAGGAGCTGCGGACTCTTGGCCGTCGGGTGTTCGAGGTCGTCGACCCGGAAGCGGCCGACCTCGCCGAGGGTCTCCACCTGGAGAGGGGCGAACGGTCAGCGGCCCGCGCGTCCTACCTGACGGTGACCGACAACGGGGACGGCACCCACACGGGCCGGTTCAAGCTTTCGACGCTGCACACCGCGATGCTCAGCAAGGCTCTGACTGCCTTCAGCTCGCCCAGGCAGCGGCCCGATGCCGGCAACGGACCCGTCGCGCTGACTCGACCGGAGCTACGTGGCGAGGCCTTCGCCCGGCTCCTCGAGCGGCTGCCCGCTGACCGGCTCCCGCAGGCGGGCGGCCTGTCTGCAACCGTCGTGGTCCTGCTCGACTATGACCGGCTGCTGTCCGGCCTCGGCACGGCGACCCTCGACTCGGGAGAACGCATCTCGGCTGGCACGGCCCGGCGACTCAACTGCGAGTCCGGTGTCATCCCGGCTGTCTACCGGCGCATGCTCGGCGGTCCTTCGGTCGTGCTCGACCTCGGCCGCAGAACCCGCTTTCACACCGAAGCCCAACGTCTCTCCCTGGCGATACGGGACCACGGCTGCACCGCCGAGGGTTGCGACCGTCCGCCCGCCTGGTGCCACGCCCATCACGACACCCCGTGGTCCCGGGGCGGCGGCACCAGCCTCGACAACGGTCGTCTGCTGTGCGCGTTCCACCATGGCCGGGCGCACTCACCGGCCTACGACCTGACCCGGCTCGCGAGCGGTCAGGTCCGCGTCCACCGGAGGACGTGAACAGCCGCTCGGGTGCTCGCCACGTCCGTGTCGGAGGTAAAGCGACACTCGTCTGGGTGTCTGGGGCGTACGGTCCGTGCCAATGCCGCTGGTGTCGGTGCCGTACAAAGGGGGAAGTCATGTCCGAGGAGTCCTGGCACGAAGCACGTCTCATCCCGACCTCGGGAATCAATGGAGCCGAGGAGCAGGAACGGCGGGCGACGTCGGCCCTGCTCGCGGTACTCACGGCGGTGAACGAGTTCGGACGAGCCCTGGTCAAACCGTGGGGTGCGCCTGCGGGTCGGCTCGAAGCGTTCATCGAGGTGCCATTCCTCCTCGGTGAGCGACGGCTCTACCCCGATGGTCTGATCCGAGTGTCACGAGGAGCGAGGTCGTGGACCGCCCTGGTTGAGGTGAAGACTGGCCCTAACCGTCTTGAGCGCGAGCAGCTCGAGAACTACTTAGACATTGCCCGCGATCAGGGCTTCGACGCAGTGGTCACAATCAGCAACGAGATCCCCGCGGTGGCCGGACAGCACCCGATGGACGTCGATAAGCGGAAAGTGCGCAAAGTCGCCCTCCACCACCTGTCGTGGAGCCAGGTGCTGGCCGAGGCAGTTATGCAGAAAGAGTTTCGGGGCGTTGCGGACCCGGACCAAGCATGGATTCTCGGGGAGCTGATCCGATACCTGGAACATCGCAAGTCGGGAGCTCTCGAGTTCGAGGACATGGGCGAGGCCTGGGTCGGACTGCGGGACGCCGTAGCTGCCAGCACGTTGCGCGCTTCTGACAAGGGGATCGCGGAGGTCGTTGCCCGGTTCGACGCCCTGTTGAGGTTCGCCAGCCTGCAGCTCGGACGACAGCTCGGCACCGAAGTTATCCCAGTCTTGTCGCGCAAGGAGCTGGCCGACCCGTCCCTGAGGGCCGAGGCACTCAAGGTGTCGCTCTGTCAGCGTGGCGAGCTGACCGGATCCATCCGCATCGCCGACACGATCGGCCAACTAGTAGTCACCGCGGATCTTCGTGCATCCCGAGTGACGTGCCACGTGGACCTCGACGCGCCGCGGGAGGGTCGTGCGACGACCCGCGTGAACTGGCTCGTCCGTCAGCTCAAGGATGCGCCGCCCTCGGTCCGGCTCGAGACCTTCGTGGCGCACGGACGAGGATCGTCCTCGGCCGAGCTCCTGTCGACGGTGCGCGAAGATCCCACCAGCCTTATCGTTGACCCACAGCGTGAGATCCGCACATTTCGGGTCGCTGTCTCCGCACCGCTCGGCTCCAAGCGTGGTCGCGGCCGCGGCACGTTCATCGACTCGGTGCTCGGCTCCATCGATTCGTTCTACGAGGACGTCTTGGGCAATCTCCGAGCGTGGGCTGCCGCACCGCCCAAGCTGCGGCCGGTGGCCGTCCCGGCCGATGAGCTCGACGACAGTGTCTCGGCAAGTCTCGCTTCGACCGACTTCTCCTCGCAGGACGAACCTGACGTCGGCCGTGCGACGCCGGACCAGGCTCTGTCGTCGTGTGTGGTCCATGACCAGACGGCGGACTGACGAACGCTCGTCGCGAGCGTGGCTACGATGCCAGGATGAGCAACGACCCCCGCGCCGGAACCGTGGCCCAGCCGTCCGACCTGGTCGACGTGGCGCACCTCGTCACGGCCTACTACACCGGTCGTCCTGACCCCTCCGACCCCGACCAGCGCGTCGCGTTCGGGACGTCCGGGCACCGGGGGAGCAGCCTGAACACCGCGTTCAACGAGGCGCACATCGTGGCCACCACGCAGGCGATCTGCGACTACCGCTCCGCGCAGGGGTACGACGGACCGCTGTTCGTCGGACGCGACACGCACGGCCTGTCCGAGCCTGCGTGGGCGTCCGCCCTGGAGGTGCTCGTCGCCAACGACGTGACCGTCCTGGTGGACGACCGCGACGGCTACACGCCGACACCGGCCGTGTCGCACGCGATCCTGCGGGCCAACCTGGGCAAGAAGCACGGACTCGCCGACGGCATCGTCGTGACTCCGTCGCACAACCCGCCCTACGACGGCGGCTTCAAGTACAACCCGCCGAACGGCGGTCCCGCTGACACCGACGCGACGAAATGGATCGCCGACGCGGCGAACGTCTACATCGAGAAGGGGCTCGATGGCGTGCGGCGGGTGCCGTTCGCCCGGGCGCGGGCGAAGGCCGAGGGCTACGACTTCCTCGGCACCTACGTCGACGACCTGCCCCACGTCGTAGACCTCGCGAAGATCAAGGAGGTCGGGGTGCGGATCGGGGCCGACCCGCTGGGCGGCGCGAGCGTCGGCTACTGGGGCGAGATCGCCGACCGGCACGGGCTCGACCTGACGGTGGTGAACCCGCTCGTCGACCCGACCTGGCGGTTCATGACCCTGGACTGGGACGGCAAGATCCGGATGGACTGCTCGTCGCCGTCGGCGATGGCGTCGCTGATCGCCCGCAAGGACGACTACGACATCGCCACCGGCAACGACGCCGACTCCGACCGGCACGGCATCGTCACGCCGGACGGCGGGCTGATGAACCCCAACCACTACCTCGCGGTCGCGATCAGCTACCTCTACGGCGGCGGCCGGCCCGACTGGCCGGGCGACGCCGCGATCGGCAAGACGCTGGTCTCGTCCTCGATGATCGACCGGGTCGCCGGAGCGGTCGGCCGGACGCTGACCGAGGTGCCTGTCGGGTTCAAGTGGTTCGTGCCCGGCCTGCTCGACGGCTCGATCGCCTTCGGGGGCGAGGAGTCCGCCGGCGCCTCGTTCTTGCGCTTCGACGGCTCGGTGTGGACGACCGACAAGGACGGGATCATCCTCGCCCTGCTCGCGTCCGAGATCCTCGCGGCGACGGGGAAGTCCCCGAGCGAGCACTACGCCACGCTGACGGAGGAGTACGGCGACCCGGCGTACGCCCGTGTCGACGCACCCGCGAACCGGGCCGAGAAGGCCAAGCTCGGCGCGCTCTCTCCCGACGACGTGACCGCCTCGACGCTGGCCGGCGAGGACATCACCGCGAAGCTGACCCAGGCGCCCGGCAACGGCGCGAAGATCGGCGGGCTCAAGGTGACCACCGAGAACGCCTGGTTCGCCGCCCGGCCGTCCGGCACGGAGGACGTCTACAAGATCTACGCCGAGTCGTTCAAGGGCGCCGACCACCTCGCCCAGGTGCAGGACGAGGCCCGCGAGGTCGTCAGCGCCGCTCTGAAGGGCTGAGCGCCCAGGCCTCCTGCAGCGTGGCGACTGTCGTGTAGCGGTCGGCCGGCTTCGGTGTCGTCGCCCGGTGCACGACGTCCAGCTGCTCCCGGGTACCGCGCCACGCGCCCTCGTCGTCGCGGGCGTCGAGCATCAGCCGCATCGTCCGGCCGAGCACGAACACCATGGTCCGTTCGTCGATCGTCGTGCCGCCACCCCACTGCTCGGGAGCCATGAACCGCG
>JBDSMW010000129.1:0-18281 GCA_039915665.1 Nocardioidaceae bacterium
GCCGGCTACCCCAACGGGCGCCGGGTGCTGGACGACACGACGACGATCCAGCTGCGGGCCATCGCCGGTCTGACGATCCCGCTGGTCGACCCGGACTACGAGCCGGACGACGCCGCCAGCAAGGTCACCGACGGGACGATCAACGACAACGGTGCCTACCCCGCCGGTTTCCCGTTCCTCGCCGCACCCAACGGCGGGTACCAGACCATGCCAGGCACGTCGCGCTCCTCGAACTGATGAGCGACGAGCACGGCCACGGGCACGGCCACGGCCACGGGCACGTCGACGCCGAGAACCCCTTCGCCGGGCAGGGCTCCGTCCTGCTCGACATCGGGGGTGACATCGGGGCGCTCGTCGTCGCGATGCCGGCCGACATGGTCGGGGTCGAGATCGAGATCCGGCCTGTCGGCGGGGAGGTCGACGGTCACCACCCCCACGTGGCGGTCGTGGATCGACCCACCGGCGAGCAGACCGTGCCGTCGCTCGTGTTCGGCGAGCTGACGGAGGGCTCCTACGAGCTCTACGCCAAGGGTGGTGGTCCCGTGCAGGTCACGGCCACGATCCGGGGCGGGGCAGTCACCGAGGTGACCTGGCCCTAACCGGCGGATGCACACGACAGGGACGGCCGCGCGGCGCGCGACCGTCCCTGTCGCACGTGTTCACGCGATCGGTACAGGCCGACCCCCACATTTCTTCTTCCCGTCACACGGGGTAACGCCGCCGTCGCACGGCTCCACGAGGCTGGAGTCCGGCAACACCCGACCGACTCTCCGGGGGAACCCCATGACCGCCGCCATCGCCGAGACCGACCTCGGCCCCAGCACCTCCACCCACCTCGCCCGTCAGACCGGACGCTCGGTGACGCTGGTCGACGACGCGTACGGCGCCGAGCGCGCCAGGAACGAGCGACTCGCGGCCGCCGCGCAGCGTCGCGCCGCCGCGCGCGCCCGCGACCTGACGGCCCTGCTCCGTGACCGGCCCGACCTCGCCGGTGTGCACGCACCGGCCGACTTCGCGGTCGACGCCGTGCGCTGGTGCGCCTGACGCATCAGGCCACAGCCCGGTCGCTCAGCGGCGACGACCGACACCGAAGACGCCGCGCACGATCTCGCGGGCGGCGGTGCGCATCAGATCCCTCGCCGCAGCGGACTTCATGATGTCCTGCACCATGCCGCCGTCCTGCTTGGGTGCGGCGGGTGCCTTCTTGGGCCTGGTGCTCCCGCGGCCGGTCGGGTAGTCGACGTGGTCGTCACCCGCGCCGCTCGTCGGCTTCTCCTGGTGAGCCGCCGTCGCTCCCGCCTCGAGCCGGGCCGCCAGCTTCTCCCGGGCCGACTCACGGTCGATCGACACGCCGTACTTCGGCTGCAGGGGTGAGGCCTGCACCGCCGCCGCCATCGCCGTGGCGTCGGCCGGACCCATCCGTGACTCGGGGGCCCGCAGCCGCGTCCAGGCGACCGGGGTCGGTGCGCCGCGCTCGTTCATGACCGTCACGATCGCCTCGCCGATCCCCAGCGAGAGGATCACCTTGCCCAGGTCGTCGTACGACGAGGTCGGGTAGGTGTTCACGGTCGCCTTGACGGCCTTGGCGTCGTTGGGGGTGGCCGCGCGGAGCTGGTGCTGCACGCGGGACCCGAGCTGCGCCAGGATCTCGTCGGGTACGTCGGTCGGGCTCTGGGTCACGAAGAAGACGCCGACCCCCTTGGAGCGGATCAGCCGCACGGTCTGGGTGATCGCCTGCAGGAAGTCCTTGGACGCGTCGGCGAAGAGCAGGTGCGCCTCGTCGAAGAAGAAGACCAGGCTGGGCTTCTCGGGATCACCGAGCTCGGGGAGGTCGTGGAACAGGTCCGCCAGCAGCCACATCAAGAAGGTGGAGAACACCGCGGGCCGGTCCTGAAGGTTGGGCAGCTCGACCAGGGAGATCACGCCCTTGCCGTCGGCGGCGGTCCTCAGCAGGTCGTGGGTGTCGAACTCCGGCTCCCCGAAGAACGCGTCGGCGCCCTGGTCCTGGAAGCCGATCAGCTCGCGCAGGATCACCCCGGCCGTCGCGGAGGAGAGACCGCCCAGGTTCTTCAGGTCGCCCTTGCCCTCATCCGAGGTCAGGAACGACACGACGGCGCGCAGGTCCGCGAGGTCGAGCAGCGGAAGGCCCGCGCTGTCGGCGTAGTGGAACACCAGGCCCAGCGACGACTCCTGGGTGTCGTTGAGGCCGAGCACCTTGGACAGCAGCGTCGGACCGAAGGACGTCATCGTCGCCCGGAGCGGGATGCCGGTGCCCGCACCGCCGATCGCGTAGAGCTCCACGGGGAACCCGGTCGCCGCCCACTGCTGGCCGACGGACGCGGCCCGCGACGTGATCTTGGGGTTGTCCTCGCCGGGCGTGGAGAGCCCGGACAGGTCGCCCTTGATGTCGGCCGCGAACACCGGCACGCCGTGCGCGGAGAGCTGTTCGGCCAACAGCTGCAGGGTCTTGGTCTTGCCGGTGCCCGTCGCACCCGCCACGAGCCCGTGCCGGTTGAGCATCCCCAGCGGGATCCGCACGCGGGCCTCGGAGAGCCGGTCGGCGTCGAGCATCAGCCCGCCGAGCTCCAGGGCCGGCCCCTCGAAGGAGTAGCCGGCGGTGACGGCCACCGCGATCGGGTCCTGCTCAGCGGATGCGTCGGTCATGCTCGCACCCTACCGAGGCCGCTGCGGGCGCACCTTATGCTTGCGCACGTGATCTTCAAGCGAGTCGGTGACGGCAGGCCGTACCCCGACCACGACCTCGCCCCCCGGGACTGGGCCGCCCTCCCCCCGCGGCAGGTCCGGCTCGACGAGCTGATCACGACCAAGGACACCCTGCAGCTGGCCGCGCTTCTCGACGAGGACTCCACCTTCTTCGGCGACCTGTTCGCGCACGTCGTGGAGTGGCACGGCGACCTCTACCTCGAGGACGGGCTGCACCGGGCCCTGCGCGCCGCCCTGCAGCAGCGCCAGGTGCTGCACGCGCGCGTGCACGTGGTCGAGGCTTGATCCGCGATGACCCGACGACACGTCACCACCGCCGTCACCCTGCTGGTGCTCGTCGCCATCCTGGTGCTCGGCGTGACCTTCGGTGCGAAGAAGCTGTTCGAGCCGCTGCCCGGCGACAACGCCGCCGCCACGGCCACCCCGTCGCCGACGTGCTCCACCAAGACGGTGAGGAAGGGCCAGCGGATCCGCTCCCGCCAGGTGCAGGTGAGCGTGTTCAACGGCGGCACCCGGTCCGGACTCGCCGACAGCACGATGGCGATGCTCCGCGCCCGGGACTTCACCGCCGGCTCCATCGGCAACGCGCCCGACGACGTCAAGGCCAAGCGCGTGCGGGTCTTCACCACCGAGAAGGGCGACTTGGCGGCGCAGCTGGTGGCCCGTCAGTTCGGTCGCAGGACGAAGGTCACCGTCACCGACAAGGACCTCGGCCCGGGCATCGACGTCGTCGTCGGCAACAGCTTCGACCAGCTCTCCCCGGCCCGGCACGTGATCGTGGTCAAGAAGTCGTCGTCGGTGTGCGTGCCCGTCCCGAGCGCGAGCCCCGGCACCTCCTAGGTCCTACGGCGGCGGCTCGCCGAGCCACTCCGCCAGCCGGCCGCGCAGCGACACCGCCCGCAGCCGTTGCTCGGTCGCCTCTCGGCACCGGCGTGGGGTGACCACGAGCATGTCGTCGCCCCGGCGCAGGACGGTGCGCTGGTCAGGCACCAGCGTCAGCCCGTCGCGCACCAGCAGGGACACCGACGCCCCGACCGGCAGCCGCAGCTCGCCGACCTCGACACCGTGCAGCCGGGACTGGCGGGTGATGTTCACCTGCAGCAGGTCGGCGGCGATGCGCTCCAGCGGCGCGGCCTCCACCTCGATGTCGCGGGGCTCGTCGCGCACCGTGACGCCGAGCCGGGCGGCGACCCACGGCAGCGTGGGACCGGTGAGGAGCGTGTAGATCACCACCATCACGAAGACGATGTCGAAGAGCTCCTCACCGCCCCGGACCTCCTCGGCGAGCGGGATGGTCGTCAGCACGATGGGTACGGCGCCACGCAGCCCGGCCCAGGACACGAACACCTGCTCCCGCGCGGACATCCGGTGCGCCCAGGTGCACGCCAGCACGGAGAGCGGTCGGGCCACGAAGGTCAGCAGCAGGCCGGCGAGCACGGCGATGAGGATGTGGAACAGCGAGATCCGGCCCGGGGAGACGAGCAGCCCCAGCATCACGAACAGCCCGATCTGCGCGAGCCACGCGACGCCCTCGGAGAAGGACCGGGTCGCGGCGCGGTGCGGCAGCTCGCTGTTGCCCAGCACGAGGGCCGCCGTGTAGACCGCCGCGAACCCCGACGCGTGGAGGGCGGCGGTGCCGGCGTACGCCAGGATCGTCAGCGTGAGCACGGCGATGGGGTAGAGGCCGGACGACGGCAGGGCCACCCGGCGCATCACCCAGGCTCCGCCGAAGCCGATCGCCAGGCCGGCGACGACGCCCATGGTCAGCTCGTAGAGCACGATCCCGGCGAAGCCGAGGACGCCGTGGTCGAGGGCCGCGCCGGTGCTGACGAGGGACACCAGGAGCACGGTGGGTGCGTCGTTGAGGCCGGACTCCGCCTCGAGCGCGCCGGTGATGCCACGGGGCAGCGGGACGCGCCGCAGCACCGAGAAAACCGCCGCCGCGTCGGTCGGGGACGTGACGGCGCCCAGCAGCACCGCGAGCTGCCACTCGAGCCCGAAGAGGTAGTGCGCGCCGACGGCCATCACGGCGACACTGACACCGACCCCGACGGTGGCGAGCGAGACACCGAGCCGCATCGCCGGCCGGATCTCGGACCAGTGGGTGGTGAGGCCACCTTCGGCCAGGATCAGGACCAGGGCGGCGAAGCCCAGGGCGTGCGCGACGTTGGCGTCCTCGAACTTGATCCCGAGCCCGGACTCGCCGAGGAGCACGCCCATCAGCAGGTAGATCAACAGGCTGGGCAGGCCCACCCGGACGGAGACCCGCACCGCGAGGATCGCCACGAGCATCACGACGGCGCCGATCAGCAGCACAGTGTCCATCTGATGCGCGTCGAAGCTCACGCTTCACCTCGGCGTCGTCAGGGGGCGGGCAGCCATCCTATTGGGTGGGGCCGGGGTGGGAGCACCAAGCGGCCGCCCTCGCCGGGGGATGGACAAGGACGGCCGCGATCATGGCGGGGCTCGGCCCGTTAGGGCCCAACATCCCTCGCGTCAGGACGTGACGCCATAGTCCGTGTGGATGGTTAGAAAGGTCCGAGACCCAGGCAGCCGCGGACGGCGTCGTCGACCACAGTCATCCGGTCCGCGTCGCCGATCACCCCGGTCAGGAAGGCGATCGCGTAGCCGCCCTGGCTGCTCCACCAGCCCAGGCTCCCGCCCACGCCGCCCATCCCGTAACCGTCGGTGTCCAGGGCCACCCCGAGGCCCCAGTCGGCGTGCTCGCCGAGCACCCGGTCGACGCCGCTCGCCGCCACCGAGGTCATCGCGGCGGTGAGCTCCTCGGAGAGCAGGCGGCCCTGGTGCAGCGCGACGTAGAGACCCGCCACCGCGCGCGCCGTACCGTGCCCGTTCACCGCGGCGACCTCGGCCTGCCGCCAGCGCGGGGAGTTCACCACGTCCGGGTCGAGAGCGCCGGGCGGGTTGGCCAGCGCCAGCCGCATCGCCGGGCTGCCCTCCTCCCCGCGACGGCGGAACTCGGCGTCGAAGCCGGTCAGGTCGGCGACGCGAGGCAGGTCGACGTCGGGCACCCCGACGTGGAAGTCGAGTCCGTGGGGACCGCACACCTCCTCGCGCAGGAACGTGCCGAGGGTCCGGCCGTCGATGCGGCGGACGACCTCGCCGATCTGGTGGCCGTAGGTGAGCGCGGACTCCCCGCACGCGGTGCCCGGCTCCCACAGCGGCGGCTGCTCGGCGATGAGCCGGCCCATGAGGTCCGCGTCGAAGAACGCCTCCGTGGGCGCCGCCTTCTCCAGGTAGGCCAGCCCGGACTGGTGGCAGAGCACCTGGCGCATCGTCGCGGTGGCGACCAGCTCCGGCCAGTACGTCGTGAGGGGCGCGTCGAGGTCGAGCAGGCCACGGTCGGCCAGCATCAGCGCGCACACGGCGGCGAACGGCTTGGTCACCGAGTAGGGCATCACCAGGGTGTCCTCGGCCCACGGTCTCGTGCGGGCGGCGTCGGCCCAGCCGCCCCAGAGGTCGACCACCCAGCTGCCCGCGTGCCACACCGCGACCGCGGCGCCGGTCCCGCCCGCGTCGTCCTGATCGGCCAGCACCTGTGCGAACGCGTCGCGCACCGAGGCGAACTGCTCGTCGGTCGTTCCCTCCATACGGCTAGCGTAGGGCGATGCCCACCGTCTCGAGGTTCACCGTGGCCAGCCGGGCCGACGTGCCGCCCTTCCACGTGATGGACCTGCTCGCGGCGGCGGCCGATCGGGGCCGCACGCACGGCGACCTGCTGAACCTGGTCGCCGGCCAGCCCTCGACTCCCGCGCCGGTCCCGGTGCGGGAGGCCGCGAAGCGCGCGCTCGACGAGCAGGTGCTCGGCTACACCGTCGCTCTCGGCATCCCGGAGCTCCGCGAGGCGATCGCCGGGCACCACCGCCGGATGCACGGGCTGGACGTCGACCCGGCGGACGTGGTCGTCACCACCGGCTCGTCCGGCGGGTTCCTCCTCGCGTTCCTGTCGGCCTTCGAAGCGGGCGACCGCGTGGCGATCGCGCGGCCGGGTTACCCCTGCTACCGCAACGTGCTGACCGCCCTGGGCTGCGAGGTCGTCGAGCTGCCGGCCGGACCGGCGTCCCGCTTCCAGCCCACGGTGGAGATGCTCGAGTCGCTCGACGAGCCGGTGCAGGGCCTGGTCGTGGCCAGCCCGGCGAACCCGACCGGCACGATGCTGCTCCCCGAGGAGCTCGCGGCACTGGCGACCTGGTGCGAGGAGCGCGGCGTCCAGCTGATCAGCGACGAGATCTACCACGGCGTCGAGTACGCCTCTCCTCCGTTGCACGCCTCGGCCTGGGCGACCTCCCGCGAGGCGGTCGTCTTCAGCTCCTTCTCGAAGTACTTCTCCATGACCGGCTGGCGCATCGGCTGGATGCTCGTGCCGCCGCGGCTGCGTCGCGCGGTCGACGTACTCACCGGGAACTTCACGATCTGCCCACCGGTGCTGTCACAGCACGCGGCGGTCGCGGCGTTCACCGAGGCGTCGTACGCCGAGTGCGACGGGCATGTCGCGCGCTACGCCGACAACCGGAGACTGCTGCTGGACGGGCTGCCGCGACTTGGGATCGACCGGCTGGCGCCGGCGGACGGCGCGTTCTACGTGTACGCCGACGTCGGTCACCTCACCGACGACACGATGGCCTGGTGCCACCGGCTGCTCGCCGAGACCGGCGTCGCCACCGCGCCCGGCATCGACTTCGACACCGAGGTCGGCAACCGGTTCGTGCGGCTGTCGTTCGCGGGCTCGACCGGCGACGTGGCCGAGGCGCTGACGCGGCTGGAGAGCTGGTTGTAGCGCTCCGGTCAGCGCCGGGTCATGCGGACCGTCTCGCGCCACCGATCAACGACGACCGCGGGGGTCTCCGGCTCGAACCAGTCACGGCACAGCACGATCGTGCGCCCGAGGAGGTCGACGAGGATGTCGTCGGAGCTCGACACCGCGGCCGCCGCGATCCCGGACACGGCCGAGTGCACGATCGCCGGGGCGCTGCGCTTGGAGAAGGTCGAGCTGCTGCCCCAGCCCAGCGCCGAGAAGCCCCTCGCCCAGTCCCGGGCGTGCGGCACGTCGTCGAGCCGGGCCTCGGTGCGTGGGTCGAGGTGGTGCTTGGAGCGGCCCTCGAGCTGGTTGAGCATCCGCTCGCAGCGCATCAGCCCGACCGCCGCGACGCCCTGCCGCTCGGAGGCGGTCACCGGCAGCGCGGCCAGGGCCGCCTCGCGGGCGATCCAGGCGTCGACGCGGGGGTCGTCCCCGTTGAGGCCGATCACCGACGGGATCAGCGGCGCGAGCCGGGAGCGCCCGTAGTCGTCGACGTGGTCGTTGATGTCGCGCGCCAGCGAGGCGAGCAGCGGATGGGTGCACGACGGGTGGTCCGACCAGGCCTCGCCCGCGAGGAAGGACGCCAGCTCCATGAAGCAGGCGCCCTTCTTCGGCGAGCGGTGCTTGCCCCGTGACAGCACCGGCATGAGGTCAGGCGCGTGGACCTGAGGTGTCGGGTGTGACCTCGAGATCATGGTGACCAGCTCCCTGGGTGCGACGATCATCCTGTCCGCCAGTCTGCGCCCGATCACAGCCGGCCCACAAGAGGGTGCGCCTACCCTGCGGACATGGCCTTCCAGCTCTTCGTCGAGAACGACTCCGCACCCATCGAGTTCGGTGACCGGGCGTCGTACAACTTCAACACGCACGGTCTCCTCGTCGTCGTCGCCGACGACGGCCGACGGCTGACCTACTCCCCGCACGGGTGGCAGCGCATCGAGGACCAGCCCAACGCCTCGGTCTGGTAGCGATTCCTGCAGGGTTGGCCGGATTGTGGCCGATGGGGTGCACGAAACCCCGGCGTGTCGGTGCAGGCATCGGCCACAACCGAGCCGGCCCCGGCACACGTCGTACGCCGAGAGCGGATCTGCTGCGAGCAGATTCGCTGGAACGCCTGGGGCGGACGCGGGCAGCGTGGGAGTCCCAGCACCCGCGACCCTCGGAGGACCCGATGTCCGCACCACCCTCGACGTACCCGGGCTCGATCGACGACCAGCTCGTCTCCCGGCTCCTGCACCAGCGGATCATGGTGCTCGGGCAGGAGGTGGACGACGCGATCGCGAACCGGCTGTGCGCGGAGCTGCTGCTGCTCTCCGCGGAGGACCCGCGCCGCGACATCAGCCTCTACATCAACAGCCCGGGCGGATCGGTGTCGGCGGGGCTCGCGATCTACGACACGATGCGGCTGATCCCCAACGACGTCAGCACGCTGGCCATGGGGCTGGCGGCCAGCATGGGGCAGTTCCTGCTGTCCGCGGGTACGCCGGGCAAGCGCTACGCCCTGCCGCACTCGCGGGTGCTGCTGCACCAGGGGTCGGCGGGCATCGGCGGCACGGCTATCGACATCGAGATCCAGGCCGAGAACCTCGAGCACACCAAGAACGTGCTGATGCGGCTGATCTCCGAGCACACCGGGCAGCCGGTGGAGAAGGTGGAGGCGGACGCGCGCCGGGACCGGTGGTTCACGGCCGGCGAGGCCAAGGACTACGGGTTCGTCGACGAGATCCTCACCGACGTCGCCGCGGTCACGCCGTCGCGGCTGCCGAGCGCGGTCGGGCTCGGGAGGGCGTGATGAGCCAGTACACGATCCCCAGCGTCATCGAGAGGACCGTCCGCGGCGAGCGGGCTGTCGACGTGTTCAGCCGGTTGCTCACCGATCGCATCGTCTACCTCGGCACCGAATCGACGACGGTGTCGCCAACGTGGTGATCGCCCAGCTGCTGCACTTGGAGTCCGACAGCCCAGACACCCCGATCGACCTCTACCTCAACTCCCCCGGCGGATCGGTCACCGCCATGCTCGCGATCTACGACACGATGCAGTACATCCGCTCGGAGGTCGGCACCACGTGCGTCGGCCAGGCCGCGTCCTCCTCAGCGGTCCTGCTCGCCGCCGGGACGCCGGGGCGCCGCGTCGTACTCCCTCGATCGCGGGTGGTGCTGCACCAGCCGTCCGGGGGCGGCCAGGGCACGCTGCCCGACCTCGCGCTACAGGCCAAGGAGATCGTGCGACTGCGCTCGGAGATGGAGCAGATCCTCAGCCAGCACACGGGTCAGCCGGTCGAACGGCTGCGCGAGGACACCGACCGCGACCTCATCCTGTCGGCTCGCGAGGCGGTGGCGTACGGCGTCGCGGACATCGTGCTCGACAGCCGCAAGGCGGTGGCCTAGCGGATCAGGCCGCGAGCGCCAGCGGCCCGCTCGGACGGGTCGTGCTCCGCAGCGTGCGACTGACCCGCACGGTGAGGTCGACGAGCTGCAGGCCGAGCGCACCGGCGACGGCACCGAGGAGCTCAGAGCTGGGGTCCTTGAGGCCTCGCTCCATCTCGGAGAGGTACTGCACCGAGATGCCGGCCCGCTCGGCCACGGCGCCCAACGTGCGACCGGCGTCCAGCCGTTCCCGCCGCAGCTCGGCCCCGACGACCTCGCGCCACAGCGGGTCGGGCGTGCTCTTCCGGGGGCGGCGCAGCGGCACGACGTTGTCCATGTCCCCGACGGTAGGCCGTTCCTCGTCCCGGCAGGAACCCACTTCGCGCAGGGCGAACAACCTCTTGCGTTCCCGGGCCCCCGGATGAACGCTGAGGTCATGACGAACCCGGACGGCAGCATCATCGGCTCCGGCGAGAACCCGGACGAGGCCGCCGTACGACGGGCGTCGACCGTCGAGAACTACCGCCAGTAGGGCCGTCACCCGACTCACCGCCGCTGCTCAGGTGAGGGTCAGCGCCGCTCCGTGTCCCGCTCGCGCCCGTCGTCGGGATCGGTGGCTTCTTCGCCGTGGGCGACACGACGGCGATCGACCTGGGCCTCGGGTTCGGCTGGTCGATCGTGCTGTTCGGCGTGCTGACCCGGCCGCTCGGCGCCTCGGTCGCCGACTGGCTCGGCCAGCCGCCTTCCTCGGGCGGCATCGGCTGGGGCGACGGCCCGGTCTTCGGTGTCGGGCTCGCGCTGGTCTGAGACGGACGAACCCGCCCCGGACGCATCCGGGGCGGGTCTCGTCGTGGCGGTGGCGGAGGGATTTGAACCCTCGGTTGACTTGCGCCAACAAACGCTTTCGAGGCGTTCTCCTTAGGCCGCTCGGACACGCCACCGCGGACGAGGCTACCGGAGAGGTCCGGGGCGGCCGAAATCGACTCGGCGCGAGGGAGATGGACGACCAGAAGCGCCGCGGGCCGCCGGGAACGGGCCGTGGCCCGGGTTGTGGTCGTCGACCTACGGGGTGCGATGGCCGGCGAAGAAGTCCAGCAGCAGGGCGGAGGCCTCGTCGGCCAGCACACCGCTGACGACCTCCGGCCGGTGGTTCAGCCGACGGTCGCGGACGACGTCCCAGAGCGACCCGACGGCGCCGGCCTTCTCGTCGTACGCCGCGAAGACGAGCCGGTCCACGCGGGAGAGCACGATCGCGCCGGCGCACATGGTGCAGGGCTCGAGGGTGACCACGAGGGTGCAGCCGTCGAGCCGCCACCCATCGCGGGTCGCGGCGGCCTCGCGCAGGGCGACGACCTCGGCGTGCGCGGTCGGGTCGGCGTCGGCCTCGCGCCGGTTGCGGCCCCGGCCGATCACGGTGCCGGCGGCGTCGAGCACCACCGCCCCGATGGGTACGTCGCCCGTGGCCAATGCCGCGCGCCCCTGCTCCAGGGCCTCGCGCATCGCGGGGTCCCAATCGGCGGGCGGGGTCACGGAGCGGCGACGCCGACGAGGTCGTCGTACAACCCGCCGAACCCGAGGCGGGAGGCGATGTCGCCGAGCATCTCGTCGGGGTACAGGTCGAGGTCGTCGAGCAGCGCGCCCATGTCCATCGGACCCATGCCGAGGTCGGTGACGATGCCGAGGTCGCCGGCCGGCTCCTGGTCCTCCTCGTCGTCGGGGATCGGCAGCTCGAGGTGGTCCACGACGGAGCGCGCCAGCGGCCAGTCGGAGGCCGCGGTCACGTCCGAGAGCAGCAGCCGGGTCTCGGCGCCGAGCACCCGCACCAGCAGGAAGAAGTCCTCGTCGACGGACACGAGGCCGAGCGACCCACCGTCGCCGGGGTAGCGACGCAGCTCGACCGCGAAGCCGTCGAGGTCACCGGCCATCGAGGCCTCGAGCTCCTGCAGCTGCCAGACGCCCTCCTCGCGGTAGGCCACCAGCACGAAGTCCACACCCTCGGTGTTGGCTTCGGTCTCCTGCGACATGCTGCCTCCTGCTGCGTCGGCCCCGCCTTCGATGGTGACAGGTTGCCTGCGATGGCACCACCAGGTTGCGACGCACTAGGTTGGCGCCCATGCGCACCCACGTCGCGGACCATCCGCTGATCGCCCACAAGCTGACGACGCTGAGGGACGAGCGCACCGACTCCCCCACGTTCCGTCAGCTCGCCGACGAGCTGGTCGCGCTGCTGGCCTACGAGGCGACCCGTGACGTGCGCGTGGAGGCGGTGACCGTGCAGACGCCGGTCGCGGAGGCGCAGGGCGTGAAGCTCGCGACGCCCAAGCCGCTCGTCGTGCCGATCCTGCGGGCCGGGCTCGGCATGCTCGACGGCATGATGCGGCTGCTGCCGACGGCCGAGGTCGGGTTCCTCGGGATGGTCCGCAACGAGGAGACGCTCGAGGCGTCGACCTACGCGGAGCGGCTGCCCGACGACCTGTCCGGCCGGCAGTGCTACGTGCTCGACCCGATGCTCGCGACGGGCGGGACGCTGGCGGCGGCGATCCACTTCCTCGTGAAGCGCGGCGCGGACCACATCACCGCGATCTGCCTGCTGGCGGCGCCCGAAGGCTGTGCGCGGCTGGAGAAGGAGCTCGAGGGACTATCTGTCCCGGTCACGATCGTGACGGCGGGCATGGACGAGCGGCTCAACGAGAAGGGCTACATCGTGCCCGGGCTCGGCGACGCCGGCGACCGGTTGTACGGCGTGGTGGGCTGACGCCCGACGCAGGGTCTAGAAGTTGAAGATCGGCACGACGCCGGTGGCGATCAGCACCATCAGCACGAGGACCACGATCCCGAGGATCAGGTAGTCCCAGCTCTTGTTGTCCTGGTCGTCCTTGGACTCGGGCGCGTCGTAGCGGTGCCCGTCCGGGCGGCGGTACGGATTGTTCTCGTCATCAGGCATGCGGTGACCTCCTGGTCACGGAGGGGTGCTGTCCCCGTCGTACTCAGCCTAACGAGGCAGCGGGCCGGAAGTAACTCACTGTTACAGAGGTCTCGTCAAAGAGTCTTCACGGCGCTGAGCACCTTGCCGAGGGTGTCCTTGGCGTCGCCGAACAGCAAAGTGGTCTTCGGGTCGAAGAGCAGCTCGTTCTCGATTCCCGCGAAGCCGGGGCGCATCGAGCGCTTCAGGAAGACGATCTGCTGCGCCTCGTCGGCGTTCAGGATCGGCATGCCGTAGATCGGCGCACCGGGCGACGTCTTGGCCGCGGGGTTCACGACGTCGTTGGCGCCGACGACCAGGACTACGTCGGTCTGCTTGAACTCGGAGTTGATGTCGTCCATCTCCTTGAGCTGCTCGTAGGGCACCTGCGCCTCCGCGAGCAGCACGTTCATGTGGCCGGGCATCCGGCCGGCGACCGGGTGGATCGCGTAGTCCACGGCGATGCCGCGCTCACCGAGCACGTCGACCAGCTCGCGGAGCGTGTGCTGGGCCTGGGCCACCGCGAGGCCGTAGCCCGGCACGATGATCACGCGGTGTGCGTAGCCCAGCAGGATGGCGACGTCCTCGGCCCCGGCGGAGCGGACCGGCCGGTCGGAGGCCTCACCCGCACCGAGCGTCGAGCCGCCCTTGAGCGCCCCGAACAGGATGTTGGCGACCGAGCGGCCCATCGCGGCGGCCATCAGCTTGGTCAGGAACGTGCCGCTCGCGCCGACCAGCGTGCCCGCGACCAGCAGCACCGTGTTGTCCAGGACGTAGCCGCCGGCCGCGACGGTGAGACCGGTGAAGGCGTTGAGCAGCGAGATGACGATGGGTACGTCGGCCCCGCCGACCGGCAGCACGAGCAGCACGCCGAGCAGCAGCCCGACCAGCGCGAGGACCGCACCGACCCCCGTGCTGGGACCAGTGACCGTCACGGTGGCCAGCGCGAGGGCCGCGACGATCGTGAGCGCGAACGCGACCGGCAGGCCAGGGAACACCACCGGGCGGGAGGTCATCAGCTCCTGGAGCTTGGCGAAGGTGACCAGCGATCCCGCGAACGACACCGACCCGACCAAGATCGTGAACGCGGTCGCGGCCAGCGTGAACTTGGGCGTGGACGCCGCGACGTCGGACAGCTCGAGCAGCGCGACCAGGGCGGCCGCGCCACCGCCGACGCCGTTGAACAGCGCGACCAGCTGCGGCATCTGGGTCATCTGGACGCGGCGCGCGCCGACCAGCCCGGCCGCCGTACCGACGGCGATCGCGACCAGGATCGGCACGACGTGGTCGAGGTGGGCGTAGAAGAACACGACCACGCAGGCGATGACCGCACCGACGGCGCCGACCAGGTTGCCGGCGCGGGCGGTGCGCGGGGACGACAGGCCCTTGAGGGCGAGGATGAAGCAGACGGCGGCGAGGAGGTAGGCGAGCTGCGCCCACACCGGGGTGGCGGTCACTTGGCGGGCCTCTTCCGGGTGAACATCTGGAGCATCCGGTCGGTGACCACGAACCCGCCGACCATGTTCACGGTCGCGAGCACCACCGCCACCAGGCCGATCACGAGCTGCACGGTGGTCGCGGCGTAGCCGGTCACCAGGATCGCGCCCAGCAGGATGATCCCGTGGATGGCGTTGGCGCCGGACATCAACGGGGTGTGCAGCGTCGAGGAGACCTTTGCGATCACCTCGACGCCGACGAAGACGCTGAGGATGAAGATCGTCAGCCAGACGATGGGCTCGCTCATGCGGGCTCTCCCTCGAGGGCGGCGCGGGTGGGCTCGTGCCAGATGGCGCCGTCATGCGTGACGCAGGAGCCGGCGACGATCTCGTCGTCGAAGTCGGGGGCGAACACGCCTTCCCCCTCGGTCGTGGTGGTCATCAGGGTGACCAGGTTGACGACGTTCTGGCTGTAGAGCCGCGACGCCGGGCCGGGCATCTGGGCCGGCACGTTGGCGCCACCCCAGACCTGGGCGTGGCCGATGCGCACGACCTGCCCCGGCCGGGCGCCCTCGACGTTGCCGCCCGACTCGGCGGCGAGGTCGACGACGACGGAGCCGGGCTTCATCTGCTCGACCATCTCGGCGGTGACGAGGAGCGGTGCCTGCCGGCCCGGGACGGCGGCGGTGGTGATCAGCGCGTCGGCGGCGGCGATGTACGGCGTGAGCAGGTCCCGCTGCCGCTGGGCACGGTCGTCGGTCATCTCACGGGCGTAGCCGCCGGACCCCTCCAGCGTCTCCAGCTCCAGCTCGATGGCCACCGCGCCCATCGAGCGGATCTCCTCCGCGGCGGCCGCCCGTACGTCGTACGCCTTGACGACGGCGCCGAGGCGCTTGGACGTGGCGATGGCCTGGAGGCCGGCCACCCCCGCGCCGAGGACGACCACCTCGGCGGGCGGGACGGTGCCGGCCGCGGTCATGTTCAGGGGGAAGAACCGGCGCAGCAGGCCGGCCGCGACGATTGCGCAGCGGTAGCCCGACACCAGCGACTGCGACGAGAGCGCGTCCATCGACTGCGCGCGGGAGATGCGCGGCACGAGCTCCATCGCGAACGACGTCACCCCGCAGTCGCGCAGGTCGGCGACCAGCTCGTGCGAGGAGTTCACCGGCAGGAACGACACGATCGCGGTGCCGGCCCGTAGACGGCGTACGACGGAGGCGGTCAGCGGGTTGACCGAGACGACGACTTCGGCGTCCAGCCAGGGCTCGTCGACGACCTCGGCGCCGGCCTCGGCGTACTCGTCGTCGTGGTGCAGCGCACCCACGCCGGCTCCCGGTTCGACGGCGACGGTGTAGCCCAGCCCGGTCAGCTTGCCGACCAGCTCGGGGACGAGCGCGACGCGAGCCTCGCCCTCACGGGTCTCTGCAGCAACGGCGATCCTCACCTTGCGCAACCTAGGGCACCGTCGCGGGACCGGCCACCATTTGAGAGACCCGTCTCACTCGTGTCGGCCCGACCTCGCCGGACGGAGGGGCTATCGACAGGTCCTGGCCGGAGGGACACGCTGAGCACATGGACGTGCGGTTCGTGGACGCCGCAGGGGCGCACCCCCACGACAGCGACGACGTGGTGACCCTGCTCGAGCGCGACGACGGGTTCGTCTGGGTCGACGTACCCCTCTGGGACGACGAGGTCGACGGCTTCCTGCAGGGCCTCGGCTGCCACCTGCTGGTCATCGAGGCCTGCCGGCACCGCAACCACGTGCCGACCGTGCACAGCTACGCCGACCACTACTTCGTCACCGTGCACTCGCCCCTGCTGGGGAAGGCCGGGCACGTGCACCTGTTGGAGGTCGACCAGATCGTCGGCACCAACTTCCTGGTCACCGTGCACGGCCCGCTCAACCCGGTCGTCGACCCGGCCGAGGCCCTGGTCGAGACCAACGCGGTGCTGCAGCGGATAGAGGCCGGCCGGTTCGCACCGGCGACGCCCGCCGAGCTGTCGTACGCCGTGACGTCGGCCATCGCCCGCCGGCAGCGGGCGCTGGTCGGGGACGTGGCCGAGAAGCTGCCCGGTCTGGAGCAGCACGTGATGGCCTCCCAGCTCACCGACCCGGAGGAGCTCCTGGAGCGGATGTTCCTGATCCGGCACGAGCTGATCACCGCCCGAACGATGGCCGCCCAGTCCCACGACGTGCAGGCCCGCATCGGTTCGCTGGACCGGTTCGTGCCCGAGCCATCCCGGCTGCTCGCCCGCGACCTGGCCGAGCAGTTCGACCGGGTGCGGTCGGTCGCCGACGGGGAGGCGCAGTTCCTGTTCGGCGTGATCGAGCTCTACCAGACCAAGGTCAACACCAAGATGACCGTCGCGATGGAACGGCTGGCGGTCATCGCGGCCGTGACGCTGCCGGTCACCGCCATCGCGTCGGTCTACGGCATGAACGTGATCGTCAACGAGCACACCCACGTGACGCAGCTCGTCATCGTGGTCGTCGCGATGCTGCTGATCTCCGGGCTGCTGCTCCGCTGGGCGAAGCGGCAGGGCTGGTGGTGATCAGCGGTACTCCGGGTTCTCGAAGTCGAACCGGGTGCCCGCGTCCCACGCCGTCCGGTCGTTGCCGTAGGCCGGGATGCCGCCGGCGTCCTTGAGCAGCTTCGCGAGGTGCAGCAGGTTCCAGGTCATGAACGTGGTGTTCCGGTTGGTGAAGTCGTTCTCCGGGCCGCCGCTGCCCGGGTCGAGGTACGACGGGCCGGGCCCCGCCTCGCCGATCCAGCCGGCGTCGGCCTGCGGCGGGATCGTGTAGCCGATGTGCTGGAGCGAGTAGAGGATGTTCTGCGCGCAGTGCTTGATGCCGTCCTCGTTGCCGGTGATGAGCGCGCCGGCGACCTTGCCGTAGAAGAGGTACTGGCCGGCGTCGTTGGTCAGGTGGGACAGGGCGTAGAGCCGCTCGATGACCCGCTTGGTGATGCTCGAGTTGTCACCGAGCCAGATGGGGCCGGCGACGACGAGAATGTCCGCGGCCAGCACCCGCGGGGAGATCTCCGGCCACGCGTCCGTGGCCCAGCCGTGCTCGGTCATGTCGGGGTAGACGCCGGTGGCGATGTCGTGGTCGACCGCGCGCAGCACCTCGACCTCGACGCCGTGCTTGCGCATGATCGCGGCGCTGGCGTCGACGAGGCCCTCGGTGTGGCTGGGCTCGGGTGACCTCTTCAGGGTGCAGTTGAGGAACATCGCGGACAGGCCGGTGAAGTCGGGAACGCTCATGGCCCCGACTCAACTCGTGAGTCGGGGCCATGGCAAGGAGCAGAGATGACGGTTCGGTGACGGCTAGGTTCTCGCCTCCGTGCCCGGGGCGTCCGCGTGTTCGATCTCGGCGAGGAGCGCCTCCGGTGGCGGGGCGGTGGTGGCCGCGTCCTCGGCCCCGGCACCACCTCCGACCGAGGTGCGCTTCTTGTTCCAGACGTCGAAGGCGACCGCGGCCAGCAGCACCAGGCCCTTGACCGTCTGCTGCCAGTCGATCGAGACACCCATCAGGGACATGCCGTTGTTGAGCACCCCCATCACGAAGCCACCGATGATGGCTCCGACCACGGTGCCCACGCCACCGGTGACGGCCGCGCCGCCGATGAAGGCCGCGGCGATCGCGTCGAGCTCGAAGTTCGTGCCTGCCTTGGGGTTCGCGGCGGTGAGCCGCGCTGCGGTGACCATGCCGGCCAGCGCGGCCAGCAGGCCCATGTTCGTCATCACCAGGAAGTCGATGCGCCGGGTGCGTACGCCGGACATGGTGGCCGCGTCGACGTTGCCGCCGATGGCGTAGACGTGCCGGCCGGTCACCGTGCGCTGGGTGACGAACCCGTAGACGCCGATCAGCACGAAGAGGATCAGGCCGACGATCGGGACGCCGCGGTACTGCGCGAGCAGGTAGGCGAAGATCATCAGCACGGCCACCATCGCGACCAGCTTGGCGTAGA
>JBDSMW010000158.1:0-17357 GCA_039915665.1 Nocardioidaceae bacterium
GCCGTCACGACGTCCATGATCACGCCGCCCTTGAGCATCTCGGCCATCCCGCGCTTGACGCCGGCGGTGCCGGTCTCGGTGGTGCTGCTGTTCGTCACGATCGACCTTCTGGTTGCGAGGGGGCACAGGAGGCCCACCCGAAAAGTGGTGGTGGAGGAGACCAGCCTACGACCAACCGGCCGGAGGTACGTCGTCCAGGTCGACCGCCCGGAGCTCGGCCGCGTGCCCGGCGAGGCGCAGCCAACGGACCCGGCGCCGGGAGCGCAGCGCGCGGGCCGACACGACGACGTCGTTGTGGAACCGGCGGGACAGCTCGACGCGCACGCAGTCGCGGGCCAGCTCGTCGACGAGCGGGGACAAACCGGCGTCCTCCCGCAGCAGCGCGACGTCGTCGGCGTCGGCGAACACCACCCGCAGCGCCTGCGACAGCGTGGACTCCGCGGACTCGAACTCCTCCGGGCCGGCGTTGCGCGCCTGGTGGGCGGCGTCGAGCAGCACCAGCCGGCTCGGCGGGTCGAGCGCCTCCGACGACGCCAGCTCGAGGGTCGCCCCGGACCGCCGCAGCAGCTGGGAGTCGAGGGTGCCGCGCGCGACGTCGATGCGATGGTGCATCCGGTCCAGCCGGTTGGCGGTCCAGGTCAGCCACAGCCCGACCAGCAGGAGGAGGACCAGGGCGAGCACCACCCACACCACCCACACCATGGTCACGACCGGCTCCCCTCGACGAGGGTCTCGTAGACCCGCAAGATCTGTCCGGCGACAGACGACCAGTCGTAGCGGCGTACGGCGTGCCGGGCGGCGGCGTCCAGCTCCGCCCGTCGTGCGGGGTCGTCCAGCAGCGCGGCCAGCTGCACCGCGAGGTCGTGGGCGTCCTCGTGGGCGAACAGGGCGCCGTTGGCGCCGTCGTCGAGCACCTTGCGGAAGGCCGGGATGTCGCTGGCCAGCACGGTCGCCCCGGCGGCCATCCCTTCGACGAGGACGATGCCGAAGCTCTCGCCGCCGGTGTTCGGGGCGACGTACACGTCGGCGGTGCGGAGCGCGGCGGCCTTGTCGGCGTCCGAGGCCCGGCCCAGGAACGTCACCTGGTCGCGGACGCCGGCGGGCAGCAGGTCGCGCGCCTCGTCGACGTCGCCTCCCCCCACGACGAGGAGGCGCAGGCCGGGACGGTGACGGGCGACCTCGCCGAACGCCTGCGCCAGCAGCGGGAAGCCCTTGCGGGGCTCGCCCAGCCGCCCCACGAAGGCGATGGTTCCGTCGTCCCCGCGCCACGCGGCCCGTGGCTCTGCGTCGGCGAACCGGTCGACGTACAGGCCGTTGGGGATGATCACGGGCTCGCCGCCGACGTGGCTGACCTGGGTGCCACGGGAGTACTCCGACACGGCGATCCGGGCGCTGATCTTCTCCAGCGACGGCCGCAGGATGGCCGCCGAGGCCGACAGCGCCCGGGACCGGTCGTTGGACGAGTGGTAGGTCGCGACCACCGGGCACTCCGCGGCCCACAGCGCGAGCAGGGACAGGCTCGGGGTCGCCGGCTCGTGCAGGTGCAGCACGTCGAAGTCGCCCTCGTGCAGCCACCGTCGGGTCCGGGCGGCCACGACCGGCCCGAAGGACATCCGGGCCACCGAGCCGTTGTAGGGCACGGCGACGGTCCGGCCGGCCGCGACGACGTACGCCGGGAGGTCGTCGCTCTCGCTGGGGGCGAGCACGGACACGTCGTGACCGAGGGCGATGAGAGCCTCGGCCAGGTCCTTGACGTGGTTCTGCACTCCCCCGGGCACGTCGAGCGAGTAGGGACACACGATCCCGACCTTCACGACAGGTCCTCGGCGAACACCCGCTGCATCATGTGCCAGTCCTGCGGGTGCGCGCGGAAGCCCTCGGTGAAGGCGTTGGCGACGCCCTGCATCATCGCCACCAGACCCTCGTCGCCCTCGGCGTGTGGGACCGGCGCGTGGAAGGCGATGGTCATGTCCGCGCCGACGTAGTGCAGGGTGACCGGCACCAGCGGGGCGCCGGTGCGCCGGGCCAGCAGCGCCGGCCCCCGCGGCATCCGGGCCTTGGCTCCGCACAGCTCCACCTCGACGCTGGTGCGGGACAGGTCGCGGTCGGCGAGCAGGCACACCAGTCCCCCGCCGCGCACCCACTCCTCGAGCCGCGGCATGGCGGCGTCCCCTCCGGTCAGCGGCAGGATCTCCATGCCCAGGGTGTTGCGGTAGGCCACGAACTCGTCGTAGAGCCGCTCCGGCTCGAGCCGCTCCGCCACCGTCGACAGCGGCATGCCGGTGGCGCAGGCCCAGGCTCCGGCCCAGTCCCAGTTGCCCATGTGCGGCAGGGGTACGACGACACCCCGACCCTGCGCATGGGCGTCGCGAACGTGGTGCTCGTCGACGGTCCGCGTGCGCCGTACGACGTCCTCGATCGGCCACGACGGCAGCCGGAACGACTCGCACCAGTAGCGCAGGTAGGACCGGACCGCCGCGTGGGTCAGCGCGTCGAGGTCGTCGCCCACGACGTCGGGCCGGACCCGGGCCAGGTTCGCGCGCAGCTGCCGCACGCCCAAGCCGTCGCGCCGGAAGATCTCGTCGGCGATCCGGCGGAACACCGCGTGCGCGGCGCGCTCGGGCAGCAGCCGGACCATCCGCCAGCCGGACAGGTAGCCGAACGTGCTGGCCTGGTCGGCGGCCGCACCAGCGGCGCGGGACACCCCGCGCAGCAGCCCGGCCGGCACCCGCGCCATCAGGACGTCGCTTTGGCCTGGTTCCGGACCATCAGCATCCGCTGCACCACCGTGATGGTGCTCGCGACCGCCAGCGCCCCGAGCACGATCGGGATCAGGACCGGGAGGTTCAGCAGGTCGGACAGGCCGGTCATCGCGAGCACGGCCACCAGCCGGTCGGCGCGTTCGGCGATGCCGCCCTTGGCCTGCATGCCGAGCGACTCGGCGCGGGCCCGGGCGTAGGACGTGACCGAGCCCATCACCAGGCAGTACATCGCCAGCGCCATCAACGGCTCGGAGTCGCCGGGGCCCACGTAGTAGAACGCCAGTCCGGCGAAGATCGCCGCGTCGCCGAACCGGTCGAGGGTGGAGTCGAGGAACGCGCCCCACTTCGACGACGTGCCGCTGAGCCGGGCCATCTGCCCGTCGACCAGGTCGGAGAACACGAAAGCCATGATGACCAGCACGCCGACGAGCAGCTGGCCGCGCGGGAAGAAGACCAGGGCACCGGCGCAGACGCCGAGGGTGCCGACGATGGTGACCGCGTCGGGGCTGATGCCGAGGCGCAGGAACAGCCGGGCAACGGGCGTGAAGACCTTCTGCCAGAAGGCGCGGAAACGTTCCATCATGTCGGGAGCAGGTTAGCGGCACCCGTCGCGCACCGGGTCGTCCGGTCGAGCGCGCGCCCCGGCGCACCCGCAACCGGACGACGCGGGGTCGGCCCTTGATCTCAAGGGCACTTGAAGTTGCAGGGTGGTGGGAGACACCTCACCAAGGAGAACCACATGCCTGTCGCCGTCATCACCGGAGCCTCCCGCGGCCTCGGCGCCGCCCTCGCCCACGCCCTCGACCAGCGCGGCTGGGACCTCGTGGTCGACGCCCGCGACGCCGACGCCCTCACCGCCGCGGTCGGGTCGAGCACCGTGCGCGCCGTACCGGGGGACGTGGCCGAGCCCCACCACCGCCAGGCGCTCGCGGACGCCGCACAGGCGCTGGGCGGCGCCGACCTGTTGGTCAACAACGCCAGCACGCTCGGCGCCAGCCCGATGCCGTCCGTGGCCGACCTCCCTGCCGAGGTCCTCGACGACACCCTGCTCACCAACGTCGTCGCGCCGCACGCCCTCACCCGGCTGCTGCTCCCCCAGCTGCTCGCCCACCGCGGCACCGTCCTCAACGTGACGAGCGACGCGGCGGTGGAGGCCTACGAGGGCTGGGGTGCGTACGGCGCGTCCAAGGCCGCCCTGGACCAGCTGACCCGGATCCTCGCGGCCGAGCAGCCGGACCTACGCGTCTACGCCGTGGATCCGGGTGACATGCGCACGGCCATGCACCAGGACGCGTTCCCGGGCGAGGACATCTCCGACCGGCCCGAGCCGGAGACCGTCGTGCCGCACCTGCTCGCCCTGCTCGACGGCACCCGGCCGAGCGGCCGCTACCGCGCCGCGGACGTCGCGGTGGAGGTCTCAACATGAGCAGCGCCGCGTTCCGGCTCCCCGTCGCGGGTGAGGCCACCACTCCGCCGGAGGCCAGAGGTCTGGCCCGCGACGAGGTCCGGATGCTCGTCGCCGCGCCGGACCTGCTCGCACACCGCCAGGTGCTCGACCTGCCGGACGTCCTGCACCCCGGCGACCTGCTCGTCGTCAACACCTCCGCGACCCTGCCGGCCGCCGTCGGACCGGTGCACGTCTCGACCCAGCTCGACGACGGCGACTGGGTGGTCGAGGCCCGCACCCCGGGCAACGACGGTCCGGCCGGCGCGACGGACGGGGCGGTCCTGCACCTGCCGGGCGGCGTCGACCTGCACGTGCGAGGGCCGCATCCCACGGGTCAGCGGCGGCTCTGGCGGGCCACGCCGCGCCCGGAGACCGACCGGACGACGTACCTCCTCGAGCACGGCCGACCCGTCACCTACCCCTACGTGGAGGGCGAGTGGCCCCTGGAGTCGCGTCAGAACGTCTACGCCACGGTGCCGGGGAGCGCAGAGATGCCCAGCGCGGGACGGCCGCTGTCCGAGCGGGTGCTGGTCACCCTCATGGCGCGGGGAGTCGTGGTCGCGCCGGTCGTGCTGCACACCGGCGTCTCCAGCCAGGAGTCGCACGAGCCGCCGCAGCCGGAGCAGTACGTCGTCCCCGAGGCCACCGCCCGGCTCGTCAACGGGACCCGCGAGGCCGGTCGCCGCGTCGTCGCGGTCGGCACCACGGTCGTCCGAGCCCTGGAGACCGTCGCGAGCCGGCGGGGTGTCGTGCACCCGGCGGCCGGCTGGACGTCGCTGGTCCTCGGCCCGGACCGGCCGGCGCGGGTCGTCGACGGGCTGCTCACCGGCCTGCACGAGGCCGAGGCCAGCCACCTGGACCTGCTCCGCGCCGTGGCCGGTGACCGGCTGGTCGACCGTTCCTACGACGTGGTGACGCAGGGACCCCGGGTGTACCTCTGGCACGAGTTCGGCGACACCATGCTCTTCCTGCCCTAGGTCGTCAGCCCGGCAGGAACGACAGCCGCACGGAGCGGTCGGGGTTGTCGACGTTGAGGTCGACCAGGCAGATGCTCTGCCAGGTGCCCAGCGCGAGGCGTCCGGCCAGCACCGGGACGGAGGCGTACGGCGGCACGAGAGCCGGCATGACGTGGGACCGGCCGTGTCCCGCCGAGCCGTGCCGGTGTCGCCACCGGTCGTCACCGGGGAGCAGGTCCTCGAGGGCGGCGAGCAGGTCGTCGTCGCTGCCGGCCCCGGTCTCGAGGATCGCGATGCCGGCGGTGGCGTGCGGCACGAACACGTGCAGCAGCCCGTCCTGCTCGTCGGCCACGAACCGTGCGCAGTCCTGCGTGAGGTCGTGCACGACGTCCCGAGAACCGGTGTGGACGTCGAGCACCTCGCTACGCATGACCTCGACCGGGGGCAAGACGGTCCTCGAGGTGCTGCACCTTGGCGGCCAGCTGGCCGTCGTACCCGGGGCGGATGTCGGCCTTGAGCACCAGCCCGACCCGCGGCGAGGAGGCGGCGACGACGTCGACGGCCTGCTTGACCACGGCCATCACCTCGTCCCACTCGCCCTCGATGTTGGTGAACATCGCGTTGGTCTCGCAGGGCAGCCCGGAGGCACGGATCACCCGCACCGCCTCGGCCACGGCCGCGCTGACACCACCGGTGTCGTCTCCGCCGGAGGGACTGATGCTGATGGCTACGATCATGCGACCACCCTGTCACGCGGGCGGGCGGCGACCTCCGGGGTCCGCCGACGACGCGCGAGCAGCACGGCGACCACCGCGAGCAGGGCGTAGGCGGCGGCGAGCAGCAGGCCCAGCCGGTCGCGGTCCGCGCCGCTGACCATCGTGAACAAGAAGGCCCCGCCGAACGCGTTCAGGGTGGCGTGCCAGACCGCAGCGAGCTGCCAGCGGCCGCCGCTGGCGACGAACAGCTGCAGCACGATCATCTCGAACGCGGCGTTGCCGACGATGCCCATCACCCACGGCATCTCGCCGCTGAGCATCAGGGGCAGGTGCCACAGGATGCGCACCGACGACAGCACGACCCAGGCACCGAGCAGCCCGTGCCTGCGAAGCATCAGCGGGGCTCCGAACGCGGTCCAGCCGGCCTCCTCGCCGATGCCGACCATCAGCAGCATCACGACGAACGCGACCGGCACGTCGGGCCAGTGCGAGAGCTGCGCCATGGTCGGCAGCGGTGCGCCGAGCCAGTGGTTCACGACCACGTCGACGACGTGCACGACGAACGGGGCGAGCACGACCAGCGCGTACCACTTCGGTGCCGCGCCCCAGCGCCGCAGCCGGCGGCCCCAGGTGAACAGCGCCTCCCGGCCCTGGCACGAGGAGACGACGAGAGCGGCCAGCAGCGGGCCCAGCGGCATGTTGTCGGGGTTCGAGCCGAGCCCGAGGCCGGCGGCGATGTAGATCCCCCAGCCGAACAGGCACGCGAGGGTGGCGAAGGTGGTCATCGGGTAGGTGCGGACGAGGCGGACGGGTCCAGACACGGGATTCCTCCGGGGCAGGAGCGGGTGGGAGCCTCGACTCTGGTACGGCTACCCACCTCCGCGCGTCGGGCCGGAGACCCGATCTCGACCGGTTCCCGGGAGTGAGGCCGGTGCTCGGGCCTCACTCCCCAGACCGATGTCCGGCGCCGCGACCCGGTCCTACAGTGAGCGCCAGATGAGAGACGAAGCGATCACCAGCACGGTGCAGCGGGCCTGGGACCCGGTGCTCGGGCTGGCCTGCGCCGCGTTGGCCGTTGCCGTGCACGTCGGCGGGACCGAGGCGGTGAGCGCCAACCGTGACCCAAGCACGTTCTCCGTGCTGCTGACCGTGCTCGCGGTGGGGCCGCTCGTCGTACGCCGCCGGTATCCGCTGCCGGTCCTGCTCCTCACGCTGCTGGGGCTGCTCGCGCTCGTGGCCACCCGCAACACGGTGGGCGCCTCGACGATCGGCTGCACCGTGGCGTTCTACACCGCGGTGGCGGCTTGCGCCCGGCGCGAGCTGCGGCTGACCGTTGCGGTGCTGGTGGTCGGTGTCGTGGCCGGCCTGGCGATGCGCCCCGTGGACCTGAGCAGCGGTGGCGCGCTGGTGACGGTGGCCATCCTCACCGGCGCGGGCGTCCTCGGGGCCGGGGTCCGCGAACGCCGCGAGCGCTTCGAGGCCGAGGTCGTCGCCTCCCAGGAGCGGGCGGCCCGGGGCGCCTCGGACGAGCGGCTGCGGCTCACCCGCGAGCTGCACGACATCATCGGGCACGCGATGGGCGTGATGGTGGTGCAGGCAGGGGTGGCCGAGCGCCTCCTCGGCTCCGACCCCGACCGGGCGCGGGACGCACTCGCCCGGATCGGTGAGACGGGCCGCAGCTCGCTGGCGGAGATGCGGCAGGTGCTCGGCACCCTGCGCGACGGCGACCAGGAGACGGCCGCGCTCCCCCGGGCCCCGATGCCGTCGATGGCGGACCTGCCGGCGCTCGTCGACCAGCTGCGGGGAGCCGGGCTGCCCGTCACCCTGGTCGTCGACGAGGACCTGGGTGTCGTGCCCGCCGGGGTGGACCTGGCGGCCTACCGCATCGTGCAGGAGTCCCTGACGAACTGCCTCAAGCACGCCGACGCGACGAAGGTCTCGGTCCGCGTGACGCGCGGGGCCGGCGACGTGCGCGTGCTGGTGCTCGACGACGGCAACCGGCGGGTCGAACCGGCGCCGGACGGCCGCGGCCTGGCCGGAATGCGCGAACGCGTCACCGTGTACGGCGGGGAGCTGTCCGCCGGACCGGTCGCCGGAGGCGGGTTCCGAGTGGTGGCCCGCCTACCGGTCGGAGGGTCGGGGTGATCACGGTGGTGGTCGCCGACGACCAGGAGCTCGTGCGCACCGGGTTCGCCCTGATCCTCGGCTCCGATCCCGGCATCGAGGTCGTGGCGACCGCCTCCGACGGTGCTGCCGCCGTGGCCGCGGCGCGCGAGCACCGGCCCGACGTGGTGCTGATGGACATCCGGATGCCCGGCATGGACGGCATCGAGGCCACCCGGCACATCACCAGCGCACCGGGCACCCGAGGGGTCCGCGTGCTCGTGGTGACCACCTTCGACGGGGACGAGTACGTCGTCGACGCACTCCGCGCCGGCGCCAGCGGGTTCCTGCTCAAGGACACAGCGCCGGACGACCTGATCCGGGCCGTCACCGTCGTGGCCGGCGGCGACGCGCTCCTGGCTCCGGCCGTCACCCTGCGACTCATCGACCGGTTCGTCCGGGTCGAACCAGAGCGGCCGGCGCCCGACGCCGTCGTCCTGGCCGCCCTGACCCAGCGGGAGGAGGAGGTCCTGGTCGCGGTGGCCGACGGGCTCTCGAACCCGGAGATCGCGGACCGGCTGAGTGTCAGCTACTCCACGGTGAAGACCCACGTCAGCCACCTGCTCACCAAGCTGGACGCCCGCGACCGGGCCCAGCTCGTGATGCTGGCGCACCGGTCCGGCCTGACCCGCTGAGCCGGTTGGTCTGGTCCGGCGACTTGCCGCCGAGACGCGCGTCCCGCACACTCGGTGGCGGGTTTCCCCGAGACCCACGTGCCTCCGCTCACGCCGAGTCCTGCCCGCGGAGGGCGCGCCACCGATTCCCCAGCATCTGGGCAGGAGCGGGAGACCCACCGTTCGACGGCACTCCCCGGAGTGCCTTGGGGTCAAGCCGGTTCCGACCGGCCGGGCACGACCTTCCGCCCGAACCCGACAGCTAATTCCGCAGGCGGTGGAAAGGTCGGTTCACCCATGCGCTTCCGCATGCTCCTCGTCATCCCTGCCCTCCTGCTCGCCGGCCTCGTGCCGGTCGCGACCACCGGTTCCGCCGACGCCGCGACCATGCGCACCTGGGACCGGCTCGCGCACTGCGAGTCCGGCGGCCGCTGGCACGTCGCCACCGGCAACGGCTACTTCGGCGGCCTGCAGTTCAGCGGCTCCACCTGGCGCGCGTTCGGGGGCAAGAGGTACGCCATGCTCCCCCACCACGCCACGCGCACCCAGCAGGTCCGGGTCGCCGAGCGGGTCCGGCACGCCCAGGGCTGGGGCGCCTGGCCGTCCTGCTCGCGCCGCGTCGGCCTGCGCTGACCCGCTGACCGCCCGGAGGCGCGCCAGCGCGTCCCGGGTCTGGGACTTCACGGTGCCGACCGCGATGCCGAGCACCTCGGCGGTCTCGCGCTCGGTGAGGTCCTCGTAGTAGCGGAGCACGACCACCGCCCGCTGCCGGGGCGCCAGTAGGGCGAGGGCGTCCCGCAGGGCGATCGCCTCGTCCGGCTCCTGCATCACGGGGCGGTCCGGCGTGCGGTCGGTCAGCACCTCCCGGCCCTTGTGCCGGCGCCACCGCGAGACGTTCTCGTTGACCAGGATCCGACGGACGTAGCCGTCCGGGCTGTCCTCGATGCGCTTCCACGCACCCACCGCCTTGACCAGCGCCGTCTGCACGAGGTCCTCGGCGTCGTGGTGGTTGCCGGTGAGCAGGTACGCCGTCCGCAGCAGGGTCCCGTAGCGCGCGGCGACGTAGGCGTCGAAAGACTCAGCGGACCCCACGACGCCTCCTCGTCCGCAGCGCCGCGAGCAGCACGAGCACGGCGGCGCCCCCGCCGAGCGCGGCCAGGCGCCGGTCGAGCCGGTCCGGAGGGGCCGGGCGGCTGGCGGTCGGTCGGCTCCACAGGTCGGTGGCGTAGACCTGGCCGGGCGTGTAGGTCTGGTCCGGCACGGCGACGGCCCGCTCCGTGGCCCCGGTGGCCACGTCGACGGCGTAGACGCCCGACGCGGCGCCCACCGCGGCCTGGACGAGCACGTGATCAGCGTCGCGCCAGCCGACGACGGACGACGCGATGGCCCTCGTCCCGAGGGGTCGCACCGCCAGGCGCTTGCCCTGCGCGGTGAGCCGGCCGGCGTACAGCTGGGACGGCTGGCTGCCCTGCTCGGACACGAGGACGATGCGGCTGCCGTCCGGGCTCACGGCGAGGGAGCCCAGCGGTGCCTGCGGGTCGAGACCCGTGACCCGCACCGTCCGGGAGGTGTACGACGTCCCGGACGCCGACCACCGCGTGAGCCGGTGCCCGTTCCAGGACGTGAACCCGTCCGCGGTCGGGGCCACGCGGTCGACGTACTGCGAGCCGGGCAGCTTCGTCAGCCGGTCGCGCAACGGTGTCCAGAGCCAGTTGGGGCCGAGGCGGGTGGACATCGACGACTGGTCGCGCTGGGTGATCTCGCCGTAGCGGACCAGCACGGTGTCGGCGGACACCCAGGACAGTGACTGGGGAGCGAGTCCCTTCGGGGACTCGAACCTCTTGGGATGCACCCGGCCGGTCACCGTGTCGTAGACCGCCATCCCCGAGGCGACGCACCCATCGCCCCCGCAGGGACCTTGCCAGTAGGCGACCAGACGCCCGTCCGGCGAGAGCGCGACCGGCTCGTCGGAGCTGAGCAGGCCGGAGCTGTCAGTAAGCCGGCCCGGGAGGTCGAGGAACCGGTAGGTCCCGTCCGCCGCCGAGATCCCGACCAGGCCGTCGCTCGACGTGCCGAGGAACCCGGCCACCCGGCTGGCGCCCGCGACGACCGCGAGTCGTCCCGGCGCGCCGTTCGCGTCCGTCCCAGGGGTCCGGGGGTCCGGCTCCACGATCCGGTCCGGGATCGCGTCCGCGTCACCCGCGGCGGGTGCGACGACCGGCGTGGGGCCCAGGGCGACGACCATCCCGGCGAGACCTCCGCCGACCAGCACCGCCAGCACCGAGGCGGCCGCTCCCCCGGCGAGCCGGCGGCGCCGACGCCGTACGCCCCGCTGCCAGAGGTCGGACGGCGGGACGCCGGTGGGTGCGTCCTGCGCCAACCGGTCCAGCTGCTGCCTGACGTCTACGGACACCGAAACCCCCTCGCGCGGACACTGTCTCACCAGTGACACGCACGAGGGGATGGGTTCGGAGGGGTCACCCCCCGGGGTCAGGACTTCAGCAGGTTGCGCAGGACGTACTGCATGATCCCGCCGTGCCGGTAGTAGTCGGCCTCGCCGGGGGTGTCGATGCGCACGGTGGCGTCGAACTCGACGCCGTCGGCCGTGACCTTGACGGTCTTCGGGATCGAGCCGTCGTTCAGGGCGGTCACGCCGGTGAAGGAGAACGTCTCCTCGCCGGTGAGCCCGAGCGACTCGGCGGTCTGACCTTGGGGGTACTGCAGCGGGAGCACGCCCATTCCGATCAGGTTGGAGCGGTGGATCCGCTCGTAGGACTCCGCGATGACCGCCTTCACACCGAGCAGCGCGGTGCCCTTGGCCGCCCAGTCGCGCGACGAGCCGGAGCCGTACTCCTTGCCGGAGAGGATCACCAGCGGGGTGCCCGCGGCGAGGTACTTCTCCGAGGCCTCGAAGATCGTGGTGACCGGCTTGTCGTCCTGCGTGAGGTCGACGGTGAAGCCGCCCTCGGTGCCCGGCGCGAGCTGGTTGCGGAGCCGGATGTTCGCGAACGTGCCGCGGATCATGACCTCGTGGTTGCCGCGACGCGAGCCGTAGGAGTTGAAGTCCCGGTTCTCGACGCCGTGCGCGGCGAGGTACTTGCCGGCCGGGGAGTCCTTCTTGATGGCGCCGGCGGGCGAGATGTGGTCGGTCGTGACCGAGTCGCCGAGCTTGGCCAGCACCCGCGCACCCTCGATGTCCTCAACGGCGGTCGGCTCCTCCGGCATGCCGTCGAAGTACGGCGGCTTGCGGACGTAGGTCGACTCGCTGTCCCAGGCGAACGTGTCGCCCGACGGCGTGTCCAGGTTCTGCCAGCGCTCGTCGCCGGCGAAGACGTCGGCGTAGTCGTCGGTGAACATGTCCGAGGTGATGGCGTGCGCGATGACCTCCTCGATCTCCGCGGCGGTCGGCCAGATGTCCTTCATGTACACGTCGTTGCCGTCCGTGTCCTGCCCGAGCGCGTCGTGGTAGAGGTCGAGGTCCATCGACCCGGCCAGCGCGTAGGCGACGACCAGCGGCGGGGACGCGAGGTAGTTCATCTTCACGTCCGGGTTGATCCGGCCCTCGAAGTTGCGGTTGCCGGACAGCACCGAGACGACCGACAGGTCGTTGTCGTTGACGGCCGCGCTCACCTCGGGGATGAGCGGGCCGGAGTTGCCGATGCAGGTCGTGCAGCCGTAGCCGACGAGGTTGAAGCCGAGCTTGTCGAGGTACGGCGTGAGGCCCGCGCGCTCGTAGTAGTCGGAGACGACCTTCGACCCGGGGGCCAGCGTCGTCTTCACCCACGGCTTGCTGGTCAGGCCCTTCTCGACGGCCTTCTTCGCCAGCAGCGCGGCGCCGATCATCACCGACGGGTTCGAGGTGTTCGTGCACGACGTGATCGCCGCGATCGCCACGGCACCGTGGTCGAGCTCGAACTTGGTGCCGTCCTCGAGGGTGACCATCGCCGGGTTGCTGGGACGGCCGCCGTCCTTGGGTGCAGCGGACAGGTGGTCGCTGGGTGCGGCCTCGCCGTGGCCGTTCGCGGGAGAGTCGGAGGCCGGGAACGACTCGGCCACGGACTCGTCGTACCCGTCCTCGGAGTCACCGGTGACGTAGTCGGCCAGCGCGCCGCGGAACGACTGCTTGGCGTCGGTGAGCGAGACGCGGTCCTGCGGACGCTTCGGCCCGGCCAGCGACGGCACCACGGTCGTGAGGTCGAGCTCGAGCTTCTCGGAGAAGCGTGGCTCGGCCGACGGGTCGTGCCAGAGGCCCTGCTCCTTGGCGTAGGCCTCGACGAGCTTGAGCTGCTCCTCGGAGCGGCCGGTGAGCTCGAGGTACTTCGTGGTCTCCTCGTCGATCGGGAAGACCGCGATGGTCGAGCCGAACTCGGGGCTCATGTTGCCGATCGTCGCCCGGTTGGCCAGCGGAAGGGCCGAGACACCCGGTCCGTAGAACTCCACGAACTTGCCGACGACGCCGTGCTTGCGCAACATCTCGGTGATGGTCAGCACCAGGTCGGTCGCGGTCGCGCCCTCGGGCAGGTCGCCGTTGAGCTTGAAGCCGACCACGCGCGGGATGAGCATCGAGACGGGCTGGCCGAGCATCGCCGCCTCGGCCTCGATGCCGCCGACGCCCCAGCCGACGACACCGATGCCGTTGACCATGGTGGTGTGCGAGTCGGTGCCGACGCAGGTGTCCGGGTAGGCCACCGTCGTACCGTCACCACTGTCGCGGGTGAAGACGGTCCGCGCGAGGTGCTCGATGTTGACCTGGTGCACGATGCCGGTGCCCGGCGGGACGACCTTGAAGTCGTCGAACGCACCCTGGCCCCAGCGCAGGAACTGGTAGCGCTCCTTGTTGCGCTCGTACTCGATCTCGACGTTGCGCTCGAACGCCTCGGGCGTGCCGAAGACGTCGGCGATCACGGAGTGGTCGATGACCATCTCGGCCGGGGCGAGCGGATTGATCTTGGTGGCGTCGCCGCCGAGCTCGGACATCGCCTCGCGCATGGTGGCCAGGTCGACGACGCAGGGCACCCCGGTGAAGTCCTGCATGATCACACGGGCCGGGGTGAACTGGATCTCCTTGCTGGGGTCCGCGTCCGCGTCCCAGCCGGCCAGCGCCAAGATGTCGTCGGCGGTGATGTTCGCGCCGTCCTCGGTGCGAAGCAGGTTCTCCAGCAGCACCTTGAGGCTGTACGGCAGCGAGTCGACGTCGAGCCCGTCGCCCTCGACGGCACTCAGCCGGTAGATCTCGTAGGGCTTCCCGTCCACGTCCAGCGTGCCCTTGGCACCGAAGCTGTCCTGGCTGCTGCCGGCGTTCGACATCCGCGATCTCCTCGTGAGGTCTGGTGGTGCTCGTCTCGGTCCATCTTGCCGCCGCGGGAGTACCCACGGAACAGCGGGACCATCAATGTCTCTTGATATCAAGATACATGGTGCCGAGACAAGATCGCGACGCACTCGACGTGATGCGTCATCGGAAGGACCCTCCGCGACCCTCCGCGATTCAAAGTGCGCCCAGAGTGCGCCATCCAACGCGTCGCGCCACGCGTGGGGGCACTAGCCGGCCTTCGGCATACTGGCGCGGGTGACCGTGGGTGCAACTCGAGTCGGGACGGCCTGGCGCGGGTTGCTGCTGGTCTCGCTGGCAGGCATCTTGTGGGGCACCATTGGTCCCGGCGTGGTGCTCATCCACGATCGCTCTGGGTTGGCGCCGCTGACCATCAGTGCCTACCGGGCGTTGTTCGCCGTGGCGGCCCTCCTCCTCTTTGCTCTCGCGACGAAGCAGTTGACCCGGATCTGGGTTGCGGCCCGCGCCCAGTGGCGGCGGGTGGCGGTGGTGGGCGTCCTCACCGCGGTCTTCCAGATGCTCTTCTTCGTCGCAGTCGTCGTGACGGGCGTGAGCGTGACGACCGTGGTCTGCCTCGGCTTCGCGCCCGTCCTACTACTCGTGCTCCGCAGCGCACAACAACGACGACTCCCCTCTGTTGGACAGAGCTTTCCCGTCATCGTCGCTGTGGTCGGACTCCTCCTCGTCAGCATGACGGGGAGTGACGTCCAAGGAACCTCGCCGGCGGCACTGGGCATCCTCGCCGCGCTGGGTTCAGGAGCGGCGTACGCGCTCTCGGCCGAGGTGGCCAGCCCACTCACCCGCCGATTGAGCACGCTGACGGTCACCACCGCGACGATGTCGGTCGCTGCCGCCGTGCTGGTGCCCAGCGGACTGGTGCTGGCCGTTGCCCGAGGCGAGACGTTGACCTCCTCCAGCACTTCTTCGTGGCTGCTCATCGCCTTCTTGGGCGTGGTCACCATGGCCCTCGCCTACGCCCTGCTGTTCACCGGCCTACGCAGCACTGCCAGCGGGTCCGCGGTCGTCGCCACGCTTCTCGAACCCGTCACCGCGGTGGTGATCGCCGTGCTCTTCCTCGGCGAGATCCTCGCCGCCACGGGTTTGGCCGGATCGATACTGATCCTGGCCGCCATCGCCAGCCTCGGACGACAGTCCGAGGAACCGCCACCGCAGTGACACCACGGACATGAGCTCACCGGACCAACGCCTGGTCCCAGCAGGTCACCCCTCGACACTCGTTTCTGCCGCAGGTGCGTCGATTCACCGCGTTGGAACGTTCTTCTGAGTTCGTCCCGCCGAGAAGTCGAGCGTCGCATAATGCCTATGACTGGTACTCGGTGCCCCCGTGACGGGAGCCACCTGTACCGCTACGCAGGCGGTCTAGCCTGGCGATATCCGAGCCGAGGAGCCGAGGACGTGACTTCAGGCGACGGCGTCGGGCGCCAGCAGGGCGTCCTGGCGGACTGGAACGACGACCGGGGCTTCGGCTTCCTTAGTCCCGCTGCAGGTGGCTCGCGTGTGTTTGTGCACGTGAGTGCGTTCCCACGTGGCCGGCGGCCTGTCCCCGGGTGCGAGGTCACCTACGCCCTGCTTCGAGACGAGCGCGGTCGGGCGCGCGCATCGGAAGTGCGCTACCTGGGCGCCGTATCGGCCAGCCGTTCGAGCGCTGTCGGGATACCCATGGCGCTAGCCTCCGCGACGCTCTTCTTCACCCTCCTGGTGGGTCTTCGCGAGATGGACGAACTGCCCGTCACGCTGTTGGCCGCTTACGGCCTGCTCAGCGGTCTTGCGTTCCTGATGTACGGCGCTGACAAGTCCGCAGCGGAGCAGGGCAGGTGGCGCACGGCGGAGTCCACCCTTCACACGATCGCCCTCGTGGGGGGCTGGCCGGGTGCGCTGGTCGCGCGACGGGTCTTCCGGCACAAGACGACCAAGCAGCCGTTCCGCACAATCTTCTGGTTCACCGTCATCGCCAACTGCGTGGCACTGGCATGGTTCGTGTACGAGGCGCCTCTGACGCTGCCCTGACAGGGTGCGCGCCCACTGAACACCATCCGGCTCGAGGACGCCCATCCTCGCGAGCGGTTGGCGGCCTCCCCTACCTTCATCATCAGCGAGTCGCCAGCCTCTTGCAGCAACGCCTCGTCCAGGTACGCCGCCTCACCACGATCGACGACCTCGTCGACTCTTGAGCCAGCCGCCGAGCACGTCCTCGACCAACTGCTCGAACGCGACGAACTCGACGATGACGCATCATTGGGTGGCTCGACCAGTAGATCGATGTCGGAGTCCTCCCGCGCCTGCCGTCGAGCGACCGACCCGAAGACGGCAAGCCGCGCGTAGCCGCGCTCCTCAGCGAGGACCTTGAGGATCTGCCCTGAGACATCCCGGTCGCGACCATCGCACGCAACGCGAGTACGCGGCGCAGCCGCGCACGTCCTCGTCTCGTCGTGCATTGCGGTACTCCGCCAGCAAGGTCATCAGTCCTTGTCACCTCGCCAGATTCGCCTCGGCGCCCCAAAGTGCGCCCTCAGCGCGCTCTCAACCACCGGCGAGGGACGCCCCGCTTCCACGTTTCCGCAGGTCAGCGACTACTTTTCGAGCAGCGCGACGCACTCGACGTGGTGCGTCATCGGGAAGACGCTGATGGTGCTGAGCGTAGGGGCGATCGCTTGCGTGCGCCTGCGCTCATGGGACCGAACGAGCCCGTGACCTGCTGCGATGCCGTTTTGGACGTCTGGTGACAGCGGCACCTCGTTGCGGGGCTTTGCCAATGAAAGCGAGCCCAATCCGAGCCCTCCTGTCAGCGAGCTCCGACGGTCACAATTGGCCGCAGACTCGAGCCCTGCCCGCGCGGAGCCACAGCAACCCCACTCGCTGCACTCCCCCGGCGAAAAAGGCCGGGCTAATGACGCCAGAGCGCAGCTGCGTCAACGCCGCTGGAAAGGGATTGGGCGCCGCGACAGCATGGCTCGAGGAGAAAGGGATTTGAACCCGAACCCTCTGGCTAACAGCGCAAGTCAGCGCAAATGTCCAGAACACCGCATCTCGCAAGAGCAATCAGCAGCCGACGACCTGGCCAGCCGTCGGAGTGAGCCGACGGACGGGAAGCTGACGCGCGAGGTGTCACGCCTACCTGTTCCCGGCGCCTGGCGAGCGAGCCGGCTACCTCAGCACTGCTTGATCGGCGAGCGGCAGGTTCCGCCGCGCTCCTTGGCCGTGCTTGCGCAACAGTTCTCCACAGATCTCGCGGCCACCATCAACGAGTACCGCCCGGTGCTGGACAACCTGGTGCCACCGACCCGAGGCGGTTCATCCTCAGTGCTGGCATGACTCCACCCTTTCGTGGGATCAATGCCTCCACCAG
>JBDSMW010000006.1:0-24159 GCA_039915665.1 Nocardioidaceae bacterium
AACCAGATCCGCGCCGAGATCGAGAAGTCGGACTCCGACTACGACCGCGAGAAGCTGCAGGAGCGCCTGGCCAAGCTGGCCGGCGGTGTCGCGGTGATCAAGGTCGGCGCGGCCACCGAGGTCGAGCTCAAGGAGCGCAAGCACCGCATCGAGGACGCCGTTCGCAACGCGAAGGCCGCCGTCGAGGAGGGCATCGTCGCCGGAGGTGGCGTCGCCCTCGTCCAGGCGACCGACGCCGCGTTCGAGAAGGTCGACCTCGAGGGTGACGAGGCGACGGGTGCGCAGATCGTGCGCTTCGCCGCGGAGGCCCCGCTCAAGCAGATCGCGATCAACGCCGGCCTCGAGGGTGGCGTCGTGGCGGAGAAGGTGCGCAACCTGCAGTCCGGTCACGGTCTGAACGCTGCCACCGGTGAGTACGTCGACATGCTGGCCGCGGGGATCAACGACCCGGTCAAGGTCACGCGCTCGGCTCTGCAGAACGCTGCTTCCATCGCGGCGCTGTTCCTCACGACCGAAGCGGTCGTGGCGGACAAGCCCGAGAAGGCGTCGGCCGGCATGCCCGGCGGCGACGGCGGCATGGGCGGCATGGACTTCTGATCCGCCCGCTCCGAACCTGGCCCACCCCCGGCGTCTCGACGCCGGGGGTGTGCTCGTTAACCGGGTGCCGAAGGGCCCGAGCGGGCCGACTAGCATCTGCGCCATGACGCTGCGAGACCACGTGCCACCCTCGATCAAGCGTCGGCTGCGCTCGCTGAGGACCCCCGCCCCGTCCCCCGCCCCGTCGCCCGCCCTGTCGACCGCCCCGTCGCCGGGCCCGCCGCAGAAGCGGCCGACCGCGCTCGAGCAGTGGAAGGTCCGCGACTTCGTGATGCCGGCCCCGCAGCGGGTCAAGTGGTCGGTGCTGCGACGCTACGGCCGGGCCTGCGACGTGTGGGTCGAGACGGGCACCTATCGCGGCGACACGACGGCCCACCTCGCGCGCACCGCCGCGCACGTGCACTCCATCGAGCCCGGCCCCGAGCTCGCCGAGGCCGCCCGGTGGCGCTTCCGCGACGACAGCCGGGTGAGCATCCTTCAGGGGCTGTCCGAGGAGCGGCTGCCCGAGCTCCTCGAGACGCTCGAGGGGCCGGTGTCGTTCTGGCTGGACGGCCACTTCTCCGCTGGCGTGACCTTCCGGGGCCCGGCCGACACCCCGATCCGCGACGAGCTCGCCGTGATCGGCCGGCACCTCGACCGCCTGGGCCGGGTCAGCGTGCTGGTCGACGACGTCCGGTGCTTCGACCCCTCGAACCCGTCCTTCGCGTCGTACCCCTCGCGCGGGTGGCTGGTCGAGTGGGCCGAGGGCCACGGGCTCACCTGGACCATCGAGCACGACATCTTCGCCGCCTGGAGCAGCTAGCGCACGTCGTACGGCCGGAACTGGATGCTGATCCGCGGGCCGACCGGGCGGGCGGTCTTCAGGACGGCGTGCTCCCAGGTGCGCTGGCAGGACCCACCCATGACGAGCAGGTCGCCGTGCCCGACCGGGAACGAGAGCGACGCTCCACCGGTCCGCGGGCGCAGCGAGAGCCGGCGCGCCTCGCCGAGCGACAGGATCGCGACCATCGTGTCCTGGCTGCTGCTGCGGCCGATGGTGTCGCCGTGCCAGGCCACGCTGTCACGCCCGTCGCGGTAGAAGCACATTCCGGCGCTCACGAACGGCTCGCGGAGCTCGTCGGCGTAGTGCCGGTCCAGCGCGTGGCGGGCCTCGACCAGCACGGGGTCGGGCAGCGTCGCCCCGGCACCGTAGAACTTCAGCAGCCGGGGCACCGCGACGTCGTTGTCCCACATCACTCGGCGCTCCGCCTGCCACGGCACCTCGGTGACCAGCTGCGCGAACAGCCCGTCGGAGCCGGAGAGCCACCCCGGGCGTACGTCGACCCAGGCTCCGCGCGTGAGCAGGTGGCGGGTGACCGTCCCGCCGAGAGGACCGAGGTCGGCACGCCCGTCGAGCGTGTCGAAGAGGGACGCCTGGAACTCCACGGTCATGGCACGAGGCTACCCGTGTTCGAACAGGTGTTCTAGTAGTTCAGTCGAGACGGATCCGGATCGAGCCGGGCAGGTGGACGGGGAGCCTACGGTTGGGAGCGTGACCGTCACCCAGCGAGAGACCAGTGACCCGCCGACCCGCCGACCGGCGGCCCGGGCGGTCGACCTGACCAAGACCTACGGCGCCGGTGACGCCGTGGTGACCGCGCTGGACTCGGTCACGGTGGACCTCTTCGCCGGTGAGTTCACCGCCGTGATGGGCCCGTCCGGCTCCGGCAAGTCGACGCTGATGCACTGCTGCGCGGCGCTCGACACCCCGACGAGCGGCTCGGTCTTCGTCGGCGGCACCGACCTCAGTGGGCTCGGCGACAAGGAGCTGACCCGGCTGCGGCGCGACGAGATCGGCTTCGTGTTCCAGTCGTTCAACCTGGTGCCGACGCTGACGGCGGAGGAGAACATCCTGCTGCCGCTGTCGATCGCGGGGCGCAAGCCGGACCCGGAGTGGTACGCCACCGTGATCGACACGGTCGGCCTCGGTGACCGGCTCGGCCACCGGCCCAACCAGCTGTCCGGCGGGCAGCAGCAGCGGGTCGCGGTCGCCCGGGCGATGGCCAGCCGGCCGTCGATCGTCTTCGCCGACGAGCCCACCGGAAACCTGGACTCACGGTCGGGCGGCGAGGTGCTCACCCTGCTGCGTCGCTCGGTCGACGAGTTCGGCCAGACGGTCGTGATGGTGACCCACGACCCGATCGCTGCCGCCTTCACCGACCGGGTGCTGTTCCTCGCCGACGGGGCCGTCGTCGACGAGCTCCGGGACCCCGACCGGGAGGTCGTGCTGGAGCACATGACCCGGATGGACGCCCGTCAGATGGTCCTCGGTCCCACGCCACGCCCGGTCCCGGAAGGCTATGGTGGTCGAGAGGGGGCCTGAGGGAGGTGCTATGGGTGACGTGATGACGCCCGATCGCTCGCGGCCGACCGTGCACAAGCACGTGCAGGTCCGCGAGTACGTCCGGGGGTTGATCGCGGGAGCCGATCCGGGTAGCCCGGCTCCCTCCGAGCGCGAGCTCGTGCACCACTTCGGCGTGGCCCGGATGACGGTCCGCCAGGCTCTCGACGCTCTCGTGGCCGAGGGGCTGCTCGAACGCGTGCCCGGTCGCGGCACCTTCGTGGCCCGCGCCAAGATCGACGTACAGGTGCAGCTGTCCAGCTACACCGAGGAGATGGGCCGTCGAGGCCTGAAGCCCGACTCCAGCACGCTGCTCGCCCGCATGGAGTCCGCCGGGCCCGGCGTGGCCCGCGCCCTCGAGATCGGTGAGGGCGACAAGGTCGTGCACTGGCAGCGGCTGCGGCTCGCCGACGGAGCTCCGATGTGCATCGAGGACGCCTACCTCGCCGACAGCATCCTGCCCAAGTTCCTGGACTCGGCGCTGCCCGACAGCCTCTACGTCGAGCTCCAGCGCCGCGACCTGCTGCCCACCTGGGGCGAGGACTCGGTCGACGCCGCCCTGGCCCGCAAGGACGAGGCCGAGCTGCTGGGCATCGCCGAGGGCACCCCCGTGCTGCGGATCGCCCGGCGCGCGTTCGCGGGCAACATCGCGGTCGAGGTGTCGCGGTCGACCTACCGGGCCGACCGGTTCACCCTGTGGGTGCCGCTGTCGCGCCCGAACGCCCCGGTGACCCCCGCTCGATGAAGACTGCCGCCGTCCCCGTCCTCGACGGGCACAACGACCTGCCCTGGGCCATGCGTGAGCATTGCGGCTACGACCTGTCCCGGGTCGACCTCGCCGGCGGCGAGCCGGCGTTCCACACCGACCTGCCCCGCCTGCGCGCCGGAGGTGTCGCGGGCCAGTTCTGGTCGGTGTTCGTGCCCGCTTCCCTCGCCGGCGACGAGGCCGTCACGGCCACCCTTGAGCAGGTCGACTTCGTGCACCGCCTGGTGGAGGCGTTCCCCGACGACCTCGCCCTGTGCCGTACGGCGGACCAGGTCGAGGCCGCGACGCAGGAGGGCCGGATCGCCTCGCTGACCGGCATGGAGGGTGGCCACTCGATCAACTCCTCCCTCGGCACGCTGCGGATGATGCACGGGCTCGGCGTGCGCTACCTGACCCTGACCCACAACGAGAACGTGCCGTGGGCCGACTCCGCGACCGACGAGCCGGTGCTCGGTGGCCTGTCGGACTTCGGGCTCGACGTGGTCCGGGAGATGAACCGGATCGGGATGTTCGTCGACCTCTCCCACGTGTCGGCCGACGTCATGCGTGACGCCCTCGGGGTGGCGACCGCGCCGGCGATCTTCAGCCACAGCTCGGCTCTGGCGATGTGCGACCACCCGCGCAACGTGCCGGACGACGTGCTGACCTCGCTGGCCGGCAACGGAGGCGTGTGCATGGTGACGTTCGTGCCACCGTTCGTCGACCAGGGCCACGCCGACTGGGTCTTCGGCTGCATGGACGTGCTGCGCGAGCGGGGCGGTGACCCTCGCCGCTTCGAGGAGCTCGACCCCGTGATGCGGGAGCGGCTGCACCTCGCGCCGCCGATGCCGCCGGTCTCCGTCGTCGCCGACCACGTCGAGCACGTCCGCGAGGTGGCCGGGCTGGCGCACGTCGGCCTCGGCGGCGACTACGACGGCTCGCTGACCTTCCCGGCCGGGCTCGAGGACGTGTCCGGCTATCCGCGGCTCTTCGACGAGCTCCGGTCGCGGGGCTGGTCGCAGGAGGACCTGGTGGCCCTCGGCTCCGGCAACGTGCTCCGGGCGATGCGGGACATGGAGTCGGTGGCTCGGCCGTGACCGTCGCCGGGCTGCTGCTCGCCGCCGGTGCCGGCCGCCGGATGGGCGGCCCCAAGGCGCTGCTGCGCGATCCGCACGGCGTGCCCTACCTCGACCGCACCGTCGGGCTGCTCCTCGACGGCGGCTGCGAGCGCGTCACGGTCGTGCTGGGGGCCTCGTCGGCCGACGCCGTCGCCGTGCTCGACGAGGCCGGCTGGTCCGCGGACGACGCCGTCGACGTCGTGGTCGCCGACGACTGGGACGAGGGGATGGGGGCGTCCCTGCGGGCCGGTCTTCGGGCGCTGGGTGGCGGGGGCGCCGATGCCGCCCTCGTCACGCTGGTGGACCTGCCCGACGTCGACGCGCCGGTGCTGCGCCGCGTGCTGGGCTCCGGGTCCCGTGCCGAGGCGCTCGTCCGGGCGACGTACGACGGACGGCCGGGCCACCCCGTGCTGATCGGGCGCGACCACTGGGCCGGGGTGGTGGCGACCGCCGAGGGGGACCGGGGCGCCCGGACCTACTTCCGCAGCCACCAGCCGGTCGCCTGCGAGTGCGCCGACCTGGCCACCGGACGCGACCTGGACCGACCCGAGGACCTGGAATAGCGAGGACCCGGTGACTGTTGAGACCCCGGCGCACCGTCGGCAGCGCTTCACGGTTGCCTCCTGACCGGAGGACCTGTCCGAACGGCGCGGTGACGCGCGGTTGTGCCGTGGTGAATGCTGGGGGACATGCAACCGACCACCCTCGGCTCGCCCGACGATCTGGCCAAGCGGCTCGGCGGGACCGGCTACCTCTGTGACGACTCGCTCGCCACCATCGGCTACCTCGCTCTCGCGATGCACCGGCCCCTGCTGCTCGAGGGGGAGCCGGGCACCGGCAAGACCGCGCTGGCGGAGGCGTTCGCCGAGGCGCTCGACCTGCCGCTGATCCGGTTGCAGTGCTACGAGGGCATCGACGCCGCCCAGGCGCTCTACGACTGGGACTTCCCCCGCCAGATCCTGCACCTGCGCGCCCTCGAGGCCGCGGGCGGAGGTGCGGTCACGGATGCCGACGCGGCGGAGGAGTCCCTTTTCGACGAGCGGTTCCTGCTGGCCCGGCCGGTGCTGCGCGCCCTGCGGGAGGCGCCCGCCGTGCTGCTGGTCGACGAGATCGACCGCGCCGACGACGAGTTCGAGGCGTTCCTCCTGGAGGTGCTCTCGACCTACCAGGTGACGATCCCCGAGCTCGGCACGATCACCGCCGCGACCCCGCCGATCGTCGTGCTGACCTCCAACCGGACCCGTGAGGTGCACGACGCCCTGAAGCGTCGCTGCCTCTACCACTGGGTCGAGCACCCCGGGCTCGACCGGGAGATCGAGATCGTGCGGTCCCGGGCGCCCGAGGTCTCCGAGACGCTGGCCCGGCAGGTGGTGACGCTTGTGCAGCGCCTGCGTACGACGGAGGGGCTGCTCAAGCCACCCGGGGTCGCCGAGACCCTCGACTGGGCCCGCGCCCTCGACGCCCTCGGGGCCACTGAGCTCGACGTCGAGAACGCCGCCGCGACGCTCGGAGCCGTCGTGAAGTACCGCGAGGACGCCCAGCGCGTGCGCCAAGCCCTGGACCGGATGCTCGCGGGATGACCCTGGGCACCGACGTGGCACCGCTGCACGAGCCGGACGAGCTGCTGCTCGGCTTCGCCCGTGCGCTGCGCGCTGCCGGTGTCCCGGTCACCCAGGACCGCACCCGCGCCTACCTCGAGGCCACTGCCCTCGTCGGACTCGACGACCAGCGGGCGACGTACTGGGCCGGGCGGGCGACGCTCTGCTCGGGCCCCGACGACCTGGACCGCTACGACCAGGTCTTCACGGCCTGGTTCACCCAGGACCTCCCGAACAACCGGTCCCGCCAGCAGGACCAGCGCACCGTCGTGCAGGCCGCGCTCGACGAGGTCGACGGCGGCGGTGCGACGGAGGCCGACCAGGACACGCTGGACGCGATGGCCAGCGAGACCGAGGTGCTGCGGCACCGCGACATCGCCGACATGCCTGCGGCCGACAAGGCCCGGCTGACGGTGATGTTCGAGACCCTGCGACCCCGGGCCCCCCGTCGTACCGCCCAGCGGCGCACCGCCTGGCACCGCGGCGACGTGGACGCCCAGCGCACCCTGCGGCAGATGCTGCGGCGGATGGGGGAGCCCGGCGAGGTGGCCTACCGACGCCGGTCCACGAGGCCTCGGCGGATCGTGCTTCTGGTCGACGTCTCGGGCTCGATGAGCTCCTACGCCGACGCCCTGCTGCGGCTCGCGCACCGGTTCAGCCACCCGCCGGCCGTCCGCGGCCCGCAACCCCGGGTCGAGGTCTTCACCGTCGGCACCCGGCTGACCCACGTGACCCGGGCGATGCGGATGCGGGACCCGGAGCGGGCCATCGTGGCGGCCGGTGAGACGGTCCCGGACTGGTCGGGCGGCACCCGCCTCGGCGAGACGATCCGGATCTTCCTGGACCGCTGGGGCCAGCGCGGGATGGCCCGTGGGTCGGTCGTGGTGGTGTTCAGCGACGGCTGGGAACGCGGCGACGCCGCCCTGCTCGGTGAGCAGATGCGCCGGCTGCACCGGATCGCCCACCGGGTGGTCTGGGTGAACCCGCACGTCGGCAAGGACGGCTACCTCCCGGTCCAGCAGGGAATCGTGGCGGCCCTTCCCTACGTTGACGACTTGGTGGCGGGTCACTCGCTCGCCACCTTCGCGGACCTGATCGAGGTGGTCGCCCATGCGTGAGGTTCTCCCCGAGCTGATGAGGTGGTGGCGCGACGGTCGCACCGTCGGCGTCGGCACCGTCATCGCCACCTTCCGGTCCGCCCCGCGGCCTCCGGGCGCCTCGATGCTCGTCGGCCCGTCCGGCGAGGCGGTCGGCTCGGTCTCGGGCGGCTGCGTCGAGGGCGCGGTCTACGAGCTCGCGCAGTCCGTCGTGGGCTCCGGCGCCCCGGTGCTGCAGCGCTATGGCGTCAGCGACGACGACGCGTTCGCCGTCGGGCTGACCTGCGGCGGCATCCTCGACGTGTACGTCGAGAAGATCGACCAGGACACGTTCCCCGAGCTCGGCGCCATCGCCGACGACGTCGAGGCCGGCCGTCCCGTCGCGGTGGCGACCGTCGTGGAGCACCCGGACCCGGAGTGGATCGGCCGCCGCATGGTGATCCGTCCCGACGACGGGGAGTGCTCCGGGGCGATCGGCTCGCCGCGCGCCGACGACGCGGTCAAGGACGACGCGCTCGGGATGCTCGCCTCGGGCCACAACCAGACGCTGACCTACGGTCCCGACGGGGAGCGCCGCGGCGAGGGCATGCGGGTGTTCGTGTGGTCGTTCGCGCCGGCGCCGCGGATGCTGGTGTTCGGGGCGATCGACTTCGCCGCGGCGGTCGCGCGGATGGGCAACTTCCTGGGCTACAAGGTCACCGTCTGCGACGCGCGGCCGGTGTTCGCCACCAACTCACGCTTCCCGTCGGCCGACGAGGTCGTGGTGAAGTGGCCGCACAAGTACCTGACCGACGAGGCCGCGGCCGGCCGCATCGACCAGCGCACCGTGCTCTGCGTGCTGACCCACGACCCCAAGTTCGACGTGCCCCTGCTCGAGGTCGCCCTCAAGCTCGACGTGGCGTACGTCGGGGCGATGGGGTCGCGGCGCACGCACGACGACCGGATGGAGCGGCTGGCCGAGGTCGGTCTGACGTCCGACGAGCTGGCCCGGCTGTCCTCCCCGGTCGGTCTCGACCTCGGCGCCCGCACGCCCGAGGAGACGGCCGTCAGCATCGCGGCAGAGATCATCGCACTCCGCTGGGGCGGCAAAGGGGAACGACTCGCCTCCCTGGCCGGTCGCATCCACCACTGATAGCCGTAGGTCCTGTCCGTTCGGAGAGGTCGCGGAATCTGACCGCTGTGACCCTTGTCTCGTGTCGTCAAACCGGCAACGATCGGCTCAACTGCACTTACGAATGCCCACTGGGGCCCAGGAGATGTCGATGACCCGGATCAGTGTCACCGTCGACGGAGCGAGCTACTCCGACGACGTCGAACCCCGCATGCTTCTCGTCCACTACCTGCGCGAACGGCTCGGCAAGACCGGCACGGTCGTCGGCTGCGACACCAGCAACTGCGGCGCCTGCACCGTCCACCTCGGCGGACGCAGCGTGAAGTCCTGCAACGTGCTCGCCGTCCAGGTCGACGGTCAGGAGGTGACCACCATCGAGGGCCTCGCCCACGACGGTGAGCTGCACCCGATGCAGGCCGCCTTCCACGAGTGCCACGCCCTGCAGTGTGGCTACTGCACACCCGGGATGATCATGCAGGCGATCGACGTGCTCAACGACAACCCCAAGCCCTCCGAGCGAGAGATCCGCGATGGGCTCGAGGGCAACCTGTGTCGGTGCACCGGCTACCACAACATCGTGCGTGCGGTGCAGACCGCCTCCGGACAGGAACCCATCGCCGCGACAGCCGAAGGGAACGCTTCATGACCGTCACCGAGGACCGTCCGGCCGACGCTGGCCCCCCCAAGGAGATCGGGAACTCCCGCCGCCGCAAGGAGGACCAGCGGCTGATCACCGGTCGCACCAAGTGGACCGACAACATCCAGCTCACCGGGATGCTGCACATCGCTATGGTCCGCAGCCCCTTCGCGCACGCCACGATCACCCGCATCGATACGACCGAGGCCAAGGCGGCCCCGAACGTCGTCCTGGTGCTGACCGGTGAGGACGTCAAGGACGAGCAGGGCGGGCTGCCCAACGTCTGGCCGATCACCCCGGAGCAGGTCACCCCCAACCACCCGTCGATCGCGGTCGGCCGGGTCGCGTTCGCCGGTGAGATCGTCGCCGTCATCGTGGCGCGCACGGCTGCCGAGGCCCGCGACGCCGCGGAGCTCATCGACGTGGACTACGAGGAGCTGCCCGCAGCACTCGACCTCCGCGACTCGGTCGAGGACAAGGTACTCGCACACCCCGACCTGGGCACCAACAAGTCGGCGTTCTGGCAGTTCGACTCCGCGGGCGCCGGCACGGGCGGCAATGTGGAGGAGGCCATCGCAGAAGCCGAGAAGAACGGCGTCGTCGTCTCACGCGAGTTCCGCCAGCAGCGGCTCATCCCCGCGTTCATGGAGCCGCGCTCGGTGGTCGTCGACCCCACCGGCGAGCAGATGACCGTGTGGTCCGCGACCCAGGTCCCGCACATCCTCCGGTTCTTCGTCGCCGCCGTACTCGGCATCAACGAGGCCAAGGTCCGGGTGATCGCCCCCGATGTCGGCGGCGGGTTCGGCGGCAAGCTGCAGATCACCCCGGAGGAGTTCATCACGATCATGGCGGCCCGCCGGGTGGGCAAGCCGGTGAAGTACACCGAGACCCGCTCCGAGTCGCTGATGGCCGGTCACCACGGCCGCGACCAGTGGCAGACGGTCACCGTGGCAGCCACCAAGGACGGCACGGTCACGGGGCTCAAGGTGGACCTGATCGCCGACCTTGGAGCGTACGTCGCCCTGTTCGGTGGCGGCATCCCGGTGCTCGGTGCGTTCATCTTTAACGGGATCTACAAGTTTCCGGCCTACCAGTTCAACTGCCAGACGGTGCTGACCAACAAGACCTGGACAGACGCCTACCGGGGCGCTGGGCGGCCCGAGGCTACGTTTGGCATCGAACGGATCATGGACGAGCTCGCGGACGTGCTCGGTATGGACCCGCTAGAGGTCCGGGAGCAGAACTGGATCAAGAACGACGAGTTCCCCTTCACCACCGTCACCGGGATGGCCTACGACTCCGGTGACTACGAGGCGGCGACCGCCAAGGCCAAGGAGATGTTCGGCTACGACGAGCTGCGGGCCGAGCAGAAGCAGCGTCGGGAGAGCAAGGACACAGTCCAGCTCGGCATCGGCATCTCCACGTTCACCGAGATGTGCGGCCTGGCACCCTCGCGCGTGCTCGGCAGCCTGGACGCCGGCGCCGGCGGCTGGGAGCACGCGTCGGTGCGAATGCTGCCCACTGGCAAGGTGGAGGTGGTCACCGGTTCGTCCGCGCACGGGCAGGGTCATGAGACCGCCTGGTCGCAGATCGTGGCCGATCGACTTGGGGTGGCCTTCGAGGACGTCGAGGTGCTGCACGGCGACACCCAGATCTCGCCCAAGGGGCTGGACACCTACGGCTCGCGCTCCCTGGTGGTCGGCGGAGAGGCGCTGGTCCGGGCGGCCGACAAGGTGATCGAGAAGGCCAAGCCGATCGCGGCCCACCTGCTCGAGGCGTCCGTCGACGACCTGGAGTTCAAGGAGGGCCGGTTCGGGGTCAAGGGCACCGACAAGGGACTGCAGATGGCGGAGGTCGCGATGGCCACCTTCGCGGCGCACAATCTGCCCGAGGGCACCGAGCCCTCGCTGGACTGCGACGCGACGTTCGACCCGGTTGGTTTCTCGTTCCCGCACGGCACACATCTGTGCGCCGTCGACATCGACACCGAGACCGGTGGCCTGAAGATGCGCAAGTACGTCTGCGTGGACGACATCGGCACCATCGTCAACCCGCTCATCGTCGAGGGCCAGGTGCACGGCGGTCTGGTTCAGGGGATCGCCCAGGCACTGTGGGAGGAGGCGGTCTACGACGACGCCGGCACCCTGGTGTCCGCGTCGTTCGTGGACTACCTCGTGCCCACGGCGGCGGACACGATCAGCTTCCAGACCGGCAACACCTTCTCACCCTCGACGACGAACACGCTCGGCACCAAGGGGGTGGGCGAGGCCGGCACCATCGCCTCGACCCCGGCCGTCGTGAACGCTGTCGTCGACGCGCTGCGGCCGTTCGGCGTCAACGACGTCCGGATGCCGTGCACGCCGGAGCGGGTCTACAAGGCGATCCACGCGCAGGACGGCGCCGAGTCCGGTGGCGGTGCCACCGAGGGTGCCGCTACGCCACACTTCAACGAGGCCGACACGGCCGACCGCACCGATGGGAGCTCGCTGTGATCCCCGCCCAGTTCGACTACCTGGCTCCGACCAGCATCGAGGAGGCGCTCTCGGCGCTGGCCGAGCACGGGGACGACGCGAAGATCATCGCGGGCGGGCAGAGCCTGCTGCCGGTGCTCCGGATGCGGCTGAACGCCCCGGAGGTCGTCATCGACCTCGGCAAGATCGAGGCGCTGCGCGGCGTACGCGACGACGGTGACTCGATCGTCATCGGTGCGATGACCACCCACGACGACGTCCTGCACAACGACCTGGTCCGCGAGAACGCGTTCGTGATCACCAAGGCCGTCGAGCAGCTCGCCGATCCGCAGGTGCGGCACCGCGGCACCTTCGGTGGGGCGCTGGCGCACGCCGACCCCGCGGGCGACCTCGGGGCGCCGTCGCTGGCCCTCGACGCACAGTTCGTGATCGCCGGCTCCGGCGGAGAGCGGACGGTCGAGGCGGTCGACTTCTTCCTCGACCTGTTCGACACCGCGATCGAGGAGGGCGAGATCCTCAAGGAGGTCCGGATCCCGAAGAGGGCCGGCTGGGGCGCCCACTACGAGAAGTTCGTGCGGGTGGCCCACCAGTGGCCGATCGTCGCCGTCGCCGCGGCCGTCAAGGTCGAGGGCGGCACGATCAGCGAGGCACGCGTGGGACTGACCAACATGGGCTCCACGCCGCTGCGTGCCCGCTCCGTCGAGGAGGCCCTGGTCGGGCAGCCCGCCACCGACGAGGCGGTCCGTGCGGCCGCGGCCTCGGCGGCTGACGGCACCAACCCGCCCTCGGACCTCAACGGCGACGCGGACTACCGCCGGCACCTTGCGACCGTCCTCACCCGGCGCGCCGTCCTCGCGGCCGCGGGGGCATGATCGCCGCATGGACCTGAACCACTCGTTCACCGTGCCGGCCTCCGTGGCGGACACCTGGAAGACCTTCGAGGACATCGAGTCCGTCGCGGAGTGCTTCCCCGGTGCCGTCGTCACGGAGGTGGCCGGTGACGACTTCAAGGGCACCTGCAAGGTCAAGCTCGGGCCGATCGCGATGGTGTACTCCGGGTCCGGCACCTTCCTCGAGAAGGACGAGGCGGCCCGCAAGTTCGTCATCGAGGCCAAGGGCAAGGACAAGCGGGGCAACGGCACGGCCGGCGCGACCGTCACCGCGACGTTCACCGACGAGGGCCCCGACACCACCCGGGTCGACGTCAACACCGACCTGGCCATCACCGGCAAGCCGGCGCAGTTCGGCCGGGGCGTCATCGAGGACATCTCCAACAAGCTCCTGCAGCAGTTCGTGACCTGCCTGCAGGACAAGGTCGGGGCGGACGTCCCGCAGGAGCCGCCCGCCGAGGCGCCGGCCACGACCGGGTCGGCCCCACAGGCCGAGCCGACGCCGATCACGGGGACGACCGTGCCGCCGACCCCGCCGCCGCTGTTCTCGACCCCGCCTCCGGTCGCGGCTCCCCGGCCGTCGTCGTCGGGCGACGACTCGCTGGACCTCGGCACCACCGTTCTGCCGATCCTGGCCAAGACCTATGGTCCTCAGATCGGGATCGCTCTGGTCGCCCTGCTCATCGGCTACCTGCTCGGGCGTCGTCGCGGCTGAGCCCCTCGCTCAGCGGGTCAGGCCCCCCAGGGGTGCGACGGCGATGCCCGCGTTCTCGCACACCCAGGTCGGGTCGGGGCCGCCGAGCTCCGGGTGGATGTAGAGCGCGTGCGGCTCGAGGTCGTCGCACGCGCGGCACAACGGCCAGCGCCCGACCTCCTCGAGCATGGCGTCCTGCACGTCCTGGGCGATCAGCCCGGCGACGTAGTCACGCCCCTCCTCCCACTGGGAGGCCCACCACCGGCGGGTGGTCACGGATGCCTCGAGGGCAGAGACCGAGGCGGGAGTGGCTGCCGCGGTGGCCTCGAGGTCGTGCAACACGAGGGCCCGAGCGGTCAGCAGTGCGTCTGTCTGGTGGTCGTCGGATGTCACGATGTCCATTGTGAGCACGGATCAAGCCCCGAGGCACGTCCCGGGCCCTCTCCTCGAGGTTGTCGTGCTGCATCCGCGCGACGTGGGAGGCGCTCACGACGGGGGTGCGGACCGCATCTTCGTCGTCGACGACCTCGCCGCGGGCGGTCTGTCGGCCGAGCCGTCAGTGGTCTCCGCGGTGTGCAAGGAGACCGATCTGCCGGTCCGCGCGATGCTCCGGCTCAACGACACCTACACGACCACAGGCGGCGAGCTGACCCGGCTCGTAGGGCTGGCGGAGGACTACCTGGCCGTGGGGGCCGAGGGCGTCTCCTTCGGCTTCCTGACGCCCGACCTGACCGTCGACGTGGAGGTCTGCCAACACCTCGCCGAGGCGCTGGAGGTGCCGTGGACCTTCCACCGGGCGATCGACGCGTCCCTGGAGACCTCGCTGGCCTGGCGACAGCTGCGCGGGATGCCCGGGCTCGACGCCGTGCTGTCCGCGGGGTCGCCCCGCGGCATGGAGACCGGGCACGAGGAGCTCACCGACCGGGTCGTGGGGGACTCCGGGGTCGCGGACCTGCTGATGGCCGGCGGCGGCCTGCGCGGGGAGCACGTGCCGTGGCTGGTGCGTGCGGGGGTGCACCAGTTCCAGGTGGCCTCGTCGGTGCGCCCCGGTGGCTCCTGGAAGGCGCACGTCGACGCGGCGCACGTCCGGGCCTGGCGGATGCTGCTCGACGACGCCGCGGACCGCGCGGCGGGACGGCCGACCGGATGAGCGCCGCGTGACGTTGCTGATCGATCCTCCGAACTCGCCGGGACACGGGCGGCTCTGGTCGCACCTGGCCAGCGACTCGTCGTACGCCGAGCTCCACCACTTCGCCCAGTCGCTCGGCATCCCGCAGCGCGGCTTCGACCGCGACCACTACGACATCCCGGCGGAGCGGTACGACGCTGTGGTCGACGCCGGCGCGACGCCGGTGACCTCGCGCGAGCTGATCGTCCGGCTCCTCGACGCTGGCCTGCGTCGTCGCAAGGCCGAGGCGCTCGCGCCGAAGAAGCCGGGGCGATCGCTGATCCGGCCTGCCCGGTTGCGCACCGGCGACACGGTCGCGGTCGTCGCCCCCTCCGGCCCGGTGGTCGCCGAGCGGCTTGACGCGGGCCTCGACGTGCTGCGGTCGTGGGGTCTCGACGTGCGCGTGGGAGAGCACGCGCGTGGCACCCACGAGCGCTTCGGCTACCTCGCCGCCGACGACGCCTCGCGCGCCGACGACCTGATGGCCGCCTGGTGCGACCCCGACGTTCAGGCGGTCTTCTGTGCCCGCGGAGGGTACGGCGTGCAGCGGATGGTCGACCTGCTCGACTGGGAGTCGCTCGCCGCCGCTGGCCCCAAGGCCCTCGTCGGCTTCTCGGACGTCACCGCCCTGCACCAGGCCTTCGCGGCTCGGCTCGGGCTGTCGACGATCCACGGGCCGGTCGTCACCTCGTTGGGGTCTGGCGACGACGCCTCGCGCACGCACCTGCGCGACCTGCTGCTCGACCCGGTGCCCGGCACGTCGCTGACCCCCACCCCGGCCGAGGTGCTCGTGTCCGGCCACGCCGAGGGCGTCCTCGTCGGTGGCAACATCGCTCTGCTCTCGACCGAGGTCGGCACCCGCAACTCGTTGCGCGCGGCCGACTCCGTCGCGGTGCTGGAGGAGATCGGCGAGGACGTCTACCGGGTCGACCGCATGGTGACGCAGCTGTTGCGGTCCGGCTGGTTCGACAGCGTCCGAGGCATCGCCCTCGGCGCGTTCACGGACTGCGCGTCCCCGGAGTCCGTCCGCGACCTGATGGCCGAACGGCTCGGCCCGCTCGGTGTACCTCTGCTGTGGGGGCTGCCCGTCGGTCACGAGCCCCACAACCTGGCCTTCGCCTTCGGGGTGACCGCGGTGCTGGACGGGGACGCCGGGACGCTGGTGATGCGGGAGGCTCCGCTGCTGTGACCAGCCGGCCACGGTTTGCCTGGTCAGGTTGGACGACCCGATGAGCTCCGGTCAGGAGGCGATCGGCCGTTCATCCTTCCTCTCGATGGACGGGAAGTACGACGCGGGGCCACCACTCGGCCCGCACCTGGATGCAGAGTTTTCTCCTTGTGGACAAGGGGAAACGCTCTGGACAGTGTCGGCGGTGGCAGGTAGAGTCGAACACATGTTCGACACGTCGTGGATCGCTGATCTGGACGCCGCTGGCGCGTGCGAGGCGATCTCCGGGACGCAGGTCGATCTGCGGGAGGCGCAGTGGCGCGAGTTGGTGCTGGCCGCGCACTGGGCGGACCTGCACGACGAGCACACCCTGCCTGATGCTGGTTCGGTGCTGGTGGGGATGGAGCGGGCGGTCCTGCTCGGCGGTGACGGCACCCCGCTAGTGGCGGAGTTCGCGTGCGCCGAGCTCGCGGTGCTGATGGGGACGGGGTGCGGGTCGGCGGAGAACCTGATGCGCGACGCGTTGGACCTGCGGCACCGCCACCCGGCCCTGTGGACGGGACTGGGGGAGGGACGCGGTGTCGTGTGGAAGGCCCGGAAGGTGGCGCACCTGAGCCACGACGCCCACCTCACCCGCGACCAGGCGCTGCTCGTGGACGCTGCCGTCGCCCCGTATGTCGACTCCCTGCCCTGGATGGCGTTCGTGCGGCTGGTCGAGGCCAAGATCATCGAGGCCGACCCCACGGCGGCCGAGGAACGTCGGGTGGCGGAGGCGCTGTCCCGGTTCGTGACCACCGGGCAATCCGATGAGTACGGCCTGAAGACCATGGTCGTGAAGGCCACCTCCGGTGACGTGATCTTCTTCGTCGCGATGTGCGACCGGATCGCCGCGTGCCTCGCCGCCGACGGAGACACCGATCTGGTGGATGTGCGACGGTCCAAGGCGGTCGGGATCCTGGCCCAGCCCGCCCTCGCCCTCGCGTTGCTGGTGAGGCACGCCGCTGTGGACCCCGACGCACCGGTCGAGTCGGTTCCGTCGGCACAGCCGTTCCCGGTCGACCCCGACAAGCTCCGCCCGCCTGCGACGTTGGTCGTCCGGGTCAGCGAGGAGTCCCTGACCTGCGGGACCGGTGTCGCCGCGACGACCATCGGCGCCGTCACGGTGCAGCAGGTCAAGGACCTGCTCGGGCACTGCCGGGTCACCGTCCGACCCGTGCTCGACCTCCGCGACCAGCTGCCCGTGGACGCCTACGAGGTTCCGACGAAGATGCGCGACGCGCTCAAGCTGTCGCGACCCTCGAGCGTGTTCCCGTTCTCCCACACCACCGGTGAACCCGACCTCGACCACACCATCCCCTACCTCCGACCCGATGCCGGTGGACCACCCGGCCAGACCCGGATCGAGAACCTCGGACCGCTGACCCGGTTCACCCACCGCGTCAAGACCCACGGCCGCGGCTGGCGACACCACCAACCCGTGCCCGGTGTCTACCTGTGGCGGACCCCGCACGGCTACTGGTTCCGCGTCGACCAGCACGGCACCCACCCCATCCCACCCGACGCAGCGACCACGCTGGACTCCCCGAGCCCGCTCGAACGCGCCCTCGCCCGCCTCATCCTCGCCGCCTGACGCAACGCGGCCCAGACGCGCCTACGGTGATCAAACGCCGAGCGAGCCGAGCAGTGGCCGACGATGATCCTCCCGGAGGTTCGTGACCTTCGCTTCGTGACGATCCGCCGCGGCGGGACGCTAACGGACTCCGATCACCACCGGCTCGCCCTCTGGGCCGCGACATGCGCGGAGCACGTCCTCGACCTGTTCGAGTCGGCGCGACCAGAGGACCCGCGACCAAGGCAGGCATGGGCGCGGCTCGGGACCTGCGCGCGCCGCCGCACCGAAGGGCGACGCCGGCTCGCTGCCGGGTGACCGGCCACCGGAGCGCTCGACTAGCGTGGGGATGCACCTGCCACGACTCCGAGAGGAACCCCATGACGCACGAGAAGCCCGAGATCGACTTCCCGGACGGTCCCCCGCCCACCGAGCTCGAGGTCACCGAGCTCGCCGAGGGCGACGGCACCGAGGCTGAGGCCGGCAAGACGGTGCACGTGCACTACGTCGGCGTCGCGCACTCCACTGGTGAGGAGTTCGACTCGTCGTACAACCGCGGCGAGCCGCTGCAGTTCCGTCTCGGCACCGGCCAGGTCATCGCCGGCTGGGACCAGGGTGTCCAGGGCATGAAGGTCGGCGGTCGCCGCCGCCTGGTCATCCCGCCGCACCTCGGGTACGGCGACCGGGGCGCGGGTGGCGTCATCAAGCCCGGCGAGACCCTGATCTTCGTCGTGGACCTCGTCGACGTCCGCTGAGGGACCCGAGCTAGGTGACGCGGACGGCGGCGTCGCCGAGGGTGACCACGTCACCCCGGCCGAGCTGCCGTCCGCGGCGGGTCTCCACCTCGCCGTTCACGGCCACTAGTCCCTGGATCATCAACGGCTTCACGTCCGCGCCGTTGTCGATCAGGTCGGCCAGCTTGAGGAACTGACCCAACCGGATCGAGTCCTCGCGGATCGGGACGTCACGGGGTGCACTCACCCCTCCATCCTCGCGCACCGTCCCGGAGACGTTCACGTCGATGCCGTCCCGGGTTCACCTGGGCACGGTTTCGTCACCGTCATGCATCGCCGACACCTCGCCCCCGTGACCTCGCTGGCCCTCTCCGCCACCCTCGCCCTCGGCGCGGCTCTGGTCGCCCCAGGCGCGCACGCCGCGTCCGGACACTCCCGGAAGCCCGGCTACACGTTCGCCGTCATCGGCGACGTGCCCTACGGCCAGGCCGCCCAGGACCACTTCCCGACCTTCATCGAGGGCATCAACGCCGACCCCGACGTCTCCCTGGTCACGCACCTCGGCGACATCAAGAGCGGCTCGACGACCTGCGACGACCAGCGGTTCGCGACCATCCGCTCGGACTTCGACGGCTTCGCGGACCCGCTGGTCTACACCCCGGGCGACAACGAGTGGACCGACTGCCACCGCGCCAACAACGGCGGCTACCAGCCCCTCGAGCGGCTGGCCGAGGTGCGCTCCCTGTTCTTCTCCTCCCCCGGTACGACCCTGGGCGCACCGGCGAGCGTGACGTCGCAGGCGGGCCGTGGCATCCCGGAGAACGTCCGGTTCACGCGCGCCGGGCTCTCGTTCGCCACCTTGCACGTCGTCGGCTCGAACAACGACCTGGCGCCGTGGTTCACCAACCCCGGCCCCACCCCGGAGCAGGTCGCCGAGGAGCAGCACCGCATGGACGTGACGATCGACAACGTGCGCGCGGCCTTCCGCACGGCCCGCGAGCAGCATCTGCCCGGCGTCGTGCTGATGCAGCAGGCGGACATGTTCGACGGCACCGTCGCCGACCCGAAGCTCGCCGACTACTCGGCCTTCAGGCCGCTGATCCAGGCGGTCATCGACGAGTCGAGGCGCTTCAAGGGCGCGGTCTACCTGTTCAACGGCGACAGCCACCGGTTCAACCAGGACCGGCCGCTGGCAGCGGGCTCGCCGTGGCTGGACTTCTACGGCGTGCACGGCTCCGCGGACAACCTGCGCCGGGTCACCGTCGACGGCTCGGACCTCGGCGAGGCGGACTGGCTCAAGGTCACCGTGCGCCGGCACGGCCGCGAGCTGCTCGACATCGTGCAGGTCCCGGGCAGCTGACGCCTACAGCAGCACACTCGCGGCGTGGATGACCACGCCGACGAGACCACCGACGATGGTGCCGTTGATCCGGATGAACTGCAGGTCGCGGCCGACGTGCAGCTCGATCTTGCGGGCCGCCTCCTGACCGTCCCAGCGGTCGACGGTGTGGGTGATCACAGCCGTCAGCTCGTCGCCGTAGCGGCCCACCACGAAGACGGCCAGGTCCGAGGCGCGGCGGTCGAGCCGAGCACGCAGCGCGTGGTCGTGACCCAGCCGCGCGCCGAACGTCCGCAGCTCGTCCAGCGCCCGGCGCCGGAGCGGGCCCTCGGGGTCGTCCAGGGAGTCGAGCAGGGCTCGACGGAAGGCGCTCCACAGCGACGTCGCGGTCACCAGCACCTGGGGATGACCGAGCACCCGGTCCTTGAGGCGCTCCATCCGCTCCTGGGTCGCCGGGTCGTGCAGCAGGTCCTGCGCCAGCTGGGCGAGCGCACCGTCGAGGGCGCCGCGCGCGTGGTGGTAGGGATCGCGCCGGATGTCCTCCAGCCAGGCGACCGCCTCGAGGTGGATGCGGTGCGTGACCCGGTCGTTGACGGCCGCCGGTGACCACCAGGGGGCCCGCTCCCCCACGATCTCGACGAAGGACTCCTCGTTGTGGGTCAGCCAGCGGTGCGCCTCCTCCAGGGCGAGGTCGACCAGTCCCTGGTGGGCGCCGTCGCGGACGACCTCCTCCAGCAGGCTGCCGGCGACCGGGCTGACCGGCTCGGCCAGGAACCGCGGCAGCAACGACTCCTCGACCAGGGCCACCAGGTCCTCGTCGCGGATCCGGGAGAGGCCGAGGTGCAGCACGCTGGCCGCCTCGTCCACGACCCGGCGCGCGTTGGTCTCGTCCGTGAGCCACTCGCCGACCCGGAGGCTCGGGCGGGCGGCGTCGATCCGCTCCCGGATGACCGACTCCTGCAGGAAGTTCTCGCCGACGAACTCCTCGAGGCTGCGCCCCAGCTCTTCCTTGCGTCGCGGGATCAGCGCGGTGTGTGGGATCGGCAGGCCCAGGGGGTGCTTGAACAGGGCGGTCACCGCGAACCAGTCCGCGATCGCGCCGACCATGGATGCCTCGGCCCCGGCGTTGACGTAGCCCAGGAAGCCGGTGCCGTCCCGCGTCACGACGTACACCACTGCAGCCAGCAGGAGCAGCGAGACCGCGAGGGTGCGCATCTGCCGCAGGCCGCGACGGCGCTGCTCGTCGAGCTCCGGGTCGGCGGTGACGATCTGGGGTGGGACGCTCATCAGGCGTCGAACCTACAGCCTGGTCGGGTGCGTTCAGGCACCGTCCGGCTTGCGTGCAGCCGGCACCGCGAGCGCCGACGGCACCAGGATCAGCGAGACCACCAGCAGGGCTTGGAGCACGCCGAAGTGGCTGCCCAGGAAGCCCAAGAGGGGGGGACCGCCGAGGAACGCGGTGTAGCCGATCGTCGAGACCACGCTGACTCGGGCCGGCGCCTTGACCGGATCGTCCGCGGCGGCGCTCATGCCGACCGGGAACCCCAGCGACGCGCCGAGGCCCCACAGCACGATGCCCGGGATGACCAGGACCGGCACCTGACCGAGGACGACGAGGAGCACGCCGACCCCGGCGACCGCCATCGTGCCCCAGAGCACGGTCTGTCGACCGAAGGTGTCGAGCAGCACCGTCCCGGTGACCCGACCGGTCGTCATCGCCGTGACGAACAGGGCGAAGGCCGCGGCGCCGAGCCACGCCGGTGCGCCGTACCCGTCCACCATCGCGACGCCGAGCCAGTCGTTGGCGACGCCCTCGGTCAGGGCCAGGGCCAGCACCATCACGCCGATCAGGAGCGTGCGCGGCTCGGTCCAGGCCTTGAGGGCGTGGCTGGGCGGCGCGACGTCGTCGACGTGCGGCTCGACCGCCAGGAACCCCCGCACGGACGCACCGCCCAGGAGGGCGACCAGCAGGCCGACCGCACCGACGTGCCAGCCGATGTTCAGGCCGACGAAGGTCACGAAGGCCCCGATGGCGGCGCCGACGACGGTGCCGAGGCTGAAGGCCGCGTGGAACCGCGGCATGATCGAGCGACCCAGCAGGCGCTCGACCTCGGCGCCCTCCACGTTCATCGCGACGTCCCAGGTGCCGGTGCCCAGACCGACCAGGAACAGGCCGGCGGCGGTCAGCGGGATCGTCTCCAGCACGCCGACCCCGACGGCCACCAGCAGCAGCCCGACCGCCTCGAGCAGGGTCGCCGCGATCACGACCCGACGCGCCCCGAAGCGCTGCACGCTGCCGCCTGAGGTGGGCAGGGCCAGCACCGACCCGATCGACACGGCGAGGAGCAGCAGGCCGAGCCGGGCCGGCCCCAGGTCCAGGGCGTGCCGGACCGACGGGATGCGGGAGGCCCAGGTCGCGAAGGCGAAGCCGTTGAGGAAGAACGTCGCCATCACCGCGTTGCGAGCGGCGACCACCCCGCGACTTGCTGTACCGGTAGAGAAACTCACGCGGGTCACTCTAGCGCCTCCAGGGGACCCACCTGGCACGACCGCAGACCGGCCTTCGTGACAGGATTCGCCCATGAGCAAGACGGTCATCACCTTCGGCACCTTCGACGTGTTCCACGTCGGTCACCTGCGCGTGATCGAGCGCGCCGCGGCCCTCGGCGACCGGCTCGTCGTCGGCGTCTCGGCCGATGCACTCAACGAGCGCAAGAAGGGCCGCTCGCCGGTCTTCTCCCAGGCCGAGCGCCTCGAGATCGTGGCCGCCCTCAAGCCCGTCGACGCCGTCTTCGTCGAGGAGAGCCTCGAGCTCAAGCGGGACTACATCCTCGAGCACGAGGCCGACATCCTCGTGATGGGCGACGACTGGGCCGGCAAGTTCGACGAGTTCGAGGACATCTGCGAGGTGCACTACCTCACTCGCACCCCGGCCATCTCGACCACGGCACTGATCGAGAAGATCTCCGCCGGCTCCTAGCCGCGGCCCCAGTTGGCGATGATGGCGGCCCCCGGCGGGATCACGGCCGCCACGACGCTCATGCCCACCGCCGCGGGCACCGACCAGAACCGCACGACATTCCAGGCCAGCAGGATCAGCACCACGCAGGTGCCCATCAGCCAGAAGTAGGCCTTCTTGCGTCCCGCCGGCGGTTCACCCAGCGGCTCGGGGTCCGACATGGGTCCACGCTACGTCGACGCCTACGCTGGTGGCATGTGCTCCGGCCAGTCCGGCCCGCCCGCGGTCCGCAAGCACCTGATGACCCCGGGGCAGCCACGTCCCCCGCAGCGGGACTCGATGAGCCTGGGGTCGGTGCAGAAGTGGGTGATGTCCACCCTGATCACCATCACGATCCTGCACCTGTCGTCCGGCGTGGTGATCGCGGCGTACTTCTCCGACAAGGTCGTCTCGCAGGTCGGCCTGCTGGTGATCTCCGCCCTGTTCGGGCTGATCGCCTTCGAGGCGGCCCTCCTGATCCACAACAAGCGGCCGGTGTCCGGGTGGCTGCTGCCCGGCCTGCTGCCGGCGCTGGTCGGCGCCTACCTGATCTTCGGTCGGTAGCCTCGCTCCGTCGAGTCAGGCCGGCTGCGGAGCGGTGCGGTCCGAGTCTTCCTCGGGCGAGTCCGCGTCCTCGGCGGTCAGCGGCTTGGCGATGTTCTCGAGCGTCTGACCCTCGGCGTGCACGCCGAGGAAGATCGCCACGATGCCGCCGGCGATCATCAGCGCGGCGCCGATGAAGTAGCCCGGCGCGATCCCGGTGATGTCCTTGGCGGCCGAGGCGGTGTCAATCAGCTTGCCGAAGTACAGCGGGCCGGAGATGCCCCCGATCGCGGTGCCGACGGCGGAGAAGAACGCGATGCACAGGGCCCGCGTCTCCATCGGGAACACCTCGCTCGCGGTGAGGTACGCCGCGCTGGCACCGGCCAGGCGAAGAAGAAGATCACCATGCCGAAGATCGTCAGGGTCATCGCATTCAGGTCGCCGAGCAGGAAGCCGGCCACGGCCAGCAGCACCCGGAGAGGATGTAGGTGCCGGCGATCATCTTGACCCGACCGATGGTGTCGAACAGCGAGCCGAGCAGCAGGGCGCCCACGAAGTTGCTGGCCGCGAACGCCGCGACGTAGTAACCCGTCTGCTTCACGTCCATGAACGTCGACAGGCTGTCGCCGTAGGTGAAGAAGAACGCGTTGTAGAGGAAGGCCTGGCCGATGAAGAGCGAGAGGCACAGCACCGTGCGCTTCGGGTAGAGGGTGAAGACGGTCCTGGCGATCGTCGGCAGGCTGATGGTCTTGCGCTGCCGGATGGTGAGCGTCTCCGAGACGGTCGGGAGTCGCTGGCCCGACTCGCTCTCCACGGCCTGCTCGATGTCGCGGACGATCTTCTCGGCCTCCTGCTCGCGGCCGTGGATGAACAGCCAGAGGTGGCTCTCCGGGACGTTGCGGCGGACCAGGAGCACGCCGAGCGCTAGCACGGCGCCGAGGGCGAACGCCCGCGCCAGCCGAGCTCCGGCTTGATGATCGTCGGGGTCGGTCAGCGGGATGGTGAGCAGCGCACCCGCCCCGGCGCCGACCCAGAAGGAGCCGTTGATCGCGATGTCGATGCGGCCGCGGTACTTCGCCGGGATGAGCTCGTCGATCGCGGAGTTGATCGCGGCGTACTCGCCACCGATGCCGGCGCCGGTGATGGCGCGGCAGGCGAAGTACCACAGCGGGTTCATCGAGAAGGCGGTCAGCACGGTGCCCACGAGGTAGACGCCGAGCGTGATCATGAAGAGCTTCTTGCGGCCGAAGCGGTCGGTCAGC
>JBDSMW010000011.1:0-75230 GCA_039915665.1 Nocardioidaceae bacterium
TCTCCGACGTGCACGTCAACATCCTGGCCGCCACCTTGCAGACCACTCGAGACCGCGTCGCGAAGAGCCGCTTCACCTTCGAGATGGCCGACCCGAAACACCTGGGCCACGTCCTCAAGGCCGTCCGGTCCGTCGACGGCGTGTTCGACGCCTACCGCGTCACGCAGTAGCGCGTCGCGCCTCGGCGTCGCCGGCCTGGCCGCCGCCTGTTTACCAGGGGATGTCGAAGAACTGCCCCTGACCACGGTGAACTCGCCGTGGGCAGCGCAAGTTCTCCATGGGGAGTGGCCCGGATCCCGCAGGCCGTCGTACTCCCCACGGGAGACTGCTCCTCCCCATGGGGAGTTCACCGTGGGGAGCGTCCGTTTCTCGACATCCCCTGGTAAACAGCGGGGACGGATCAGCCGAAGTCGGCCGACGCCCGGCGGGCCATGTCGAGGAAGGACCGGCGGGAGGCGAGGTTCTCCTCGATCTCGGCGGCCTTCTTCGCGTCACCCTTCTCCCGGGCGGCCGCGAGGTCGGCCTCGAGGTCGGTGCAGGCCTTCTCCAGCTTGGAGACCATGTCGTCGGCCCGGGCGGACTTCTCGGGATCGCTGCGAGACCACTGGTCGTCCTCGACGCCGCGGATCGCCTGCTCCACCTTGCGGATCCGGGCCTCGAGCTCCTTGATCTGCTCGCGCGGCACCTTGCCGGCCGCGTCCCAGCGGTCGGCGATGTCGCGGAACGTCTCCTTGGCCGCCTTGAGGTCGGTGACCGGCACGAGCGCCTCGGCCTCGACCAGCAGGGCCTCCTTCTTCTCCGCGTTGACCGCGAACTCGGCGTCCAGCTCCGCGTTGACCCGGTCCCGGTTTCCGAAGAAGGTGTCCTGGGCGCCGCGGAACCTGGTCCACAGCTGGTCGTCGACACCCTTGGGGGCGGGCCCGGCCGCCTTCCACTGACGCATCAGGTCGCGGTACTTGCCGGCGGTCGGACCCCACTCGGTCGAGGAGGACAGCGCCTCGGCCTCGACGGCAAGCTTCTCCTTGACCTCGCGGGCCCCGTCGCGCTGCTCGTTGAGCTCGGCGAAGTGTGACTTGCGGCGCCGGGTGTACGTCGTCCGTGCGGTCGAGAAGCGACGCCAGAGGGCGTCGTCGACGGTCTTCTCCAGACGCGGCAGCGCCTTCCAGTCGTCGAGGAGCTGTCGCATCCGGTTGGCGCCGTTGCGCCAGTCGTTGCCGAGCGACAGCTTCTCCGCCTCGTCGGCGATCCGCTCCTTGTCGGCCTTGGCCGTCTCGAGCTTCTGGGCCCGTTCCTCGCGCTTCACCTCGCGCTGCGCGGTGATCGTGGTGGTGAGCGCGTCCAGCCGGGTGCCGAGGCCGGCCAGGTCCCCGACGGCCTGCGCGTCCTTGAGGGCAGCGCGGACCTGCTTGACCGAGGCGGCCGCCTCGTCGGGCCCGAGGGCGCCGGCGCCGACCCGCTGCTCGAGGAGCTTGACCTCGAAGGCGAGGTCGTCGTAGCGGCGCACGTAGAACGTCAGGGCCTCGGCGGGGGTGGCGTCGGGCATCTGGCCGACCGGCCGCTCGCCGTCGCCGGTGCGCACGAACACGGTCCCGGTCTCGTCGACCCGGCCCCACTCGGTTCCGTCGGAGGAGGGTGCGGACTGCTCCGTGGCGGGAGCCGGAGGAGCGGGGGCGCGTGGAGCGGACGGTCGTGGGGCCGACGGGCGTGGACCGGGCGTCGGGCCGGGCTTGGGCCGAGGGGCGGGCGCAGCGACGGGCGTCTCGGGCTGCTCGGGCTGGGTGGGCGTGGTGTCCGGCGTGTCGTCCGGGGTGGTCACCGGGTTCCCCCTGGGGTCGTGGCCTGGTTCGTCAGGTCGTGCGAACGGTCTACGACCGCAGCGTATCCACCCCGTGCAGCCGAGGCGGACCCGCTGTCGTGCGACCGCACCACGATGAACGTGACGAGGGCCGCGACGGCGACGACCACGGCCGCGACGGTCAGGATCGTCCGTCTGCGCCGCCTCCGCCGGTCGCGCTCGGCCCGACGCAGCTGTTGACGCGCTGTCCCTGCCCGGGCGAGCTGGGTGCGTCGTCTCTTCTTGGTGACCACGGACGGGAGTCTAGGTCGTGCCCGAGGTCGTCGTACGGCGCTACGCCGGTGCTCGCTAGGCTGCACGGGCCAGAGAACCCGAGCAGGACAGGAGCGCACCGTCGTGCTCATCGCAGGCTTCCCCGCCGGACCGTGGGGCACCAACTGCTACGTGCTCGCGACGGGACCGGGCAGCGAGTGCGTGGTCGTCGACCCCGGCAAGGACTCGGCGGACGGTGTCGCGGACATCGTCCGGGCGCACCGGCTCAAGCCGGTCTCGGTGCTGGTCTCGCACGGTCACATCGACCACATGTGGTCCGTCGCCCCGGTCTCCGGTGCCTACGACGCGACCGCGTGGATCCACCCGCGCGACCGGCACCTGCTCTCCGACCCCATGTCGGGGATGTCGAAGGAGACCGCCGGCATGCTGCTCGGCGGGAAGTACGAGTTCGTCGAGCCCGACCGCGTCGCCGAGCTCACCGACCTGCAGACCCTCCAGCTGGCCGGGCTCGACTTCGTCGTCGACCACACTCCCGGGCACACCGAGGGCTCGGTGACCTTCCGGACGCCGTACGGCGAGCAGGGCGTGCCGGAGCTGATGCTGTCCGGCGACCTGCTGTTCGCGGGCTCCATCGGCCGCACGGACCTGCCCGGCGGCGACCACCCGACGATGCTGCGCAGCCTGCGCGACAAGGTGCTGCCGCTCGCGGACGACATCGTGGTGCTGCCCGGGCACGGTGAGCAGACCAGCATCGGCCGCGAGCGCGCCACCAACCCCTTCCTGCAGGACCTGCTTCGCCCCGATGTCGACTCCGAGCCCGCCCCGAACCGAGGCCTCTGACCCATGAGCAAGCCGACCGCGCTGAGCGGGTTTCCCGAGCTGCTGCCCGCCGACCGCGCCGTCGAGCGCGAGGTCGTCGCGTCCCTGGCGCGCACCTTCGAGCTCCACGGGTTCGCCAACATCGAGACGCGCGTGGTCGAGCCCCTCGACCGGCTGGCCAAGGGCGGTGAGATCGACAAGGAGATCTACGTCCTGCGCCGCCTGCAGGCCGGTGACACCGACGCCGACGCCGGCCTCGGGCTGCACTTCGACCTGACCGTGCCGTTCGCGCGCTACGTCCTCGAGCACGCGGGCCACCTCGAGTTCCCGTTCCGCCGGTTCCAGATCCAGCCGGCCTGGCGCGGCGAGCGCCCGCAGGAGGGTCGCTACCGCCAGTTCACCCAGGCCGACGTCGACATCGTCGGCCGCGACGAGCTGCCGTTCCACCACGACGTCGAGGTGATGCGGGTGATGGTCGAGGCACTCGACGCCCTGCCGCTGCCGCCGCTCAGCTTCCAGTTCAACAACCGCAAGCTGATCCAGGGGTTCTACCGCGGGCTCGGCCTGCCCGATGTCACGGCCGCTATCCGCACCATCGACAAGCTCGACAAGCTGCCCGAGCAGACCGTCGCCGACCTGCTGGTCTCCGACGCCGGGGCGACCCCCGAGCAGGCCGCGCGGTGCCTGGAGCTGGCGACCATCCGGGTGCCCGACACCTCGTTCGTCGACCGGGTCCGGGCGTTGGGCGTGCAGGACGACCTGCTCGACGAAGGGCTGGCCGAGCTGGCTGCGGTCGTCGAGGGCTGCGCCGTCGGTGGGCACGAGCACGTCACCGTCGAGGCCAACCTCCGGATCGCCCGCGGCCTGGACTACTACACCGGCACCGTCGTCGAGATCTTCATGAGCGGCTACGAACGGCTCAAGTCCGTGGGTGGTGGCGGTCGCTACGACGCCCTCGCGACGGACGGCAGGACGACCTACCCGGGCGTCGGCGTCTCCTTCGGCGTCTCGCGGACCCTGGTGCCGCTGCTCTCCGACGGCGTCCTCTCCGGCAGCCGGGCCGTGCCGAGCGCGGTCCTGGTCGCGCTCACCTCCGAGGAGACCCGTCCCGCGGCCGGCGTGGTCGCGTCCGCGCTGCGCGCCCGCGGCATCCCGACCGAGGTCGCCGCGACCCCGCAGAAGTTCGGCAAGCAGATCCGGTACGCCGAGCGGCGGGGCATCCCTTACGTCTGGTTCCCCGGATCGGACGACGCCACTGACCACCGGGCCGACCAGGTCAAGGACATCCGGAGCGGGGACCAGCTCGACGCCGACGTGGCCACCTGGACCCCACCCACCGAGGACCTGCGTCCGCAGGTCGTCGTCACCAACAAGGAGCAGTCACCGTGATCCGCACCCACGACGCAGGCAGCCTGCGCGCCGAGCACGTCGGACAGAGCGTGACCCTGGCGGGCTGGGTGGCCCGGCGCCGCGACCACGGCGGCGTGGCGTTCATCGACCTGCGGGAGGCCTCCGGGGTCGTCCAGGTGGTCATCCGCGACGAGGCCGTGGCGCACAACCTGCGCTCCGAGTTCTGCCTGAAGATCACCGGCGAGGTCTCCGCACGCCCGGCGGGCAACCAGAACGCCAACCTGCCCACCGGCGAGATCGAGGTGATCGCCGCCGCCGACGGAGGCGTCGAGGTGCTCAGCGCCGCGGCGACCCTGCCGTTCCCCATCGACGACCACGTGGAGGTGGGGGAGGAGGTGCGCCTGTCGCACCGCTACCTCGACCTGCGCCGCAGCGGACCGGCCGCCGCCCTCCGGCTGCGCAGCGAGGTGAACCGCGCCGCTCGGGAGGTGCTGCACGACGAGGGCTTCGTGGAGATCGAGACGCCCACGCTGACCAGGTCGACCCCCGAGGGCGCCCGCGACTTCCTGGTGCCGGCCCGCCTGCAGCCCGGCAGCTGGTACGCCCTGCCGCAGAGCCCCCAGCTGTTCAAGCAGCTCTTGATGGTGGCCGGCATGGAGCGCTACTTCCAGATCGCCCGCTGCTACCGCGACGAGGACTTCCGCGCCGACCGGCAGCCCGAGTTCACCCAGCTCGACATCGAGATGAGCTTCGTCGAGCAGGACGACGTGATCGCCCTGGCCGAGGACGTGCTCACGTCGGTGTGGAAGCTCATCGGGCACGAGATCACCACCCCCATCCCGCGGATGACCTACGCCGACGCGATGGCGCGCTACGGCAGCGACAAGCCTGACCTGCGCGTCGACCTCGAGCTGACCGAGTGCACCGACTACTTCAAGGACACGCCGTTCCGGGTGTTCCAGGCGGCGTACGTCGGCGCGGTGGTGATGCCCGGTGGAGCGAGCCAGCCGCGCAAGCAGCTCGACGCCTGGCAGGAGTGGGCCAAGCAGCGCGGCGCCAAGGGGCTGGCCTACGTCCTGGTCCAGGACGACGGCGAGCTCGGCGGTCCGGTCGCCAAGAACCTCAGCGACGAGGAGAAGGCCGGTCTGGCCGCTCACGTGGGCGCACAGCCCGGCGACTGCGTGTTCTTCGCCGCCGGTCCGGTCAAGTCCTCCCGGTCTCTGCTGGGCGCCGCCCGCCTCGAGATCGGCCGCCGCTGCGACCTGATCGACGAGTTCGCGTGGAGCTTCCTCTGGGTCGTCGACGCCCCGCTCTTCGAGCCCGCCGGGGACGCCACGGCGGCCGGTGACGTCGCGGTGGGCAGCGGCGCGTGGACCGCCGTCCACCACGCCTTCACCTCGCCCAAGCCCGAGCACGTCGACACGTTCGAAACCGAGCCTGGCGAGGCGCTGGCCTACGCCTACGACATCGTCTGCAACGGCAACGAGATCGGTGGCGGCTCCATCCGTATCCACCGGGAGGACGTGCAGAAGCGCGTGTTCGCGGTGATGGGCCTCTCCGAGGCCGAGGCCGAGGAGAAGTTCGGCTTCCTGCTGCAGGCGTTCAAGTTCGGCGCGCCCCCGCACGGCGGCATCGCCTTCGGCTGGGACCGGATCTGCGCCCTGCTCGCGGGCACCGACTCGATCCGCGACGTGATCGCCTTCCCCAAGACCGGTGCGGGCTACGACCCGTTGACCGCGGCACCCGCGGCCATCACGGCCGAGCAGCGCAAGGAGGCGGGCGTCGACGCCCGTCCCGAGCGTTCCGGTGACCCCGTCGCCTGACCGGTTCGTGGCAAATCGCTTGGTATCAAACCGTTACCTCGCGTGAACCAAACATTGTCCGCGGGTCGTCTAGAGTCCACTTCGGCTCGGGGTCGACAACCTGCCCGCCTCACCAGGCGAGAGCAGTGGCCCGGAGTCGGCCTCGACCAGAAAGGTGACCATGGGTATCCAGCCCACGGAGTTGTCGACAGACGACGTCCACGAGGACGCCGATGTTGCCGTCAGGGAGGAAGTCGCCGGTCGTTCACCGACCCAGATCGCTCTCACTCGTCTCAAGGCCGACAAAATCGCCGTCACCTGCATCATCGTGGTCATCCTGTTCGTGCTCATCGCCGCACTGGCCCCGCTGCTGACCAAGCTGTTCGGGGTCGAGCTGCACCAAGGCAACCCGGTCACCGATCTCGACCAGTTCAACTTCCCCAACTACGGCCCGCCCGACCACGGCTTCACGTGGAAGGCGCCGCTCGGCATCGCGCCGAACACCGCCAACGACCTGACCGCCGAGTGGTTCTACGGCGCTCGGACCTCGCTCTTCGTGGCCACCGTCTCGACAGTCGTGGCGACGATCATCGGTGTCGTGGTCGGCCTGTTCGCCGGCTTCAGTCGCGGCTGGCTCGATCGCCTGATCAACTTCGTCATCGACGTTTTCCTGTCGCTGCCGTTCATCCTGGTCGCCCTGGCCCTCGCGCCGATCATCGTCGGCCGGTTCGGCTCGCAGCCCGGCAGGCTCGTGATGTGGCAGTTCATCTCGCTGCTGACGGTGCTCTCCCTGTTTGGCTGGATGACCCTGGCCCGGCTGGTGCGGGGCGAGGTGCTCTCCCTACGCGAGCGCGAGTTCGTGATGGCCGCCCGGGTGATCGGGGTGCCGACGCGGCGCATCCTGTTCAAGGAGCTGTTGCCCAACCTGATCGCGCCGATCATCGTGTCGATCTCGCTGGGGCTGCCGGCCTTCGTGACCGCCGAGGCCGGCCTGGCCTTCCTGGGCATCGGCGTGACCGGCTACCCGTCGTGGGGCCAGACGATCAACAAGGCCGTCAACTACTTCAACACCTACCCGATCTACCTCTACGCGCCCGTGCTGGGGATCCTGGTCCTCGTCATGGCGCTGAACCTCCTCGGGGACGCCGTCCGCGACGCCTTCGACCCCAAGACTCGCCGGTAATCTCACCGGTCTGAGAAAGCATCGACCAGTCAAGAAAGGTGGGTACACCTTGATGCGCATGAAGAAGCCAGCCGTGGTCTTTGCCACTGCAGCTCTGATGACCCTCGCTGCCTGTGGTGGTGGCAGCGGGAGCTCGAAGGGCCCCAGCGCCAACCCGACCAACGCAGGGAACGGCGGCAGCGCCGGATCCTTCAAGAACGCCGACGCTAAGGCGCCGCTCGCAGTGCCGAGCGACGCGTCGACGGGGGGCACCTTCACGGTGCTCACCAACCAGGTCCCGTCCACGCTCGACCCGACGCAGGCCTACTACACGGACTCGACCGCGATCCTGTCCGACCTGGTGCTCCGTTCGCTCACGCAGTACGCGTACGACCCGGACACCAACGACATGCAGCTCATCCCCGACATGGCGGTCGACCTCGGCAAGCCGAGCGCGGACAACAAGTCGTGGACCTTCACGCTGCGTGACGGCCTGAAGTACGAGGACGGCACCGCCGTCAAGGCCGAGGACGTGGCCTACGCCGTCAAGCGCTCGTTCGCCATCGCCGAGCTGCCGGACGGCCCGACCTACCAGACGACGTTCTTCCTGGACGGCGACAAGTACAAGGGTCCGTTCAAGGACAAGGGCGACTACGCCGGTGTCACCACGAGCGGCAACGACATCACCATCAAGATGCGTCGCCCGTTCACGGACATGGACTACTACGCCTCGTTCCCGACCTTCACCGCGATCCCGCAGGCCAAGGACAACCCGCAGACCTACGGCAAGAAGCCGCTGGCCACCGGTCCCTACAAGTTCGCCGACTACAAGCCGGGTACCGAGCTCAAGCTGGTCAAGAACGACCAGTGGGACCCCAACTCCGACCCGGGCCGCCTGCAGGCCGTCGACGGATGGGACTTCAAGTTCGGCCAGGACACGGCCAAGCTCGAGAACGTCATCATCAACGACAAGGGCTCGTCGCAGACCACGCTGACCTACGACAACGTGACGCCGTCGTCCTACCGCGCCATCTCCTCGGACAAGGGTCGCCTCGTGACCGGCACTTCGCCGTGCACCTACATGTGGTACCTCGACACGACCAAGATCAAGGAGCTCGAGGTCCGTCAGGCCATCGGCTGGGCTTACCCGTACCAGGCGGCGTGGAAGGCCGGCGGCGAGATCCAGGGTCTGACCCGCGTTCCCGGCACCGCGATCCTGCCCCCGGGCACCGCCGGTCGAGTCGACTACCAGGCCCTCGACGGCCAGGACGGCAAGACCACGGACCCGGCCAAGGCCAAGGCGCTCCTGAGCAAGGCCGGCTACAAGCCGGGTGAGTACGAGCTCAAGTTCCTGTTCGCGACCGACGACGACCAGTCCGTGGCCGCGAAGAACGAGATCGTCAAGGGCCTCAAGGCGGCAGGCTTCAAGGCCACGCCGATCGCCTCGACCTCGGAGACGATCCGCACCGACCGCACCGACTACAAGTCGCCGATCAACGTGCGCTCCAGCGGATGGTGCTCGGACTGGCCGACCGGTGGCTCGTGGTTCCCGGCCCAGTGGGCCGGCAGCCTCGTCGGGGTCGAGGGAATGCCGAACATCGCCAACTTCAAGCAGGCGGACATGGATGCCCAGCAGAACAAGATCCTGGACACTATGACTCCGGAAGAGGCCGGTCCCGCGTGGGGCGAGTTCGACAAGACCATGGAGACCAAGTACTACCCCGCGGTCAACACCGGCTACTCCGGCACGGCCATGATCCACGGCTCCAAGGTCGGCGGCATGGACAACGACAACGTGCGCGGCATGCCGACGTTCGCCCGGATGTACATCACCAAGTGACACCTGACGCTCGATCCTGAGCGTTGAGCGACCCCGATGGGGGCGGGCCTCCACCCGCCCCCATCGGAACGCCACCCCTGCACACCACCTCCATGGCCGTTACCATCGGTGGAGGTGAACCACCGGCTCCCAGCCAAGAGGAGTACCAACGGATGTTCGGCTACATCGTGAGGCGCGTCATCTCGGGACTCCTGGTCCTCCTCGTGGTCACCATCTCGGTGTTCGCATTGTTCTTCTACGGACCCGCGGACCCGGCCCTCGCCTACTGCCCCGAGACAAGGTGCACGCCGGCTCGACTCGCCCAGATCACCACGAGCCTGGGTCTCGACCAGCCGGTGGTCGAGCAGTACGGCAAGTACATGAAGGGCATCTTCGTCGGGAACGACTTCCAGGCCGGCGCCATCACGATCCCCTGTGACGCGCCCTGCCTCGGCGTCTCCTTCAAGCTGCGCGTGAACGTCACCAACTACCTGCTGGCCCGGTTCCCCGCGACGCTGTCGATCGCCCTGGGAGGCGCCGTGATCTTCCTGACCGTGGGCGTGAGCAGCGGCATCTTCGCGGCCAGACGCAGAGGCACCTTGGCCGACAAGGGGATCGTGGGCGTCAGCCTGGTCATCAACGCGATCCCGTACTACCTGCTCGCCCTGCTGGCCTACCTCCTGCTCATCAGCAAGTGGGGCATCTTCCCGGAGAGCGGCTACCACGGCCTGCTCTCCGAAGGCCCGATCGCCTGGTTCAAGGGCCTCTTCCTGGCCTGGGTGGTGGTCGGCATCTCCTCCTCGACGCAGTACGCCCGGTTCAGTCGCGGCTCGATGATCGAGTCCATGAACGAGGACTACGTGCGCACCGCCCGGGCCAAGGGTCTCAGCGAGCGGCGCGTCACCATGAAGCACGCGCTCCGCGCAGCCATCGTCCCGGTGGTCACGATCTTCGGTCTCGAGTTCGCCTACCTGCTGGCCGGCACGATCTTCACCGAGCGGATCTTCGACATCCAGGGGATCGGGTTGACCGGTCTGCAGGCGATCGGCACCAAGGACCTGCCGATCATCTCGGCCACCGTGCTGATCGGAGCCGCGTTCATCGTGGTCGCCAACCTCTTCGTCGACATCATCTACAGCGTCATCGACCCGAGAGTGCGCCTGTCATGACCGAGACCTCCCAGCGCCCCGCGGACCACTCTTCCGGCGCTCCGGCCACCGAGCCCTACCTGGTGGTCGAGGACCTCACGGTCCGCTTCCCGACAGCAGACGGCCTCGTGCAGGCCGTCACCGACATGAGCTACACCCTCGAGCAGGGCAAGACCCTCGGCATCGTCGGTGAGTCCGGCTCCGGCAAGAGCGTCTCGTCGATGGCGATCATGGGGCTGCACGACTACAAGCGCACCCGCATGTCGGGCTCGATCCGGGTGGGGGGCCGCGAGGTCGTCGGCCTGTCGAGCGAGAAGATGCGCAGCATCCGCGGCGGCGACGTCTCGATGATCTTCCAGGATCCGTTGACCTCGCTGCACCCCTTCTACAGCATCGGGTCGCAGATCTCCGAGGCCTACGTCGCGCACAACAAGGTCTCGAAGAAGCAGGCCCGCACCAAGGCCATCGAGATGCTCGACCGGGTCGGCATCCCGCAGCCCAAGAATCGCGTGGACGACTTCCCGCACCAGTTCTCCGGCGGCATGCGCCAGCGCGCGATGATTGCGATGGCCTTGGTCAACGACCCCAAGCTGCTGATCGCGGACGAGCCGACCACGGCCCTCGATGTGACGGTGCAGGCGCAGATCCTGGACCTGCTCCAGGAGCTCCAGCGGGACTTCAACTCGGCGATCATCATCATCACCCACGACCTCGGCGTGGTGGCCGAGATGGCGGACGAGGTGCTGGTCATGTACGGCGGCCGGGCGGTCGAGGTCGGACCGACCCGGGAGCTGCTGACCCACCCGGAGATGCCCTACACCTGGGGGTTGCTCTCCAGCGTCCCCGACGTCAACGCGGACACCGACGCCCGGCTGATCCCGATCCCCGGCAACCCGCCCAGCCTGCTCGACCCGCCTTCGGGCTGCTCGTTCCATCCGCGTTGTGCCCACAAGGACAAGGTGCCCGGCGACCTCTGCAGCACCGAGCTGCCGGAGCTCAGGCTGGGCAACCGGCCGGGACACACGAAACGGTGCCACCTCGCCGACCCCGACTCGATCTACGCGTCCGAGGTGTTGCCCGAGATCGCCCCCGACTTCGTCGAGCCGACGCTCTCGGACTCCGCTCCCTCCGACCACGACGACCGGCCCGGCCCCAACGCGACCCCCGGTGACGGGGCCATTACGCCCGGAAACCGCTGACGAGGACAATGACTGCTATGACACGACCTGACGTCGAGCCTGCCGCCACGCCAGCGGGGGACCCCCGGACCCCGATCCTTGAGGTCACGAGCCTCACGAAGTACTTCCCGATCAAGTCCGCGGGCCTGTTGCGCCGAAGCATCGGCTCGGTGCAGGCCGTCGACGGCGTCTCCTTCCAGGTGGAGCGGGGGAGTGCGCTCGGGCTGGTGGGCGAGTCGGGCTGCGGCAAGTCGACGACCGGCCGGCTCATCACGCGGCTCTACGACCCGACGTCGGGGTCCATGAAGTTCGACGGTCGGGAGATCGGCAACCTCTCGAACAAGCAGATGCTGCCGCTGCGCAGCGAGATCCAGATGATCTTCCAGGACCCGTACAGCTCGCTGAACCCGCGGCACACGGTCGGCACCATCGTGGGCACGCCGCTGCGGGTCCACAAGATGGTCCCCGAGAACAGAGTCCTGGATCGGGTCCGAGAGCTGCTCAAGGTCGTGGGCCTGAACCCCGAGCACTACAACCGCTACCCCAACGAGTTCTCCGGCGGCCAACGTCAGCGCATCGGCATCGCCCGCGCGCTGGCCCTGCAGCCGAAGCTGCTGGTGGCCGACGAGCCGGTCTCCGCCCTCGACGTGTCCATCCAGGCGCAGGTGGTCAACCTGCTGCAGGACGTGCAGCGCGAGTTCGGCATCGCGTTCCTGTTCATCGCCCACGACCTCGCGGTGGTCCGGCACTTCTGCCCCGAGATCGCGGTGATGTACCTCGGCAAGATCGTGGAGATCGCGGACCGGGAGACCCTCTACGGCACCCCGCACCACCCCTACACGCAGGCACTGCTCTCCGCCGTCCCGGACGTGAAGCAGGCCGCGGTCGGTGGTCGTCGCGAGAGGATCCGGCTCGCCGGCGACGTGCCCAGCCCGATCAACCCGCCCTCGGGCTGCCGCTTCCGCACCCGCTGCTGGATGGCCCAGGACATCTGCGCCAAGGTCGAGCCGCCGCTGCTCCAGATCGGCAAGAGCCACAAGGTCGCCTGCCACTTCGCGGGCGAGTTCGGCTCGATGCCGACCAGCCCGATCACGTTGAGCGCGCTCGGCGTGGACGGTCAGGGCAACGCGATCTCCGGTGCGAAGTCCTCCGACGAGGACTTCACCCGCCCGGGGTACGCCGCCACCTGGACCGACGTCGCGACGCACAAGTCGCAGTCCGACGCGCTGGTCGGGGCCGGCGGGATCGGCACCGGGATGAGCGACGAGCAGCGCGGCGAGGGCGGCAGCCGCCGCTGACCGGCCGCGCGGATAGGGTGGCCCGCGTGGACGGGCTGTTCGAGATCGGTGGCGGGAACGCCCAGACGGGACCCGCGGGCACGTTGGCCGGCAACGACCACGCCTCGGCGCCGCTCGCGGTCCGGATGCGTCCGCGCACCCTCGACGAGCTTGTCGGCCAGAGGCACCTCCTCGCGCCCGGGTCACCGCTGCGACGCCTGATCGAGGGAGACCAGCCGATGTCGCTGCTCCTCTGGGGACCGCCCGGGACCGGCAAGACCACGATCGCCTCCATCGTCAGCCAGGCAACCAACCGTCGCTTCGTGGAGGTGTCCGCCGTTGCCGCCGGCGTCAAGGAGGTCCGGTCCGCCATCGACGGCGCCCGGAACACCCTGGCGCGGGGCGGGCCCGAGACCGTGCTGTTCGTCGACGAGGTGCACCGGTTCACCAAGGCCCAGCAGGACGCCCTGCTCCCCGGGGTCGAGAACCGCTGGGTGACCCTGGTCGCCGCCACCACGGAGAACCCGTTCTTCTCCGTCATCTCCCCGTTGTTGTCGCGCTCGCTGCTGCTGACGCTCGAGCCGCTGACCGACGACGACATCCGCGGCGTGGTGACCGACGCGCTCACCGACGAGCGGGGACTCGCCGGGGCCGTCGGCATCGACGACGAGGCGCTCGAGCACCTGGTCCGGCTCGCGGGCGGCGACGCGCGGCGGGCGCTGACCTACCTCGAGGCCGCGGCCGGGGCAGCGGTGGCCCGCGAGCTGGACGTGGTCGACCTCGCCACCACCGAGACGGCCGTTGACCGGGCCGCGGTCCGCTACGACCGGCAGGGCGACCAGCACTACGACGTGATCAGCGCCTTCATCAAGTCGGTGCGGGGCTCCGACGCCGACGCCGCCCTGCACTACCTCGCCCGGATGATGGAGGCCGGGGAGGACCCGCGCTTCATCTCCCGGCGGCTGATCATCCTGGCCAGCGAGGACATCGGCCTGGCCGACCCCACCGCGCTGACGACGGCGGTCGCGGCCGCCCAGGCGGTCGCGCTGATCGGGATGCCGGAGGGCCGGTTGACCCTCGCACAGGCCACGATCGCCCTGGCGCTGGCCCCGAAGTCGAACGCGGTGACCACGGCCATCTCGGCGGCCGCCTCCGACGTACGCGACGGGAAGATCGGGCCTGTCCCGGCCCACCTGCGTGACGCGCACTACGGCGGTTCGAAGAAGCTCGGGCACGGCCAGGGCTACCTCTACGCGCACGACGAGCCCTTCGGTATCGCCGAGCAGCAGTACGCCCCCGACGTGGTCGCGGACGCGACCTACTACCAGCCGACCGCCCTCGGCGCCGAGGCCGCGGTCAAGGACCGGTGGGAACGGGTCCGACGGATGATCCGCGGCCAGCGCGGGTAGGGTCCCTGGCTATGGAACCGGCCCAGCTCGTCGCCCTCGTGGCTGCCGCAGCGGTCGTCGTTGCCGTCCTCGTGGCGGTCCTGTTCGTGCGTGCGTCGCGGCGTCGCTGGCAGGCTCAGCTCGACGCCGCTCGCGCCGACGTCGAGGCGCTGTCGGCCCGGCTGGACGACCTGGCCGCGCAGCCCGCGGCCCCCGTTCCCGGTCCTGACGCGCTCGGCCCCGCACCCCGCGAGTTCGTGATCACCAGCCTGACCGCTCACGACACCGAGCTCGAGGTCGTCGCGCCGCCGAGCACCCACCTGACGGCGGGAAAGTTCGCCTCCGTCGCCACGGGGGAGTCGCTGGTCCGCGTGCTCTCCCTCGGGTACGGCGTGCGGCGGGCCCTGTCGGCCGAGAACCGCAACCGGATCCGCTTCGAGGTCCGGCGTGAGGTCAAGCGGGCCCGTCGGCAGCGTCGCCGTGACCTCAAGGAGGCGAAGCGGCACCTGCGCCACGTGACGACCGAGTCCGAGGGGGACGCCGCATGAACCGGGCGTTCTGGTTCGCGGCCGGTGCCGGTGCCGGCGTCTACGCGATGACCAAGGCCCGGCGGGCCGCCGAGACGTTCACCCCCGACGGCCTGGCCGACCGCCTCGCCGGGGTCTCCGTGGGGCTGCGGCTCTTCGGGGACGAGGTCCGCGCGGGCATGGCCGACAAGGAAAACGACGTGCGCGAGCGGCTCGGCGTGCGCTTACCTGGGACCCCGTCCCACCCACCAGCAGTCACGGCAACGAGAGAAGGCAACCACTGATGGACACCGCGGAGATCCGCCGCCGGTTCCTTGCGCACTTCGAGCACTCCACGACCGTGGGGGCACACCGGCCGGTTCCGTCGGCCTCGCTCCTGGTCGACGACCCGAACCTGCTCTTCGTGAACGCCGGCATGGTGCCCTTCAAGCCGTACTTCCTCGGCCAGGAGGCGCCGCCCGCCCCCCGGGCGGTGAGCGTGCAGAAGGTCATCCGCACGCCCGACATCGAGGACGTCGGCAAGACCACCCGGCACGGCACGTTCTTCGAGATGTGCGGCAACTTCTCCTTCGGCGACTACTTCAAGGAAGGCGCGATCGAGCTCGCGTGGGACCTCGTCACCAAGTCCCAGGCGGACGGCGGTTGGGGTCTCGAGGAGAGCAAGCTCTACCCGAGCGTGTTCCAGGACGACGCCGAGGCGGTGGCGCTGTGGAAGAAGGTCGCGGGGCTGCCCGACGAGCGCATCCTGCGGCTGGGCAGGCGCGAGAACTACTGGTCGATGGGCGTACCCGGGCCCGGCGGTCCGTGCTCGGAGATCCTCTACGACCGCGGCGACGCACACGGCCCGGCCTTCGACCCCACGGCCCTCGGTCCGGACATGCCGTTCGAGCTCGAGGACCGGCTGCTGGAGATCTGGAACCTGGTCTTCATGCAGGACGAGCTCAGCGCGGTCCGTAGCAAGGACGACTTCGACATCGCGGGCTCGCTGCCGAAGAAGAACATCGACACCGGCATGGGCCTCGAGCGGGTCGCGTTCCTGCTGCAGGGCAAGGACAACATGTACGACATCGACGTGATGTACCCCGTGATCGCCAAGGCGCAGGAGCTCTCCGGCCGGACCTACGGGAAGAGCCATGAGGACGACGTCCGGTTCCGGGTCGTCGCGGACCACGTCCGCAGCTCGATGATGCTGATCGGCGACGGCGTCACGCCCGGCAACGAGTCCCGCGGCTACGTCCTGCGTCGGCTGCTGCGCCGCGCCGTACGCTCGATGCGCCTGCTGGGCGTCGAGGACCGCATCCTCCCCGAGCTGATGCCGGTCAGCCGGGACAAGATGGGCGAGACCTACACCGACCTGATCAGCGACTGGGAGCGGATCTCGACGATCGCTTACGCCGAGGAGGACGCCTTCCGGCAGACGCTTCGCACCGGCACCACGATCTTCGACGTCGCGGCGCAGGAGGCCAAGGGCGCGGGTGCGACCCGCCTGTCGGGGAGCAAGGCGTTCGCCCTGCACGACACCTACGGGTTCCCGATCGACCTGACGCTTGAGATGGCGTCCGAGCAGGGCCTCGCCGTGGACGAGGAGGGCTTCCGCCGACTGATGACCGAGCAGCGGGACCGGGCGAAGCTGGACGCGAAGTCGAAGAAGGGCCAGCACTCCGACACCCACGCCTACCGCGAGGTGTCCGACGAGCTCGGCCGCGCGGTGGAGTTCACGGGCTACGGCGAGGTGGTCTCCGAGGCGACCGTCCGGGGGATCGTCGACGGCTCCGGCGTGGCCACGTCCGCGCGAGAGGGCGACGAGGTGGAGCTGGTCCTGGACCGCACGCCGTTCTACGCCGAGGGCGGCGGCCAGCTCGCCGACCGGGGCGTCATCGAGCTCGGCAACGGCGCGCGCCTGCAGGTGCTCGACGTGCAGTCCCCGATCACGGGTCTGGTCGTGCACCAGGTCAAGGTGCTCAGCGGTGAGGTGAGCGTCGGTCAGCAGGGCCGGGCGCTCGTCGACATCGAGCGGCGCAAGTCGATCAGCCGGGCGCACACCGCGACCCACATGGTGCACAAGGCGTTCCGCGAGGCGCTCGGCGACACCGCGACGCAGGCGGGCTCGGAGAACGCGCCCGGCCGCTTCCGGTTCGACTTCTCCGCGACGGGCGCCGTGCCGGCGTCCGCGATGGCCGACGTCGAGGCCCGGGTCAACGACCTCGTGCTCGCCGACCTCGGCGTGCGGGCGGAGATCATGACCCAGGACGAGGCGCGCAAGTCCGGCGCGATGGCGCTCTTCGGCGAGAAGTACGGCGACCAGGTGCGCGTCGTGTCCGTGGGTGACTGGGCGCGCGAGCTGTGCGGTGGCACGCACGCCGGCCGCTCCGGCCAGCTCGGCGTGATCAAGCTGCTGGGCGAGGCGTCCATCGGTTCCGGCGTGCGCCGGGTGGAGGCGCTCGTCGGGGCGGACGCGTATAAGTTCCTGGCGCGCGAGCACACCCTGGTCGCGCAGCTCAGCGAGACGCTCAAGGCGCGTCCCGAAGAGCTGCCCGAGCGGGTGCACGACCTCGTGGAGCGGCTGCGCACCGCCGAGAAGGAGATCGAGAGGGTGCGCGTGCAGCAGGTGCTCGCGGCGGCCGGTCAGCTCGCGGCGGCGGCCAAGGACGTCTACGGCGTCTCGTTCGTGGGGCACCGGGCCGACGGAGCGGGAGCCGGCGACGTCCGCAAGCTCGCCCTCGACATCCGCAGCCGGCTGCCCCAGGGCGATCCGGGCGTGGTGGCGATCATCGGGTCGACCAACGGCAAGCCCGCCGTCGTGGTCGCGGTCAACGACGCCGGCCGCACGTGGGGCATCTCGGCCAACGCGCTGGTCAAGGCGGCGGCCGGTGCGCTCGGCGGCAGCGGCGGCGGCAAGGACGACGTCGCCCAGGGTGGTGGCGCCGACGTGAGCCTGGTCGACCAGGCGCTGGTCGACGTCGAGCACGAGGTCGGCCGCGCGGCGACCCAGCGGTGAGACGCGGGGTTCGGCTCGGGATCGACGTCGGCGACGTGCGCATCGGCGTGGCCCGGTCCGACCCCGCCGGACTCATCGCGACGCCGGTGGAGACCGTCCGGCGCGGCCCGGGCGACCTCGCTCGCCTGCTGGCGATCAGTGACGAGGAGGAGGCCGTCGAGGTGGTCGTGGGGCTGCCCCGCTCGCTCTCGGGCGGCGAAGGCCCGGCGGCGGTGAAGGTGCGGCTCTTCGCCGCGGTGATCGCCGCGGCGGTCGCGCCGTTGCCGGTGCGGCTGTGCGACGAGCGCCTCAGCACGGTCACCGCCGAAGCGGTGCTCCGGGGCCAGGGCAAGAAGGGACAAAAGCGACGCGCCGTCGTGGACCAGGCTGCGGCCGTGGTGATCCTGCAGAATGCACTGGACACCGAGCGGAGCACGGGGGCACCGCCGGGGGAGCCGGTCGCGAAGGGTAGCGTCGACTGATCGGACGAACGAACGGGTAGAAACCGGACGGCCAGCCGCGCGTCGAGGAACAGATAGGTGTGAGCGAGCAGTTGAGCGATCTGGGAATCGAGCTCGGACAAGAGAAGCGGCACCGGCCGCGTCGTAGCTTCGGCTGCTTGGCTGTCCTGCTGGCGCTGGCCGTGCTGGTCGGCGGAGGCTACCTCGCCTACTCCTACGGGATGAGCGCGATCAAGGACAAGCTCAGCGGCCCGGAGGACTACTCCGGCGAGGGCACCGGCCAGGTGCTCGTCGAGGTCAAGGACGGCGACGCCGCCACCGACATCGGCCGGGCGCTGCGGGGCAAGGACGTCGTCAAGTCCGTGCAGGCGTTCACCGACGCGGCCCGTCAGGACAACAAGTCCGTCGGCATCCAGGTGGGCTTCTACACGCTGAAGAGGCAGATGTCCGCGAAGTCGGCGCTGGCCGTGCTCGTCGACCCGGCCAACCGGATGCGTTCGGTGGTGACGGTGCCCGAGGGGTTCACCGTCGACCAGATCGTGGAGACGCTGGCCAAGAAGACCGACTTCTCCAAGAAGCAGTACCGCAAGGTGCTGGCGGACCCGTCGAGCATCGGCCTGCCGTCGTACGCCAAGGGCAACGCGGAGGGCTACCTGTTCCCGGCGACCTACGAGCTCCCGCCGAACTCCACGCCGACGTCGATCCTGACCCTGATGGTGAAGCGCTGGAGCCAGGCCGCCGAGAAGGCCGACCTCGAGGGTGCCGCTGAGAAGCTGGGCTACACGCCCGCGCAGCTGATGACGGTGGCCAGCCTGGTGGAGGCCGAGTCCAACCGGGACGCCGACCGCGGAAAGGTCGCGCGCGTCGTCTACAACCGGCTCGAGGGCGACGCCACCGGCAAGCTGCTGCAGATCGACGCCACCGTGAACTACGCGATCGACCGCGACCTCGGGGTGGCGCTGACCACCGAGGACCTGGCGGTCGACTCGGCGTACAACACCTACAAGAACCCGGGCCTGCCGCCGACGCCGATCGAGGCGCCGGGTGACGCGGCGATCGCCGCCGCGGCCAACCCGGCCGACGGCCCGTGGATCTACTACGTCACGGTGAACCTGCGCACCGGCGAGACCAAGTTCACCGAGAACTACAACACCTTCCTGAAGTACAAGGCCGAGTTCAAGGAGTACTGCCGTACCCAGTCCGACAACTGCTGAGCCCCAGGCCGGGCCGGGCCGCTGCGCGGTCCTCGGCAGTCCCATCGAGCACTCGCTGTCCCCGGTCCTGCACCGGGCGGCGTACGTCGCTCTGGGCCTGGACTGGGAGTACGACGCGCACCGCGTGGACGAGGCGGGGCTGCCGGACTTCCTGACCGGGCTCGACGCCACCTGGCGGGGGCTGTCGCTGACGATGCCGCTCAAGCGAGCCGTGCTGCCCCTGCTCGACGACCGCAGCGAGACCGTCCGTCGGGCGGGAGGCGCCAACACCGTCGTGCTCCGCGACGGTCGGCGGAGCGGGCACAACACCGACGTCCCGGGGGTCTCCGCCGCCCTGCTGGAGCGGTTCGAGGGACCGGTGTCGCACGCGGTGGTTCTGGGAGGTGGCGCAACCGCGGCGTCAGCCCTGCTCGGGCTCGCCGACCTGGGGTGCCGCGAGGTGACTCTGGTCGTCCGGGACGAGGCGCGGGCCGCCGAGACGGTCGCGGCCGCGGAGCGTCACCCCGACCGGCCGGCGGTCCACGTGCGGACCACGACGGACGGTCTCGGGTCGGCTGACCTGCTGGTCTCCACGATTCCGGCGCCCGCCCAGTCGGCCGAGCTGCTCGGGCTGGTGGCCTCCGTCGACGTGGTGTTCGACGTGGTCTACGAACCCTGGCCGACGCCCCTCGCGTCCGAGGCCCTTCGCTGCGGACGGGAGCTCGTCTCCGGCCTCGACCTGCTCGTCCACCAGGCCGTGCGGCAGGTGGAGCTGATGACGGGAAGCCCCGGCCCGCTGGGGATCATGCGCGAAGCCGGCCTGCGAGCGCTCGGGAGCAACTAGGGTCGCTGCCTGTGACCTGGAACCTGCTGTCCGCGCTGGTGGCGGCCGTGATCGGCGTCCTGTCCGGCGCCGTCCTGCCGCGGGTCATCGCCCGGCTGCCGGAACCCGAGCCCGACCCGGAGCCCGCCGAGGACGGTGCGGTCGACGGGTTGGTGCCCGCCGAGAACGAGGCGGAGTTCGCGCGGCCGGTCGACGAGCCCAAGGAGCTCTACGTCGACCTCGCGGGCCTGCCCGGGCTGACCTGGAAGCTCGCGCTCCTCACCGGTGTCCTCTCCGGGATCGTCGGAGGCCGTCTCGGGTGGACGCCCGCCCTGCTGTTCCTGCTCTACCTCGTGCCCGTCGGCGTCGCGCTCGCCCTCATCGACTGGCGCACCCGCTACCTGCCGTCCAAGCTGATCCTGCCGTCCTACGCGGTCGTCGGCGGCCTCGTCGTCGTCGCCTCTCTGGTCGGACAGGACTGGCCCGAGCTGCTGAGCGCCGCGATCGGGTGCGCCGCGACGTTCGTGGTGTTCTTCGTGCTGTGGTTCGTCGCGCCGCGGGCGATGGCGTTCGGCGACGTGCGGCTCTCGGGACTCCTCGGGCTGGCCCTGGGCTGGCTCGGCTACGGCCAGCTGGTCATCGGAATCTTCACCGCCTTCCTGCTGATGAGCGCGGGCGGGATCCTCCTCGCGGTTACCAAGGTCTTCCACAGCAAGCACGTGCCGTTCGGCCCGTTCCTGGTGGGCGGGGCCTTCCTGGGGATCGCGTTCCCGCTGCAGCTGCTCACGGCGTACGCCTGGGTCATCGACGGGCTGACCTCCGCAATCATCGGCCTGCTGGACTGAGTCCGGGCGCCTGTGGGCGCCGTGAAAGACTTGCCCCATGCTGCGTTGGCTCACGGCGGGCGAGTCCCACGGCCCGGGACTGGTTGCCGTCCTCGAGGGGCTGCCCGCCCATGTCCAGGTCACGTCCGCCGACATCGTTGACGCGCTCGCTCGACGCCGTCTGGGCTACGGACGCGGGGCGCGGATGAAGTTCGAGCAGGACCAGGTCGACGTGATCGGCGGGCTCCGGCACGGCCGTTCCCTCGGCAGCCCCATCGCGATCCGGGTGGGCAACACCGAGTGGCCCAAGTGGGAGAAGGTCATGTCGGCCGACCCCGTCGACGAGGCCGAGCTCGAGGCACTGGCTCGCAACGCCGCGCTCACCCGCCCGCGGCCCGGCCACGCCGACCTCGTAGGCATGCAGAAGTACGACTTCGACGAGGCCCGTCCCATCCTCGAGCGCGCGTCTGCTCGGGAGACCGCCGCCCGCGTCGCGCTGGGAGCGGTCGCCACCAAGTTCCTCGAGCAGGCCGTCGGCGCCTCCGTGGTCTCGCACGTCGTGGCCATCGGCACCGCGCAGGCCCCGGCCGGGTCCGTCCCGGAGGCCTCCGACGTCGAGGCACTCGACGCCGACCCGGTGCGCTGCCTCGACGCGGACGCCAGCGCAGCCATGCAGGCCGCCATCGACCAGGCGCACACCGACGGTGACACCCTCGGCGGCGTGGTCGAGGTCGTCGTGCACGGCCTGCCGCCGGGCCTGGGCTCGCACGTGCACTGGGACCGCCGGCTCGACGCCCGGCTGGCCGGCGCCCTGATGGGCATCCAGGCGATCAAGGGCGTGGAGCTGGGCGACGGTTTCGCGCTCGCGGCCACCCCTGGGTCGCAGGCCCACGACGAGATCGTGAACTCGCCCGACGGCATCCGTCGCACGTCGGGACGCTCCGGCGGGACCGAGGGCGGCATGTCGACCGGTGAGGCGCTACGCGTGCGCGCGGCCATGAAGCCGATCGCGACGGTCCCGCGGGCCCTGCGCACCGTCGACGTCGCCACCGGCGAGGAGACCGTCGCCCACCACCAGCGCTCGGACGTGTGCGCCGTGCCGGCGGCCGGCATCGTCGCCGAGGCGATGGTGGCCCTGGTCCTGGCCGACGTCGTGCTGGAGAAGTTCGGCGGCGACTCGGTGGGGGAGACCCGTCGCAACGTCGAGGGCTACCTGTCATCGCTGAGCTTCCGGTGACCCCGCGGGTGGTCCTGGTCGGTCCGATGGGCGCCGGCAAGACGACGGTCGCCGACCTGCTCGGAGCCCGGTGGGACGTGGCGGTGCGGGACACCGACCGCGACGTTGAGCAGGCGGCCGGCAAGGCCGTCTCGGACATCTTCGTCGACGACGGCGAGGACCGCTTCCGCGAGCTGGAGCGGACCGCTGTCGTCGATGCGCTCGGCGCGCACCCCGGGATCCTCGCCCTCGGCGGCGGCGCCGTGCTCGACGAGGACACCCGCTCCTCGCTGCGTGGACACCGGGTGGTCTTCCTCGAGGTGGGCGTCTCCGACGCCGTGAAGCGGGTCGGCCTCGGCATCACCCGGCCGCTGCTGGTCGGCAACATGCGGGCCCGGATCCGCGCCCTGCTCGACGAGCGGCTCCCGGTCTACCGCGAGGTCGCCTCGATCACGGTCGACACCGACGGCCGCACCCCCGAGGACGTGGCCGACGAGGTGGCCCGTCTGGTCGAGCAGGCGGAGGCGGACGCATGACGGGCGACGCGGACCGCAGCGTGCTGCACGTGGGTGGCGTCTCGCCGTACGACGTAGTGGTGGGGAGCGACCTCACCGCCGAGCTGCCGGCGATGCTGGGCGAGGGTGTACGTCGGGTCGCCGTGATCCACCCACGGGCGCTCGCCGCGACGGGCGAGACCATCCGCGCGGGCCTCGCCGCGCAGGGCTTCGACGCGCACGGCATCGAGATCCCCGACGGGGAGCAGGCCAAGCTCGCCCCGGTCGCCTCGTTCTGCTGGCAGGTGCTCGGCCGGGCCGGCTTCACGCGCAGCGACGCGGTCGTCACCGTAGGCGGCGGCGCCACCACCGACATGGGCGGCTTCGTGGCCGCCACCTGGCTGCGCGGCGTCCAGGTCGTCCACCTGCCGACGACGCTGCTGGCGATGGTCGACGCCGCGGTCGGCGGCAAGACCGGCATGAACACCGCCGAGGGGAAGAACCTCGTCGGCGCCTTCCACGAGCCGTCCGGGGTGCTCTGCGACCTCTCCACCCTGGAGACGCTGCCGCGCAACGAGCTGATCAGCGGGCTGGCCGAGGTCGTCAAGTGCGGCTTCATCGCCGACCCCGAGATCCTCGACCTGGTCGAGTCCGACCCGCTCGCGGCCGTCCAGCCCGGCTCGGCCGTGCTGCGCGAGCTGATCGAGCGGGCGATCCGGGTCAAGGTCGACGTCGTCGTCGGCGACCTCAAGGAGACGGCCGCGTCCGGGGGAGTGGGCCGCGAGGCGCTGAACTACGGGCACACGCTGGGCCACGCGATCGAGAAGGCCGAGCGCTACACCTTCCGGCACGGCGCCGCCGTCGCGCTCGGCATGACCTTCGTGGCCGAGCTGGCCCGCCGGGCCGGTCGGCTCGACGACGCGACCGCCGACCGGCACCGCTCGGTGCTGGAGCTGGTGGGCCTGCCGACGACCTACCGCGGTGAGTGGGAGCCCTTGCACGACGCGATGAAGGTGGACAAGAAGACCCGGGGTGACCAGCTGCGGTTCGTGGTCCTGGACGGGCTCGCCCGACCCTCTATCCTGACCGCGCCGGACCCCGCGCTGCTGACCGCGGCGTACGCCACGCTCGGCCCCGAGCGGCACTGACCGAGCAAGGAGGACCGATGGCTGGATCCGCGAGCCGCGTGCTGGTGCTGAACGGCCCGAACCTCGGCCGGCTGGGCTCGCGTGAGCCGGAGGTCTACGGCGCCACGACCTACGACGAGCTCGTCCGGGTCTGCACCGCCGACGGCGACGCCCTCGGGATGGCCGTCGAGGTCCGGCAGACCGACTCCGAGGCCGAGCTGGTCGGCTGGCTGCACGAGGCCGCCGACGACGGGACCCCGGTGGTGCTGAACCCGGCGGCCTTCACGCACTACAGCTACGCCCTGCGCGACGCCTGCGCCCAGCTGACGGCGCCGCTCGTCGAGGTGCACATCACCAATCCGCACACGCGTGAGGAGTTTCGGCACACCTCGGTGGTCTCCGGGGTCGCGACCGGGGTGATCGCGGGGTTCGGGCTGGAGTCCTACCGCCTCGCGCTCCGCGCCCTGATCTCCCTCTAGATGTGACCTGCCCCAGAGCCTGGCTTAGACTGGTGCGCCGCCGGCCCGGGCGGCCGACACGTCTCCCCGGGCACACTCCACAGACAGGGCACCGACACTCGCATGGCAACGACCAACGACCTCAAGAACGGCATGGTTCTCAACCTCGACGGACAGCTGTGGTCCGTCATCTGGTTCCAGCACCACAAGCCCGGCAAGGGTGGTGCCGTCATGCGCACGAAGCTGAAGAACATCGAGTCGGGCAAGACCGTAGACAAGACCTTCAACGCCGACGTCAAGGTCGAGATCGCCAACGTCGACAAGCGAACGATGCAGTACCTCTACAACGACGGCACGTCCTACGTCTTCATGGACACCGACACCTACGACCAGCTCGAGGTGCCGCCGGAGATCGTCGGGGACGCCAGCAACTTCATGCTCGAGAACCAGGAAGCCATCGTGGCGACCAACGAGGGCCGGGTGCTCTACATCGAGCTGCCGGCCTCCGTCGAGCTGCTCGTGGAGTACACCGAGCCCGGCCTGCAGGGCGACCGCTCGACCGGTGGCACCAAGCCCGCGAAGCTCGAGACCGGCCACCAGATCAACGTGCCGCTGTTCATCGTGACCGGCGAGAAGATCAAGGTCGACACGCGCGACAGCAGCTACCTGGGCCGCGTCTCCCAGTGATGGGCCGAGGCTGATGAGTGCCCGTGGCAAGGCCCGCAAGCGCGCGTTGGACGTGCTCTTCGAGTGCGAGGTCCGGGGCCTGCCCCTGGGGCAGACCCTCGACGAGCACGTGGTGGCCGCCGAGCCACCCGTCAACGAGTACACCGTCTCGCTGATCCGCGGCATCTCCGAGCACCAGGCGCGCATCGACGAGCTCGTCTCGTCGTACGCCCAGGGCTGGACGCTGGAGCGGATGCCCGCCGTGGACCGCAACGTCCTGCGGATCGGTGTCTACGAGGTGATGTACGTCGAGGAAATCCCCGACGCGGTCGCGGTCAGCGAGGCCATGAACCTGGTGCGCGACCTGTCCACCGACGAGTCGCCGAACTTCGTGAACGGCGTGCTCGGCAACATCGTGCGCAACAAGGCAGCACTGACCGCGTGACGGCTCAGCCGGGGTAGACCGGCTGCTGCAGCGACCACTTGTTGCCGTCGGGGTCGTCGAAGTGGACGAATCGTCCCCAGGCCAGGTCCTCGACCTCGGTGCAGGCGACGTCCCGCTCGGTGAGGTAGGCGTGCGCGGCGTCCGCGTCCTCGACCACGATCTGGATGTGCTGCCGGACGCCCTCGGCCAGCATGTCGAGGCCGAGCCCGAAGCAGAACGAGCACGCGGAGCCCGGCGGGGTGACCTGCACGAAGCGGAGTCCCTCGAACGGGGTCTGGTCGTGGTCGACGGTCCAGCCGACCTTGGTGCCGTAGAACTCGACGGAGGCGTCGATGTCGGTGACGTTCAGCGGGACCAGCTCGATCTTGAAGTCCATGGTCTTCTCCTGCTCTCGGAGGTCGCCGGAGCCCTTAGGAGGCCGGCTGGCCGTAGACCTCGATCTCGGTCAGGTCGGTGTACTGGCAGCCCGAGAACGACCCGCCGGGGCAGTTGGTGGCGAAGCCCGGCGTCTGGTTCCCGAGGATCGTGAACCGGACGTAGCGGGCCGTCGCCGTGCCACCCGTCGGGGTGACGTCGTTGAGCTGACCTCGCTGATCGAACGTGAACGTGCCCGAGGCCGCCGGCGTGAAGCTGGTGCCGTCGGTGGACACCTCGATGGAGTACTGCCCGGTCGAGGCACTGCCGCCGTCGCCGCAGGTGGCGGACGGGTCGACCGCGAACGTCGACACCTTCACGGCCTGCTGGAGGTCGATGACGATGTGCTTGGGCACGAAGACGTTGGTCAGCGTGCCGGCGTCGTCACCGGTGGTGCTGCCCCAGCCGGTGGCCTGGCTGTTGTCGATGGCCTGGGCCGGGCCGCACGCCGGGCCGAAGTCCGGGCCGTTGAAGTCGGTGATGGTGGCTCCGCCGCTGGAGGCGGCGTAGTCGCGGCGCACCGAGAAGTTCTTGACCGCGCCGGCGTTGCCGACGTCGACCGCCGTGCTGGCCGGGTCGTAGCCCGCGCCGGTGGCGGCCAGCTTCTGGTAGGAGCCGACCGGCACCGGGCCGATCCTGTAGGAGCCGTCGGCCAGGGTGACGGCCGAGGGGTTGGCCGCGCCGTTCCCGCCCTGGAAGGCCAGGGTCACCGTGATGCCCGAGACGGGCTTGCCGGTGTCCTGGTCGGTGACCGTGCCGGTGATGGACGCGGTGCGGTTGCTGCGCGGCGGGGTGTTGAAGTCCGCACCGGGAGCCACGTCGTCGCCGCCGAGGCTGCCGGCGTAGTAACCCATGCCCCGCTTGGCGAACACCCTCCAGATGGTGGCCTGGTCGGCGCCGCCGAACCCGACGTTGTCGGCCGAGAGGATCGCGTTGCGCTCGTCGAGGAACGACGGGTTCGACGGCGAGAGCTCCATGGCCCGGGTGATCAGCGACTCCGTCCTGGTCGAGCCGAGGGCGTCGCGCAGGTCCCAGAGGGTCTGCGACCAGATCTCGCCGTCGGCGTGCACCTCCGGGCTGCCGATCACCTGGCCGTAGTCGGCGTAGGTGTAGCCGCCCGTGTGACCGGTCGCGCCCCCGGAGCAGGCCGGCGACGTGTCGCCCACCTTGCAGTCGAGCGGCTCGGTCCGGTCCACCGCGGTGCCCGCTCCGTCGTACTGGAACAAGACGATGTCGGCGGTGCCGCGGCGGTCGGCCTGCAGGCCCTGTGCCACGAGGTAGTCCATGGCGTACCAGTCGCTCCAGGCCTCGCCCATCGAGCCGGCCTGCACCTCGCCGAGGGTGGAGTTGCCGGCGGCGTCGACGACCAGGCGGTTGGACAGGCCGTGGGTGTACTCGTGGTAGACGGTGTCGGCCTCGTCGCCGACGTTGGTCGGGGAGAACGGGTCCTCGTCGGGGTACGACGTGCCGGGCTGGTGCTGGAGGTACATCTGCATCGTCGGCGCCTGGCCGTCCGGCGGGGTGTTCATGTTCGCGTTGTCGATGTGCGAGCCGTCGGGGAGCCCGTCGGCGGTGTTGGCGCCGTCGTCGGTCTGGGTGTCGACCGCGTCACCGGCCTCGCCGCTCCTGGTGGTGTTGCGCTGCTGGAAGTTGCCGGCCGCCTCGGTGAAGCCGATCGGGCCCGCCTGCAGGTGGTCGTGCCAGTTGTTGACGAAGAAGAACACCTGGGCCACGTTCTGGGCCCGGTTGGCCTGCCACGAGAACGGCACGTTCGGGTCCCACGAGCACGGGTAGGGGTTGTCGCAGAAGGAGACGCCGGGGACGGAGAACGGCTGGAGCGTGTAGTCCCAGCGGTGGCCGCTCGACGGAGGGGCCTCCTCGGAGACCTGCGCCTTGTCGTCGTCGTTGACGTCGGAGTAGGCGTGCGAGTTGTTGCCGGAGAGCTTGGTCGCCTTGGCGTCCAGCCAGCCCTTGGCCGTGTAGTCCACGGACACCTGGGTGCCGCCCTTGGGAGCGCGGGGGAAGTACGGGTAGGCGAGGCCGCCGCTGCCGGCCTTGGTCTTGGCCTTGTCGCCGGAGCCGGCGTCCGACGACAGCGGGCGACGGAACAGCAGGCCGCCGGTCCGGGCGTCGAGCACGGACAGTGCCGGGTGGGACGCCGACATGGTGACGGTGCTCCAGCCGAGGTGGGTGCCGGCGCGGGTCACGAACAGCACCTGACGCGCCGTGTCGCGGGGACCCGGGGTCGCGGACTCGCCCTGGCCCCTGCGGGCGGCGCTGATCGCCTGGGCGCCGGTGTCGAGCGTGGTGGCGGTCGTCGGGGCGGCGGACGCTTCGGAGACGGGCGAGCCGCCGATGCTGACGAGCCGGCCGGCCCGGGTGACGGCCGAGGTCAGACCGTTGCCGAAGACCTCGACGCCGCCGATCTTCTGCGTCCAGGACAGGTGGTGCGTGTCGTTCACGTCGACGTAGTCGCGACGCAGGTGGAAGGTCTTGAGGTCCTTGGCCGTCAGCCCGAGCGCGTCGTGGTGCGCGTCGACGTAGGCCAGCGTGACGGCGGCCGCGCTCTTGCCGCTCCGGCCGGTCAGGAACCCGTCGAGACGGGTGACGAGGCGCGGGGTGCCGGTGGTGCCGTCGATGTCGACGAGGGCCTGGCCGCCGAGGGACCCGCGGAACCGCCTGGTCTCGGGCCGCGCGGCGGCCTTGGCGGCCTCCCGCAGCACGGTCGCGCGGGCGGCGGCGCTGCTGCCGCGGCGGGCGTCGAACCCGCCGCGTGCCTCCGGCCCCTGGTCGGAGCGCTGCTCGGCCCGGTGGCCGGGCCGGTCGGGGCCAGCGGCGAAGGAGCCGACGGTCGAGAGGCCGGTGACGGCGGCGATGACGCCGGCGGTGACGACGAGCGCGGAGCGGTGACGGACGCGCAGATGCATGGACGAGGTCCCCTCGGAGTGCGGTGCGATCCCTCTTCGAGACCCCGGGGTCACTCAACACGCAAGAATGCCTGCCGACAAGATGCAGGGGCCACATTTTGTGGCCCGAACGGGTCACAGCCGCACACGGAGCTCCCGCAGCCGGTCGTAGGCCGGTCGACAGGCCTCGGCGACGGCCGCGTCGTGCGGGTTCAACGACACCTCGCGCGGTCGCCACGGCTCGAAGCCGGTCGAGCGCCGCACCGTGTCGTACCAGTACGGCGCCCACACCCCGTCGCTGCTGCGGGGGCCGGTCGGCCAGCTCAGCATCCGGGGGGTGAACGGGATCGCGAGCCAGTCGCACAGCCAGCGCAGGTGGGTCTCGGGGTCCCGGAGGAAGTCACCTGCGTCGAGGACTGGCGGCGGCTCGTCCCAGGCGTCCAGCAGCCGCAGCTGCTGCAGCAGACCGATGTCGTCGGGCTCGCAGGACTCCCGGGACCGGACGTAGGACGCCACCACCTCGGCCGGTTCGCGCACCAGCAGCACGTTGCGGAAGTCCCGGGTCCAGGCCAGGTCCTGGTCCGCCGCCAGGTGGTGGGTCATGTGCTTCGCGTAGTGCACGGTGACCCCGGCGGGCAGCGGATCGTGCAGGGCGTCGACCACCTCGGCCGGGTCGGTCGGCTGGGACGCCACGACCGTCTCCCGGCCGGGGTGGTCGATGCCCGTCCGCGCGAGGTAGGCGGCGTAGAAGGGCTCGTCGACCACGACGGTGTCCTCGCGGTTCTCCCAGGCGCGCATCATCGCGGTCGAGACGTTCCTCGGCCCGGACCACATCGCGACCCGCACCTCACCGGCCGCCTGGCTCACGGCGCCGACCGCCCCGCGACGTCGGCGTCCACCAGGTCGACGTACAGCTGCTGGAGCCGTCGGACGACCGGCCCGCGCTCACCGGAGCCGATCGTGCGGCCGTCGACGGTGCGGACCGGCACGACGCCGGCGAACGTGCCGGTGACGAAGGCCTCCTGCGCGCTGTAGACGTCGGTGAGGCTGAACGTCGTCTCACGCGCCGTGATGGCGTTGTCCCGGCACATCCGGAGCACGTTGCCGCGGGTGATCCCGCCGAGGCAGAAGCGACCGTCGGACGTCCACACCTCCGGCTCGTCCGGGGTGCCCTTCACGACGAAGAAGTGCGTGCTGTTGCAGGTCGCGACGAAGCCGTGCGGGTCGAGCATCAGGGCCTCGTCGGCGCCGGCCGTGTAGGCCTGGATGCATGCGGTGATGTCGTTGAGCTTGCTGTGCGAGTTGAGCTTGGGGTCGAGGGTGTCGGGGTAGGCCCGGCGGACGTGCGTGGTGAACAGCGTGATGCCGTTCTCGACGGTCGCCGGCATTGCCTCCTTGTGCTCGGCGATGATCACCACGGTCGCCGGACCGACGGTGACGCGCGGATCCTGGTACGGCGTCGCCTTGACACCGCGGGTGACCATCAGCCGGACGTGCACGCCGTCGGCCATCTCGTTGGCCGCCAGCGTCGCGTAGATCGCCGCGGTCAGCTCCGCGCGAGTCAGGCCGATGTCCATCAGGATCGCGTGGGCGCCCTCGTAGAGCCGGTCGAGGTGGGTCTCGAGGAAGGCCGGGTGACCGTCCCGGACCCGCAGGCCCTCCCACACGCCGTCGCCCAGCACGAAGCCGGAGTCGAAGACCGACACCACGGCGCGGTCGCGGGGGAGCAGGCCTCCGTTGACCCAGACCAGGAGGTCGTCGTTGCGGGTGTCGTCGTCGTAGTCGTGCGTGCCGTGAGCCATGCGAGCCACCCTAGGACCCGGGTCGCGCGGGGGTCCGCAGGTCACGAATCCAGCGGACGAAGGGGCTCGTCCTGCCCGACGGCCGAGACGATCCCCCCGGCGAACCGGTGGAGCATCCGCACCAACACCTCGGTGCAGCGCGACACCACCCTGGCCGGTCTCGAGGGCTACGTCACCCAGGCCGAGAACGGTGCCGGCGGGTGGGTCCCCGTCGTCGTGGCGCGACGTGGCACGCTGGCCCCATGACCTCAGAGAGCGTGCAGGTGGACGTCGTCGTCATCGGGCTCGGCCCCGGTGGCGAGGCGGTGGCGACGCAGCTGGCGCAGGCCGGCCTGGAGGTCGTCGGCGTGGACCGACGGCTGGTCGGGGGTGAGTGCCCCTACTACGGGTGTGTGCCCAGCAAGATGATGATCCGCGCCTCCGACGTCCTGGCCGAGGCCCGGCGGGTGCCCGACTTCGCGGGGGAGTCCACCGTGACCCCGGACTGGGCGCCCGTGCACGCCCGGATCCGCGACGAGGCCACCACGGACTGGGACGACCAGATCGCCGTCGACCGGCTCGTCGACGCCGGCGTCACGTTCGTGCGGGGTGCGGCTGTGCTCACCGGTGCGCGGACCGTCGAGGTCGACGGCACGACGTACGTCGCGAGCAAGGGTGTCGTGCTGAACACCGGCACCGACCCGGCCGCCCCGCCGGTCGACGGTCTCGCGGACACGCCGTACTGGACCAACCGCGACGCCTGCCGGCTCGAGGAGCTCCCCGGCTCGCTGATCGTGGTCGGCGGTGGCGCGATCGGCGCCGAGATGGCTCAGGCGTTCTCCCGCTTCGGGGTCCGGGTGACCCTGCTCGAGGCGGCCGACCGGATCCTGGCGCCCGAGGAGCCGGAGGCCAGCAAGCTGGTCGCCGACGTCTTCGGCCAGGAGGGCATCCAGGTGCTGGCCGGCGCGACGATCTCGTCGGTGGCCTATGCCGACGGGCGGTTCTCGGTCGAGGTCGACGGCCAGACGCTGAACGCGGACAAGCTGCTGGTCGCCGCGGGTCGCCGGCCCAACCTCGGCGACCTCGGGCTCGACACCGTCGGCCTCGACCCGACGGCCGGGTCCGTGGAGGTCGACGAGCACCTGCGGGCCGGCGAGGGACTGTGGGCCATCGGGGACATCACCGGCAAGGGCGCCTTCACGCACATGTCGATGTACCAGGCCGCGATCGCGGTGCGCGACATCCTCGGCCAGGACGGTCCGGCCGCGGCGTACCACGCGGTCCCGCACGTCACGTTCACCGATCCCGAGGTCGGCTCGGTCGGGATGACCGAGAAGCAGGCCCGGGACGCCGGCCTGAACGTCCGGGTCGGCACGATGGACCTGGCCTCCTCGGCGCGGGGCTGGATCGCCAAGGCGCAAGGGCTGGTCAAGCTGGTCGAGGACGCCGACCGCGGCGTGCTGGTCGGGGCGACGTCGGTGGGTCCGGCCGGTGGAGAGGTGCTCTCGATGCTGGTGACCGCGGTGCACGCCGAGGTGCCGACCGCGACCCTTCGGTCGATGATCTACGCCTACCCGACGTTCCACCGAGCGGTCGAGGACGCGCTGTCCAAGCTGGGCTAGCCACCGCTCCGCTCGGACGGGGTCGGGGGGATTCCCTGTCGTTCGCTTCCGTCCGCGCGCCCGCGGGTTCCCGACGGGTCATGGACAGACTCCGTCGGGCGGGCGACCCTGGGGGAAAAGGCCCGGACCCCGCCGCTCGCACGGCCGAGGTGAGGCCCACGACATGAGCGAACATCTACGGGAAGCCAGGTACGTCCTCCAGGACGTCAGCCTTCCCGCTCAGCACCACCCGGTCGACGACCGCTCCGGGTCGACGTCGTTCGCGCTCCCCGGCGAGTGGCAGGTGATCCACGCGGAGGGCGAGCTCGACCTCGAGTGCGTTCCCCGGCTGCGGTCCCTGCTCACGACCGCCGGGCCCCGCGTCGTCCTGGACCTGCGGCTGGTGACGTTCATGGACGCCAGTGGCCTGGGTGTCCTCGCGGCCGCCAGCGAGCGTGCGCGCAGCCTGGGCGGCGCCGTCCGGTTGGTCGGCGCCTGCCACGAGGTCCGGCGGATCGTTGAGGTCACCCGCCTCGAAGGGGTGCTGAGCATGTTCGACTCCCTGCTCGAGGCGTTGGTGGGCACGCCCGCGTAGGCACGTGGGACCTCGCGACACGACGGGGTCGAGTTCCCCGGTCGGATGCCCCTCTCTCGCTACCGTCGGTCCATGACCCGGTCCCGCCGCCGTCTCGCCGCCGTCCTGGTCACGGCGTGCGCCGTGACCGCGACCGTCCCTGCCGCATCCGCCGATACAGCCCAGGCGGGTCGACGACACCACGCCGCCGCCCCCCGGACCGTGCTCGTGCCGCTCACCGACCGTCGGGGAGCCGCACCCCGGGTCACCTACTACGACCGCCGGTCCCGTCGCATCCACGACGGCAGCCGGTCCATCCGCGTCGCCTTTCCCGGGCTGGTCACGCAGGTGGCCGAGGTCCGGGGCGGCTACGTGCTGGTCAACCAGCGCGACGACGTCGAGGCGCGCACCACGTTCCGGTTCGTGAACCCGCTCGGCCGCTCGCGGGTCGTCGGGCACGGCTGGTTCGCCTACCTCACGGCAGTCTCCGCCGACGGCAGCCGGATCGCGTTCTCGACCGGTGGGGCCCGCCGCACGTCGGTCGTACGCGTGGCGGACGGACGGACCGCCTCCCGGCTGTTCCCGCGCGGCGGCGAGGTCGTCGCACTCGGCCGCATCCGGGCCCTCGTCACCGTCGGGTCGCACACGGTCTGGTGGACGCCGCGCACCGACCGGGTCGGCTCCTACTCGGGTGACGGCGCCTACGCTGCCGACCTGACGGCGCGGCGGGTCGCGCTGCTGCGCGGCAGCACGTCGCAGACGTACGTCGGGTCGTTCCCCCGCGGCAGCCGGCACCGGTGGGTGCTCCCGACGGCCGAGCGGGTCGGGCGGTTCGCCGACGACGACCGACGCGTGCTCACTCTCGGGCACCGCCGCGACCAGCGGACCAGCCGCAGCTACACGCTCCTGCGCGTGCGCAGCACCCAGCGGGGCGAGCTGCTCCGGACGTTCGCCGGACGGCTCGACCCCGTGCAGGACCCGCGCTGGGAGAACGCCTCGACGTTCCTGGCCCTGGTGCGCGCGCGCCACGACAGGCGTGGGCAGGTGCGGGAGGCCTGGCTGCGCTGCCGGGTCGGGGGCCGCTGCGAGCGGGTCAGCATGGTCTTCACCCTCGACCTGGCCAGCCGGCAGCAGTCACCCCTCGTGCTCGCCCTGCAACGGACCGGCTGACGCGCCGCTCTCACCCGAGACCGAGGTAGCCCACCATCGCCGCGCAGTAGTCGTCGTTGCGGCCCGTCGAGTCCTTGACCGCTCCGACGTACGCCAGGAACTCGTCGTCGTCCGGGAACGACGGGGTGCCGTTGTCGTCCACCAGGATCTCGTAGCGGACCTGACCCGGGTTGCGGGCCAGGGCCTTGCCGTTCGGGCCGTAGAGCGTGGACGGTCCGGTGGCGAGCACGATGATGCTCAGCGTGCCGTCGCCGTTGTCGGTCACCTTGAGGTCCTTGGACAGCACCGACTCCTTGACCCGGAACGACACGTTGCTGCCGACGACGCTGATCGTCTGGTCGAGGTCGTCGTGCTCCGCGAAGTGGACGAGGTGTCCCGATCCCTGCTTCTTGACCAGGAAGACCCCTCGGAAGGTGCCGGTGAGGTGCACCGTCAGCCCGGGCACGTCGCAGAAGTCCGGCACGACGTCGTCGATGGTGTCGACGAAGCTGCCGCGGTCGGGAGGCGATGCCGTCGCGGGCGCCGCGACGGTGACCAGGGGGACGGTGAGCGCGGCGCAGGCGGCTCCGACGAGTCGACGGCGTACGGAGGAGGTAGGCATGAGGTCCCGATTCTCGATCGGACCGGGTGCGAGGGGCCGGGTGCCCGACGGTCTCAGGACCCGATGCTGGTGCCGGTGGCGACGGGACGTCCATAGCGAGGACGGGCGGGTGGGGCGTGGATCCGGGCCATGGCGGCTGGTCACCCGGCGCGCCGGCGGCGTGTCTCAGAACCGGCCCCGCCGTTGCTCCCGGCCGGCTGAGGGCTGCTACGGTGACGCTCGATTCGACATCCTTTAACGAGCCGTCCCGTGAGGCGGAGAAGGAGGTTCGGCCGCCTGTGCCTGCCCCAGCCGCCGCCGCAGACCCCGCAGACACCGACCGGGTCGTGATGGACCCGCGTGACGTCTCCCGGGCCCTCACCCGCATCGCCCACGAGATCCTCGAGCGCAACAAGGGCGCCACCGACCTGGTCCTGTTGGGCATCCCGTCGCGTGGCGTCCCGCTCGCCCAGCGCATCGCCGCCAAGATCGCGGCCGTCGAGGGCAACGCGGTCCCCGTCGGCTCGCTCGACGTGACGATGTACCGCGACGACCTCCGGATGCGCCCGGCGCGCACCCTGCTGCCCACCGAGATCCCCCACGGCGGCCTCGACGACAAGACCGTCGTGCTGGTCGACGACGTGCTGTTCTCCGGCCGGACCATCCGCGCCGCGCTCGACGCGATGGCCGACGTCGGCCGACCGCGCGCCGTACGCCTCGCGGTGCTGGTCGACCGCGGGCACCGCGAGCTGCCGATCCGCGCGGACTTCGTCGGCAAGAACCTGCCCACGTCCCTCGTCGAGTCCGTGCGGGTGCACCTCGCGGAGTTCGACGGCGAGGACGCGGTCACGATCTCCGGTACGCCGGGGGAGGGAACGCGATGAAGCGACACCTGTTGAGCGCGGCCGACCTGACCCGCGCGGACGCCGAGCTGGTCCTGGAGACCGCCGGGGAGATGCTGTCGCTGGCGGACCGCCCCATCAAGAAGCTGCCCGCCCTGCGCGGTCGCACGGTGGTGAACCTGTTCTTCGAGGACAGCACCCGGACCCGCATCTCGTTCGAGGCGGCGGCCAAGCGGCTCTCGGCCGACGTCATCAACTTCTCCGCCAAGGGGTCCTCGCTGTCCAAGGGCGAGAGCCTCAAGGACACCTCGTTGACCCTGGAGGCGATGGGCGCGGACGCCGTCGTCGTGCGGCACTGGGCGTCCGGGGCCCCGCACCTGCTGGCCAACGCCGGCTGGTCGAGGTCGAGCGTGGTCAACGCCGGCGACGGCACCCACGAGCACCCGACCCAGGCGCTGCTCGACGCGTTCACCATGTGGAAGCACCTCGGGGACCTCGACGGTCGTCGGGTCGCCATCGTCGGCGACGTGCTGCACAGCCGGGTGGCCCGCTCCAACGCGCTGCTGCTCAAGACGCTCGGTGCCGAGGTCACCCTGGTCGCGCCGCCGACCCTGCTGCCGGTGGGCGTGGAGGGCTGGGACGCCGAGACGTCCTACGACCTCGACTCGGTCCTGCCCAAGACCGACGTGGTGATGATGCTGCGGGTCCAGCGGGAGCGGATGAAGGACGCGTTCTTCCCGACCGTGCGGGAGTACAGCCGCCGCTACGGCCTCGACGGCCGACGGATGGACACCCTGCAGGACCACACGATCGTGATGCACCCCGGCCCGATGATCCGCGGCATGGAGATCACCGCCGACGTCGCCGACTCGAAACGGTCGGTCATCGTCGAGCAGGTCACCAACGGCGTCGCCGTCCGGATGGCCGTCCTGTACCTGTTGCTCGGCGGCAGCGAGCCTGCCATCGGAGGAGACGCGTGAGCACCTACCTGATCAAGAACGCCCGGATCCTCGGCGGCGAGCCCACCGACCTGCGGCTGCGGGACGGGGTGATCGCGGAGATCGGGATGGACCTGGTCTCGACAAGCTCGACCAACGAGATGGTCGTGGACGCCGAGGGTCTCGTCGCGCTCCCGGGTCTCGTCGACCTGCACACGCACCTGCGCGAGCCGGGCCGGGAGGACGCCGAGACCGTGGAGACGGGCACCCAGGCCGCCGCGCTCGGCGGCTTCACCGCCGTGCACGCGATGGCCAACACCGACCCGGTCGCCGACACCGCCGGCGTCGTGGAGCAGGTCTGGCGGCTGGGCCGCGAGGCCGGGCACTGCGACGTGTTCCCGGTCGGCGCCGTCACGGTCGGGCTCGGTGGCGAGCGGCTGGCCGAGCTGGGCGCGATGGCCGACTCGGCCGCCCGCGTCCGGGTGTTCTCCGACGACGGCAAGTGCGTGTCCGACGCGGTGCTGATGCGCCGGGCCCTGGAGTACGTCAAGGCGTTCGACGGCGTCGTCGCCCAGCACGCCCAGGAGCCGCGTCTGACCGAGGACGCGCAGATGAACGAGGGCGAGCTGTCCGGCCGCCTCGGCCTGCGCGGCTGGCCGGCCGTCGCCGAGGAGGCGATCATCGCCCGGGACTGCCTGCTCGCGGCACACGTCGGCTCCCGGCTGCACGTCTGCCACGTCAGCACCGCCGGCTCGGTGGAGATCGTCCGCTGGGCCAAGAGCAAGGGCTGGAACGTCACGGCCGAGGTCTGCCCGCACCACCTCCTGCTGACCGACGCGCTCGCGGCGACCTACGACCCGATCTACAAGGTCAACCCGCCGCTGCGCTCCGAGTCCGACGTCGCGGCGCTGCGGGAGGGCCTGGCCGACGGCACCATCGACGCCGTCGCCACCGACCACGCGCCGCACCCGCACGAGGACAAGGACTGCGAGTGGCAGGCCGCCGCGTTCGGGATGCTCGGACTCGAGACCGCGCTCTCGATCGTGCAGCAGACGATGGTCGACTCCGGGCTGATCGACTGGGCCGGCGTCGCCGAGCGGCTGTCCTTCGCACCTGCGCGGATCGGGCGGCTCCAGGGGCACGGTCGTCCGCTCGCGGTCGGCGAGCCGGCCAACGTGGTGCTCTACGACCCGGCGTTCAGCCAGGTGGTCGACGGCACCGACCTGGCGTCGCTGTCCCGCAACACGCCGTACGTCGGACGGGAGCTGCCCGGGCGGGTGGTGGCCACCTTCCTCCGCGGGGTCCCGACGGTGCTGGACGGGAAGCTCGCATGACCCGGGACGCACTCCTCGTCCTGGAGGACGGCCGCACGTTCCGGGGCGAGGCCTTCGGGGCCGAAGGGGAGACGTTCGGCGAGGCGGTCTTCTCCACCGGGATGTCCGGCTACCAGGAGACGCTGACCGACCCGTCGTACCACCGGCAGGTCGTCGTGATGACCGCCCCGCACATCGGCAACACCGGCATGAACGACGAGGACCCGGAGTCGACCAAGATCTGGGTCAGCGGGTACGTCGTCCGCGACCCGGCGCGTCGAGCGTCGAGCTGGCGGTCGAAGCGGACGCTCGACGACGAGCTGCGCTCGCAAGGCGTCGTGGGCATCTCCGGGGTCGACACCCGGGCCCTGACCCGGCACCTGCGCGAGCGCGGCGCGATGCGCGTGGGCATCTCCACCACCGAGGCCGACCCCGCCGCCCTGCTCCAGCGCGTGCTCGCCTCGGCCGAGATGTCCGGGGCCGAGCTGGCCACCGAGGTGTCGACCAAGGAGGCCTACGTCGTCCCGGCCGTCGGGTCCAAGCGTTTCACCGTCGCGGCGCTCGACCTGGGGATCAAGGCGAACACGCCGCGGATGCTGGCCGAGCGCGGCATCGAGGTGCACGTGCTCCCCGCGACGGCCACCCTGGACGACGTACGCACGACCGGGGCCGACGGGGTGTTCTTCTCCAACGGTCCGGGGGACCCGGCGGCCACCGAGGGACAGGTCGAGCTGCTCAGGTCCGTGCTGGAGCAGGGGATTCCCTACTTCGGCATCTGCTTCGGCAACCAGCTGTTCGGCCGCGCACTGGGGTTCGGCACCTTCAAGCTGAAGTACGGCCACCGCGGCATCAACCAGCCCGTCATGGACCGCACGACCGGCAAGGTCGAGGTCACCGCGCACAACCACGGCTTCGCCGTCGACGCCCCGCTCGACGGGGAGACCGAGACGCCCTACGGCGTCGCGACCGTGAGCCACGTCTGCCTCAACGACGACGTCGTGGAGGGCCTCGAGCTGCGCCGCGGCGGGACGCTGGTCGCCTTCTCCGTGCAGTACCACCCCGAGGCGGCGGCCGGTCCGCACGACGCGGCGTACCTGTTCGACCGGTTCAGCGATCTCCTGGAGGCTCACCTTGCCGAAGCGTGAGGACATCAAGTCCGTCCTGGTGATCGGCTCCGGGCCGATCGTGATCGGCCAGGCGTGCGAGTTCGACTACTCGGGCACCCAGGCCTGCCGCGTCCTCAAGGACGAGGGCATCCGGGTGATCCTGGTCAACAGCAACCCGGCCACGATCATGACGGACCCGCAGTTCGCCGACGCGACCTACGTCGAGCCGATCACCGCGGAGTACGTCGAGAAGGTGATCGAGAAGGAGCGGCCCGACGCGCTGCTCGCGACGCTGGGCGGGCAGACCGCGCTGAACGCCGCGATGGCGCTCGACAAGGCCGGTGTGCTCGAGAAGTACGGCGTCGAGCTGATCGGCGCGAGCATCGAGGCGATCGACCGCGGCGAGAACCGCGAGTCGTTCAAGAAGATCGTCGAGGAGCTCGGTGGGGAGACCGCCCGATCGGTCGTCTGCCACACGATCGACGACTGCCTCGCGGCGGTGGACGAGCTCGGCTACCCGATGGTGGTGCGGCCGTCGTTCACGATGGGCGGCACCGGCTCCGGGATGGCCTACGACGAGCGCGACCTGCGTCGCATCGCCGGCTCCGGCCTGGCCGCGAGCCCGACGACCGAGGTGCTGCTCGAGGAGTCAATCATCGGGTGGAAGGAGTTTGAGCTCGAGGTGATGCGCGACAGGGCCGACAACGTCGTGATCATCTGCTCGATCGAGAACCTCGACCCGATGGGTGTGCACACCGGCGACTCGATCACGGTGGCACCGGCGATGACCCTGACCGACCGCGAGTACCAAGCGATGCGCGACCTCTCGATCGGGATCATCCGGTCGGTGGGTGTCGACACAGGAGGCTGCAACATCCAGTTCGCGGTCGACCCCACGGACGGCCGGCTGATCGTCATCGAGATGAACCCGCGGGTGTCGCGGTCGAGCGCGCTGGCCTCCAAGGCCACTGGCTTCCCCATCGCCAAGATCGCGGCCAAGGTCGCGATCGGCTACACCCTCGACGAGATCCCCAACGACATCACCCGCGAGACCCCGGCGTCCTTCGAGCCCTCGCTGGACTACGTGGTGGTCAAGGTGCCGCGGTTCGCGTTCGAGAAGTTCCCGAGCGCCGACCCGACCCTGACCACGCACATGAAGTCGGTCGGCGAGGCGATGGCGATCGGCCGCAACTTCACCGAGGCCCTTCAGAAGGCGCTGCGGTCCCTGGAGGACAAGAAGGCGCCGTTCGACTGGAGCAAGGAGTGGGTCGAGCTCGACAAGGCCGCCCTGCTCGAGGAGGTCCGCACCCCGCACGACGGCCGGCTGCGCAAGGTGATGGACGCACTGCGGGCCGGCGCGACCCCCGAGGAGGTCTTCGACGCCACCGCGATCGACCCGTGGTTCGTCGACCAGATGGCCCTCATCAACGAGGTCGCCGTGGAGGTCCTGGAGGCCGACGAGCTCACTCCGGGCCTGTTGCGGCGCGCGAAGCGTCATGGGTTCTCCGACGACCAGCTCGGCCGGCTGCGCGGCATGCCCGCGGACGTCGTACGCGGAGTGCGGCACGCGCTCGGGATCCGCCCGGTCTACAAGACCGTCGACACCTGTGCCGCGGAGTTCGCCGCCACCACGCCGTACCACTACTCGTCCTACGACGAGGAGACCGAGGTACAGCCGCGCGAGCGGGCCGCCGTGATCATCCTCGGCTCGGGGCCGAACCGCATCGGTCAGGGCATCGAGTTCGACTACTCGTGCGTGCACGCGAGCATGGCGCTGGGGTCGGGCGAGGGCGGCGCCGGCTACGAGACCGTGATGGTCAACTGCAACCCCGAGACCGTCTCGACCGACTACGACACCAGCGACCGGCTGTACTTCGAGCCGCTGACCCTGGAGGACGTGCTCGAGGTCGTGCACGCCGAGCAGCAGGCCGGCCCGGTCGCCGGCGTGATCTGCCAGCTCGGTGGGCAGACCCCGCTCGGGCTCGCACAGGGGCTCGAGGACGCCGGTGTCCCGATCGTGGGTACGTCGCCCGCGGCGATCCACCTCGCCGAGGAGCGGGGCGCGTTCGGACGGGTGCTCGCCCGCGCCGGACTGCCCGCGCCCAAGCACGGGATGGCGACGTCGTTCGAGGAGGCGCAGGCCATCGCGGCCGAGATCGCCTACCCCGTGCTGGTCCGGCCGTCCTATGTGCTCGGCGGGCGCGGCATGGAGATCGTCTACGACGACGTGTCGCTGGAGGGCTACATCGCGCGGGCGACGGCGATCAGCCCGGAGCACCCGGTGCTCGTGGACCGGTTCATAGACGACGCCGTGGAGATCGACGTGGACGCGATCTTCGACGGCACCGACCTGTTCCTGGGTGGCGTGATGGAGCACATCGAGGAGGCCGGCATCCACTCCGGTGACTCCTCGTGCGCACTGCCGCCCATCACCCTGGGAGCCCAGGAGATCAAGCGGATCCGCGAGGCCACGCTGGCGATCGCGCAGGGCGTGGGCGTGCTCGGGCTGCTCAACGTGCAGTACGCCCTGGGCTCCGACGTGCTGTACGTCCTGGAGGCCAACCCGCGGGCCAGCCGGACCGTGCCGTTCGTGTCCAAGGCGACCGCGACGCCGCTGGCCAGCGCGGCCGCCCGGGTGATGCTCGGCGAGAGCATCGCCGACCTCCGCCGGGCCGGGGTGCTGCCGGCCACCGGGGACGGGGGAGACCTGCCCGCGAACGCGCCGATCGCCGTCAAGGAGGCGGTGATGCCGTTCAACCGGTTCCGCACCCCAGACGGCCAGCAGGTCGACACCGTGCTCGGCCCGGAGATGAAGTCGACCGGCGAGGTGATGGGCTTCGACGCGGACTTCGGCACGGCGTTCGCCAAGGCCCAGACCGCGGCGTTCGGCTCGCTGCCGACCAGCGGCCGGGTGTTCGTGAGCATGGCCAACCGCGACAAGCGCTCGATGATCTTCCCGATCAAGGTGCTGGCGGACCGGGGCTTCGAGATCCTCGCGACCCCGGGCACGGCCGAGGTGCTGCGGCGCAACGGCGTGGCCGTGACCGACGTGCGCAAGCACTTCGAAGGCCCCGGACCGAACGGCGAGCCCACCACCGTGCAGCTCATCTCGGCCGGCCAGATCGACCTGATCATCAACACACCCAACGGCGCGTCGAGCGGTGGGTCGGCCCGGATCGACGGCTACGAGATCCGCACGGCCGCGATCATGGCGAACATCCCGTGCATCACCACGGTGCAGGGGCTCGGCGCGGCGGTGCAGGGCATCGAGGCCATGCGTGCCGGCGACATCGGCGTCCGGTCGCTGCAGGAGTGGGCGAAGCGGTCGGGTCGCGCGTGACGCCGTACCGCACCCTGTTCGATCGCGTCCTCACCCGCGTCGACGCGGAGACCGCGCACCGTCTCGGGTTCCGCGCGCTGCGGCTCGGCGGCCCCCTCCTGGGTCGCGTCGTGCCCGGCGCGAGCCGTCCGGTGGAGGCGATGGGGATCACGTTCCCCGGGGCACTCGGGCTTGCGGCCGGCTTCGACAAGAACGCCGAGGGCATCGACGCGCTCGCCGCCCTCGGGTTCGGCTTCGTCGAGGTCGGCACGGTCACCGGCGAGCCGCAGCCGGGCAACCCGAAGCCGAGGCTGTTCCGGCTGCCGGCCGACCGGGCCGTGGTCAACCGGATGGGTTTCAACAACCACGGTGCCGAGGCCGTCGCCCGCCGGCTGGCGTCCCGGCTCGGGATGCGGCACCGCGACGTCGTGGTGGGCGTCAACATCGGCAAGACCAAGGCCGTCGCCGACGAGGACGCGGTCGCGGACTACGAGAAGAGCACCCGTCTGCTCGCGCCGTACGCCGACTACCTCGTGGTCAACGTCAGCTCCCCGAACACGCCGGGTCTGCGCGACCTGCAGTCGACTCTGCGGCTGCGGCCGCTGCTGAGCGCCGTACGACGCCAGGCCGACGCCGTGACGCGGAAGCACCTGCCCCTGCTGGTGAAGATCGCGCCCGACCTGTCCGACAAGGACGTGCTCGCCGTGGCCGACCTGGTGCTCGAGCTCGGCCTCGACGGCGTCGTCGCCACCAACACCACCATCGGCCGCGACGGCCTCCTGTCGAGCCAGACGCAGGTCGAGGCGGCCGGGGCCGGCGGCCTGTCCGGCGCCCCGGTCCGGGCGCGCGCGCTCGAGGTGCTCCGGCTGCTGCGCGAGCGGGTCGGGCCGGACCTGGTGATCATCGCCGTGGGGGGCATCGGCGACGCGGCCGACGCCCGCGAGCGGCTGCACGCCGGAGCCACCCTGCTGCAGGCCTACACCGCCTTCGTCTACGAGGGGGCGCTCTGGCCGGCCCGGGTGCAGCGCGAGCTGGCCCGATGAGCACCACCGCATCCGAGACCGGACCGGTGCAGGTCGTCGGCGAGGTGCTGAGCGTCAAGAAGGCCGGCGCCTACCATCACCTGACCATGGTCGCGCCCGGCGTCCCCGAACGGTTCCGTCCCGGCACGTTCGTCACCGTCGCGGTCGGCGGACCCTTGTCGGCGACCACGCTGCGGACGGCGCTGCCCGTGCACCGGGTCCGACCGACCGGTGCCTACGGCGGCACCGTCGAGTGCGTGTTCTCGGTGGCCGACCCGGGCACGGCGTGGCTGGCCGGGACCGCGGCCGGGACCCCGCTCGACGTCGTCGGCCCCCTGGGCCGCCCGTTCGCGCTGCCCAAGGAGCCGGTGACCGTCGTGCTGGTGGGGGAGGGCTGCTCGAGTGCGCCGCTGTTCTCGCTGGCCGAGCGGCTGCGCGAGCGGGAGTGTGCCGTGCACATGCTGCTCGGTGCCCCCACCGAGTCCGGCTTGTTCGGAGCGCTCGAGGCCCGACGAGCCACCCGGGGCGTCACCGTCGCCACCGCGGACGGCTCCGTCGGGATGCGCGGGGGAGTCGTCGACGCCCTGCCCGAGCTGCTGGCCCGCACCCAGGCCGACGTGGTCTACGCCGCCGGCCCGCACGACGTGCTGCACGGGGTCGCCCGGGCCGCCGAGACCCACGGGGCCTGGAGCCAGACCGCGGTCGACGTGCCCGACCTCTGCGGGACCGGGCTCTGCTGGGGGTGCGTGCTCCCGGTCGTCGGCGAGGACGGCGGCACCCGGATGGTGCGCGCCTGCGCCGAGGGGCCGGTGTTCCGCGGCGACCGGGTCCGCTGGGACGACCTCGGGACCATCCCGTCCGACGCGCGAGGCGCGTCATGACGGACCTGACCGTCGAGCTCGCCGGGTTGACCCTGCCCTCACCGCTGATCACCGCCGCCCCCTACGGAGGGCGGGAGCTGGCGACGTACACCGACCTCTCGTTGCTCGGCGCCGTGGTCACCCGCACGGTCACCCTCGACCCGCAGGCCGGCGCCGCACCGCCCCGGATCGTCGGCACGCCGAGCGGCGTGCTCAGCGCCGCGGGCCACCAGAACCCAGGCCTGCAAGGCTTCCTGGCCACCGACCTCCCCTGGTGGGCCCAGCAGGACGTACGCACCGTGGTGTCGATCAGTGCCTCCTCGCTCGCGGAGTACGGCGAGCTGGCTCGTCGCGTCGCGACGGCACCCGGGGTCGCGGCCGTCGAGGTGCACCTGGACGTGACCGACGCCTACCAGACCGGCAAGGTCGTGCACGTCGTGCGTCGCGACCTGCCCCGCGGGGTGCCGGTGCTGGCCAAGCTGGCGGCCGGCGGCGACGTGGTGGCGCTCGCCTCGGCGGCCGCCGACAACGGCGCCGACGCGGTCGTGGTGACCCAGGGCTTCCCTGGCCTGGTCCTCGACCCGCGCACGCTGCGGCCGGCCCTCGGATCGGGGGGCGGCCTGCTGAGCGGTCCGGCGGTCCGGGCCTTGGCGCTGCGCTGCGTCTGGGAGGTGCGGGCCGTCCTACCCGGCCTGCCCGTCGTCGGGGCCGGCGGCGTCTCGACCGGCTTCGACGTGCTGGCCCTGCTCGCCGCCGGCGCGACCGCCGTACAGCTCGGCTCCGTGCTGCTGCGCGACCCGTCCGCCGCGACCCGCATCCGGCTGGAGCTGCTCGACGAGCTCGACCGACGCGACCTCGACTCCGTAGCGGCCGCCGCGGGACTCGCGCACCACCAACCCGAGGGGAGCAGCCGATGACCAGCTTCGGCGACCGCCTGAGCCACGCCATGGACGACCGCGGCCGGTTCTGCGCCGGCATCGACCCGCACCCCTCCCTGCTCGACGACTGGGGCCTCACCGACTCGGTCAACGGGCTTGAGAAGTTCGCGATGACCGCCGTCGAGGCGTTCGCAGGCGTCGTCGGTGTGATCAAGCCGCAGTCCGCGTTCTTCGAGCGGCACGGCTCGCGCGGCATCGCCGTCCTCGAGCAGGTCATCGCCGGCTGCCGCGATCGCGGCTGCCTGGTGCTGCTCGACGTGAAGCGCGGTGACATCGGCACCACCGCACAGGCGTACGCCGACGCCTACCTCGACCGGAACTCCCCGCTGTCCGTCGACGCGATCACCGTGTCGCCCTACCTCGGCGTCGGCTCGCTCGACCCGATGATCGACACCGCGCTGGCCAACGACGCCGGCGTCTTCGTGCTCGCGCTGACCTCCAACCCCGAGGGTCCCCAGGTGCAGCACGCCCTGACCCCCGACGGCCGGTCGGTCGCCGGCCTGGTTCTCGACGCGGTGGCCACCCGCAACGCCGGGGCCGAGGGTCTCGGCTCCGTCGGGGCGGTCGTCGGCGCGACGGTCGAGCTGCCCTCCGACCTCGGCGTGGCCAACCTGGCCGTGAACGGTCCGCTGCTCGTCCCGGGCATCGGCGCCCAGGGCGGCACCCTGGACGACGTGCGCCGGGTGTTCGGCGAGGCGGCCCGCAACGTGCTGCCCGCCAGCTCGCGCGAGCTGCTCGCCGCCGGCCCCGATAAGCAGATGCTGCACGCGGCGGCGCTGCGCGCCCTCGACCTGTTCCAGCCGCTCGCCGGCTGACCGCCGCCCCCCGCCCCCTTGTAACGCGGGGTTATGGACGCTGGACCCACGGCATGCCGCTCGCAGACCGTCCACGACGCTGGCAGACCTGATCCGGCCCGACTTTGCTGGAGGCGTGGACGGTTTGCAAGCGTCGTACGTTAGGTGGAGCGTCCATAACCCCGCGTTACAGCGGGTGCGGGGTGGGCGGTGTAAAACAGTCGGCATGGACCAGAGCAACCCGTTCGTCACGCCCAGCGACCTACCGTTCGCCTTCCCACGCTTCGACCGGATCGAGCACGAGCACTACCGGCCCGCCTTCGACGCCGGCGTCGCGGAGCAGCGCGCCGAGGTCGAGGAGATCGCTGCGCAGGACACCGAGGCGACGTTCGCCAACACGGTCGAGGCGCTGGAGCGCTCCGGGCAGACCTACCGGCGGATGATGCGGGTCTGGTCGAACCTGTGCGCGTCGATGTCGACGCCGCAGATGCAGTCTCTCGAGACCGAGCTCGCGCCGCTGATCGCCGAGCACACCGACGCGATCCGGCTCGACCCCCGGCTCTTCGCCCGTGTCGACGCCGTGCACTCCGGCCGTCACGACGCCGGCCTGACCCCGGAGCAGGTCCGCGTCGTCGAGCGCTACCACCGGGACTTCGTCCGGGCCGGCGCCGCGCTGCCGGAGGCCGACCGCGACACCCTGCGCGACCTCAACGTGCAGATCACCTCGCTGACCACCGAGTTCTCCAACCGGGTGCTGGCCGAGTCCAACGACCTGGCCGTGCACGTCGCCGGCCGGTCCGAGCTCGACGGGCTGGCCCCGAACGCGATCGAGGCGGCGGCCAATGCGGCGATGTCGGCCGGCCTCGACGGCTACCTCCTGACGCTCTCCCTGCCGACGATCCAGCCCGCGATCTCCTCGCTCGCCGACCGCGGCGTCCGGCGCCGGCTGCACGAGGCTGCCACGTCCCGCGGCACCCGTGGGGGCGACCACGACACCCGGGACCTGGTGTCACGGATCAGCGTGCTGCGCGCCCAGCGAGCCGCCTTGCTCGGGTTCGTGGACCACGCGGCCTACATCGCCGACGACCAGACGGCCGGCAGCACCAAGGCCGTTCTGGAGATGCTCGACGAGATGGTCGACCCGGCCATGCGCAACCTGGAGACCGAGCGTGAGCGCATCGAGGACCTGCTCCGCGCCGACGGCGTCGACGGACCGGTCGAGCCCTGGGACTGGGCCTACTACGCGGCTCGGGACAAGGCCGCGACGTACGACGTCGACACGAACGCGGTGAAGCCCTGGTTCGAGCTCGACCGGGTCCTGCACGACGGGATCTTCTTCGCGGCCTCGCACCTCTACGGCGTCTCGTTCGAGCAGCGCACCGACCTGCCCGTGTACGCCGACGGGGTGCGCGTCTACGAGGTCCGGGACGGCGACGGCGGCACGCTCGGGCTCTTCGTGTGCGACTGGTTCGCGCGGCCCACCAAGCAGGGCGGTGCGTGGATGGACGAGTTCGTCGGCCAGTCGCGCTTGTTGGGCACCAAGCCCGTCGTGGTGGTCTGCCTCAACGTGCCCGAGCCGCCCGTGGGGCAGCCGGCGCTGATGACCGTCGACGAGGTACGCACCGGCTTCCACGAGTTCGGGCACGCCCTGCACGGGTTGTTCTCCGACACCGTCTACCCGCGCCTCCAGGGCACCTCGGTGCCCCGCGACTTCGTGGAGTTCCCCTCCCAGGTCAACGAGATGTGGGCGTTCTGGCCCGAGGTGCTGGCGCACTACGCCGTGCACCACGAGACCGGCGAGCCACTGGCCCAGGACGTGGTCGACCGGCTGGTTGCCTCGCAGGAGCACGGCCAGGGCTTCGAGATGGTGGCGATGCTCGGGGCCGCCCTGCTGGACCAGGAGTGGCACCGGCTCGCCTCCGGCCAGCCGGCCGTCGAACCCGGGCAGGTCGAGGAGTTCGAGTCAGACGCGCTGACCCGGCACGGCGTGCGGTCCGAGCTGGTGCCGCCGCGCTACCGCACCGGCTACTTCGCCCACGTGTTCGCGGGCGGCTACGACGCGGGCTACTACTCCTACCTGTGGAGCGAGGTCCTCGACGCCGACATGGTCGACTGGTTCACGGAGAACGGCGGCCTGGTCCGGGCCAACGGCGACCGGTTCCGCGAGCAGCTGCTCTCGGTCGGCGGGACGGTCGACCCGCTCGACGCGTTCGCCGCCGTGCGGGGTCGCGGTCCGAGCACCGACCCGCTGCTGCGTCGCCGGGGCCTGCGTGGCTGAGCTCCGCCTCCCCGTCCGTCGTACGGCATCGGCGTTGGCGGTGCTGCTGCTGGTGACGACCGGCCTCACCGGGTGCTCGCGCTCGAAGTCCTACTGCTCGACGATCGGGGTGGACAGGCTGCAGCTCACCACGCTCTCCGCGGACATCGGAAAGCCCGGCCAGGCTGGTGCGGACGCGCTGCGAAAAGCCGTCACCGTGCTCTCCGGGCTGCGCGACGAGGCCCCCGACGACATCTCCGACGAGTGGGTGACGCTGGTGGCCGCGCTGCAGGGGCTGGTCGACGCGTTCCGGCAGTCCGGGGCCGCGCCGGGCGACTTCGCGGGCGGCACGTTGCCCGAGGGGGTCACCGCCGGCCAGTACGACGCGGTGCAGCAGGCGGTCGCGGAGCTGCAGAGCACCCGCGTGCAGCAGGCCGGCAAGAGCATCGAGCAGCACGCCCAGGACGTCTGCCAGGTCGACCTCGGACCCGGGGGACTGGGCGGTCTCGGCGGCTGAGCCGCGTTTCGGCGCGCTCAGCCGGCCCCGGTGACCGGCGCGACACTCCCTCGCGTTGCGACCAGCGCTCCACCATGACTAGATTTCGTTCCACCACCCGCCCGCCACCCACGCACAGGACCGAGGTCAGACAGTGGCTCTGCCGCGACTCACGCCGGAACAGCGTCAGGCGAACCTCGAGAAGGCGGCGGCCTCCCGTCGCGAGCGGGCCGAGATCAAGAACCGACTGAAGCACTCGGGCGCGTCGATCGTGGACGTCCTCTCGCAGGGCCAGCAGAACGAGGTCATCGGCAAGATGCGGGTCGTCGACCTGCTGCAGTCCATGCCCGGCCTCGGCAAGGTGCGCGCGCGCCAGATGATGGAGCGGCTCAGCATCTCCGAGAGCCGTCGCGTCCGCGGGCTCGGCGCCAACCAGATCGCCGCGCTCGAGCGCGAGTTCGGGTCACGAGGCTGATCGGTGTGACTCAACGACAGGGCCGGCTGACGGTCCTGGCGGGGCCGACCGCGGTCGGCAAGGGCACGGTGGCCTCCTACGTCCGGACGCACCACCCCGAGGTGTGGATCTCCGTCTCCGCCACCACCCGCCGTCCCCGCCCCGGCGAGGTGCACGGCCGGCACTACTGGTTCGTGACCGACAAGGAGTTCGACCGCCTCGTCGCCGACGACGCGCTCCTGGAGTGGGCCGTGGTGCACAGGCGCGCCCGCTACGGCACCCCGCGCACGCCCGTCGACGAGGCGCTGGCCGCGGGCCGGCCCGCCCTGCTCGAGATCGATCTGCAGGGCGCGCGGCAGGTGCGGGTGCGGATGCCGGAGGCGCTGTTCGTGTTCCTCGCGCCGCCCTCCTGGAAGGAGCTGGTGCGTCGGTTGGTCGGCCGCGGGACCGAGACGGAGGAGGAGCGGACCCGTCGTCTGGAGACCGCCCGGGAGGAACTGGCGGCCGAGTCAGAGTTCGACGTGACGGTCGAGAACACCGAAGTTCACCTCGCCGCGGAAGAGTTGGTAACCTTGATGAAGGGCTCCTGAGAGCCCAGCCCGCTTGGACGGGCCGTCTACCCCTGAATCTGTGAGGCTGCACCTGTGTCGTCCGTGTCCCGAATCCTGCCTGTCGCCGAGGGCATCACCAACCCGCCCATCGACGAGCTGCTGACCAAGACGGACTCGAAGTACAAGCTAGTCCTCTACAGCGCCAAGCGCGCGCGTCAGATCAACGCCTACTACTCACAGCTCGGCGAGGGCCTGCTGGAGTACGTCGGCCCGCTCGTGGACACCCACGTGCAGGAGAAGCCGCTGTCGATCGCGCTCCGCGAGATCAACGCCGACCTGCTCACCTGCGAGGACATCGACCCGGACGCCGAGGGCGACACCCCCGCCCAGGCCTGAGACCCGCCGCACCATGGCGAGTGACGCAGTCGAGAGCCGCCCTCATCCCCGGGTCGTCCTGGGTGTGAGCGGCGGCATCGCTGCGTACAAGGCCGCCGAGCTGCTCCGCCGGTTCACCGAGTCGGGCCACGACGTGACCGTCGTACCCACCGCCGCCGCGCTGCAGTTCGTCGGCGCACCCACCTGGGCCGCGCTGTCCGGCAAGCCGGTCTCGACCGAGGTGTGGAGCGACGTGCACGCCGTGCCGCACGTCCGGATCGGGCAGAGCGCCGACCTGCTCGTCGTCGCCCCGGCCACCGCCGACCTGCTGGCCAAGGCGGCGCACGGCCTGGCCGACGACCTGCTCACCAACACCCTGCTCACGGTCCGCTGCCCGGTAGTCTTCGCCCCGGCCATGCACACCGAGATGTGGGAGCACCCGGCCACCCAGGAGAACGTCGCGACGCTGCGCCGCCGCGGCGCCCTGGTCATCGAGCCGGCCGAGGGGCGCCTCACCGGCGCCGACACCGGCAAGGGTCGCTTCCCGGAGCCGACCGAGATCTTCGAGCTGGCCCGCGAGGTGCTGGCCCGCGCCGGGGCCGCCAACCGGCTCGACCTGGCCGGCCGCCACGTGCTCGTCTCTGCGGGCGGCACCCGCGAGTACCTCGACCCGGTGCGCTTCCTCGGCAACCGCTCCTCAGGCCTGCAGGGCTACGCGCTAGCCCGCGCCGCCGCCTCCCGCGGGGCCGAGGTCGTCCTGGTGGCCGCCAACGTGACCCTGCCCGACCCCGCCGGTGTGAAGGTGGTGCACGTCGAGACCACCGCGCAGCTGCGCGACGCCGTCCTCGCCGCGACCCCGACCGCCGACGCGGTCGTGATGGCCGCCGCCCCCGCCGACTACCGGCCGCAGGCGGTGAGCGACACCAAGATCAAGAAGGCCGAAGACGGTTCCGCCCCGACCATCGAGCTCGAGCAGAACCCCGACATCCTCGCGGAGATCTCGCACCACCGCGTCCGGCCCGGCAGCGTCGTGGTCGGCTTCGCCGCCGAGACGGGCGACGCGCACGGGTCGGTCCTCGACCTGGCCCGGGCCAAGCTGACCCGCAAGGGGTGCGACCTGCTGGTCGTCAACGACGTCAGCGGCGGCCAGGTCTTCGGCAGCGCCGAGAACGAAGCCGTCGTGCTCGACGCCGACGGCGGCTCCACGCCGGTCCCGCGCGGCAGCAAGGCCGCCCTCGCGCACGTGATCTGGGACCGGGTCGCGGCCCGCCTCGAGACCGGCTGAGCCACCGCTCCGGGAGCGGGTAACCTAACCGATCGACACACACCACCGACACAGCTGAGCAAGGGGTACGACGACGTGGCTGGACGCCTTTTCACCTCCGAGTCCGTGACCGAGGGTCACCCGGACAAGATCGCCGACCAGATCAGCGACACCGTCCTGGACGCGATGCTCGCGCAGGACGCGCACAGCCGGGTCGCGGTCGAGACGCTGCTCACGACCGGCCTCGTGGTCGTCGCGGGTGAGGTCACCACCACCGGCTACGTCGACGTCAAGGAGCTGGTCCGTCAGCGCATCCTGTCGATCGGCTACGACTCGTCGGCCAAGGGCTTCGACGGACACTCCTGCGGGGTGATGGTGGCGATCGGCGGCCAGTCCGGCGACATCGCTCAGGGCGTCGACACCGGCCTCGAGTCCCGTGAGAGCTCGGTCGACCCGATGGACAAGCAGGGCGCCGGCGACCAGGGCCTGATGTTCGGCTACGCCTGCGACGACACCCCCGAGCTGATGCCGCTGCCGATCACGATCGCGCACCGGCTCGCCGAGCGGCTCTCCGAGGTCCGCAAGGACGGGACGATGTCCTACCTGCGTCCCGACGGCAAGACCCAGGTCACCATCGAGTACGACGACGAGGACCGCCCCGTGCGCGTCGACACCGTCGTCGTCTCCTCCCAGCACGCCAAGGACATCAGCCTCGAGGCGATGCTGACGCCCGACGTCAGGAAGCACGTCGTCGACCACGTCCTCGCGCAGTTCGACATCCCGTCCGACGGCTACCGCCTGCTGGTCAACCCGACCGGTCGGTTCGAGGTCGGTGGCCCGATGGGCGACGCCGGCCTGACCGGTCGCAAGATCATCGTCGACACCTACGGCGGCATGGCCCGTCACGGTGGTGGCGCGTTCTCCGGCAAGGACCCGTCCAAGGTCGACCGCTCCGCGGCGTACGCCATGCGCTGGGTGGCCAAGAACATCGTCGCCGCGGGCCTGGCCCGTCGCTGCGAGGTGCAGGTGGCCTACGCCATCGGCAAGGCGCAGCCGGTCGGCTTCTACGTCGACTGCTTCGGCACCGAGTCGATCCCCGTCGCCACGATCCAGAAGGCGGTCCAGGAGGTCTTCGACCTGCGCCCCGCCGCGATCATCGAGGACCTCGACCTGCTCCGCCCGATCTACGCCGCGAGCGCCGCCTACGGTCACTTCGGACGCGAGCTGCCCGAGTTCACCTGGGAGAAGACCGACCGCGTCGACGCCCTCAAGGCCGCCGCCGGCGTCTGACCGGTTTGCACCTCCGACGCCGCCTCACCGCTCAGCCGGTGAGGCGGCGTCGTACGTCCGCCAGCTCCTCGGCGCCCAGTCCGCCCGCGTCGGGTCGCGCCACCGCCGGCAACCGGCCGGCCGCCCACGTCGCGGACGTTGTCGCGGCCGCTCCAGCTCAGGTCGCCCATCCCGCCATCCAGGCACCGTCCACAGGGCGACGAGAGGGGCTGCGAGAAGGCGGGTGGTGGCTGGGAGACTGCTCTCGTGGTCGACGAGGAGCAGGACGAGACGGGGCAGCTGGCGCTGATGCCCGAGCTCGTGCGCGCCCAGGCCCGGGCGGCCAAGGAGCAGGCCGCGAAGCGCGCCAAGGCCCGCCTCCCGGTGGACCCGGCCCCCGAGCTGCCGGTGGCGCGCGTCCTGGTCGACGTGCCGCTGGCCCACCTCGACCGGCCCTTCGACTACCTCGTGCCCGCCAAGCTCCACGACAAGGTCGCCGCCGGCACCCGGGTCAAGGTCCGCTTCGCCGGCCAGGACGTGGACGGCTTCGTGCTCGAGCGCGTCGAGAGCAGCGAGCACGAGGGCCGGCTGGCCCCGCTGCGGCGCGCGGTCAGCGCCGAGCCCGTGCTGTCCCCGGCGGTGGCCCGGCTGTCCGAGTTGGTCGCCGCCCGCTACGCCGGCACCCGCTCCGACGTCCTCCGGCTGGCGGTCCCCGCGCGGCACGCCACGGCGGAGAAGGAACAGTCCCCGGTCGCCCCCACTACCGTTCCCGACGTGTCGGAGAGCTCCTGGTCGGCGTACGACGGGGGAGCGGCGCTCGTGCGACGACTCGCGGAGGGCGGCACGCCGCGGACGGTCTGGTCGGCCCTGCCCGGGGACGGCTGGCCGGCCCTCCTCGCCCAGGCCGCGGCCGCGACGTACGCCTCCGGACGCGGCGTGCTGATCTGCGTGCCCGACCACAAGGACGTCGCCCGGCTCGACGCTGCCCTGACCGCGGTCCTCGGCGAGGGCCGGCACGTCGTGCTCACCGCCGACCTCGGCCCGGCGCAGCGCTACCGATCCTTCCTGGCCGTCGCCCGCGGCGCCGTCCGCGTCGTGGTCGGCACCCGGGCCGCGGCCTTCGCCCCGGTCCACGACCTGGGGCTGGTCGCCCTGTGGGACGACGGCGACGACCTCTACGCCGAGCCGCGGGCGCCCTACCCGCACACCCGTGAGGTGCTGCTGACCCGCGCGCACGAGGAGTCGACCGCCGTGCTGCTCGGCGGCTTCGCCCGCACCGTCGAGGGGGAGTACCTCGTCCGCACCGCCTGGGCGGAGGCCGTCGTCGCGGACCGGTCCGCACTGCGCGCCGCCTCCCCCCAGGTTGCCATCACCGGCGCCACCGACAAGGAGCTCGAGCGCGACCCGCACGCGCGCACGGCCCGGTTGCCGCGGATCGCCTACGACGCGATCCGGGCCGGGCTCGAGCAGGGTCCGGTGCTGCTGCAGACCCCGCGACAGGGCTACGCCACCGCCCTGGCCTGCGACACCTGCCGCACCCCTGCGCGCTGCCGGAGGTGCACCGGGCCGCTGCGGCAGACCGCGGCCCACCGGCCGCCGTCGTGCCGGTGGTGCGGCACCGACGAGCCGGCCTGGGCGTGCGCCGACTGCGGCGGGCGGGGCCTGCGGGCCCCGGTGCTCGGGGAGCAGCGCACCGCCGAGGAGCTCGGCCGGGCCTTCCCGCAGGTCACCGTGCGCACGTCCGGCGGCGACCGGGTGCTGGCCACCGTCGACGACCGCCCGGCGGTCGTGGTGGCGACGCCGGGCGCCGAGCCGGTGGCGGACGGTGGCTACGCCTGTGTCGTGCTGCTGGACACCTGGCTGATGCTCGGCCGCACCGACCTGCGCACCGGCGAGGAGTCGCTGCGCCGCTGGCTCGCCGCCGCCGCACTGGCCCGGCCTGCTGGCCGCGGCGGGCGGGTGGTGGCGGTGGGCGAGCCGTCCGGCCCGGAGCTGCAGGCGCTGGTCCGGTGGGACCCCTCCGGCTACGCGGGCCGGGAGCTGGAGGACCGGCAGTCCGCGCACCTGCCGCCGGCGTCCCGACTGGCCACCCTGACCGGCCCCGAGGCCGATCTCGACTGCGCGCTCGCGGCCCTGTCCCTGCCGGCCGGTGCGGAGGTGCTCGGACCGGTGCCCGTGCAGCTGACCGGTCCGGCCCCCGACGCGGACGCGCAGCGGGCCCTGCGGGCGGTGATCCGGGTGCCGCGTGCGGCCGGCTCGGCCCTGTCCCGGACGCTCGTGGAGATGCAGGGCGTGCGGTCCGCGCGCAAGCTGCCGCCGGTCCGCGTGCAGGTCGACCCGGTGGGCCTCGAGTGACTGGTCGGGCGCCCCGTCCGACTCCGTAGACTGGGTCGTCGCCCTTCCCCCTCCACCCTCAGGAGCCCGTCGTGCCCGTCCAGCCGATCCGCCTGTTCGGCGACCCGGTGCTGCGCACCCCCGCCGTCCCGGTGACGGTCTTCGACAAGGAGCTGCGGCGGCTGGTGTCCGACCTGGGCGACACCATGATGGCGGCGCCCGGTGCCGGGCTGGCCGCCCCGCAGATCGGCGTGGGTCTGCGCGTCTTCACCTGGTACGTCGACGGCGAGCTGGGCCACCTGGTCAACCCGACCCTCGATCTGTCCGAGGAGGAGCAGACCGGCTCCGAGGGCTGCCTCTCGATCCCCGACCTCACCTTCGAGTGCCGACGCGCACTCCGGGTGGTGGCCACGGGCTTCAACATGCACGGCGAACCGGTCAGCATCGAGGGACACGAGCTGCTGGCTCGCGCCATCCAGCACGAGACCGACCACCTCGACGGCATCCTGTTCCTCGACCGGCTGGACCGGGACACCCGCAAGCTGGCCATGAAGGCGATCCGCGAGGCGGAGTGGTTCGGCGAGCCCGCCCCGACCGTCCGGCTCTCCCCGCACCGCACCAACGGCTTCGGCCTGTGAGGGTCGTCTTCGCGGGCACGCCGGAGCCGGCCGTGCCGGCCCTGGAGGCGGTTGCCGCGAGCCGGCACGAGCTCGTCGGCGTCGTCACCCGCCCCGACGCTCCCGCCGGCCGGGGCCGGAGGCTGGTCGCCTCGCCGGTGGCGCTGCGGGCCGGGGAGCTGGGAGTGCCGGTCCTGAGGCCGGAGTACCCCCGCGACCCGGATTTCCAGGCCGCGCTGACCGCGCTGGCCCCCGACTGCTGCCCGGTGGTGGCCTACGGCGCGATGCTGCCGCAGAGCGCTCTCGACATCCCGCCGCACGGCTGGGTCAACCTGCACTTCTCCCTGCTGCCGTCCTGGCGCGGCGCCGCACCCGTGCAGCACGCGCTCTGGGCCGGCGACGAGGTCACCGGGGCCACGACGTTCCGGATCGTCATGGCGCTGGACGCCGGCCCGACCTTCGGCGTGATGACCGAGCGGGTCCGGCCCACCGACACCTCCGGCGACCTGCTGGCCCGTCTGGTCGAGGGCGGCGCCGGGCTGCTGGTCAGCACGCTCGACGGCATCGAGGACGGCACCCTCGAGGCCCGCGAGCAGCCCGCCGACGGGCTCAGCCTGGCCCCCAAGGTCGAGGTGGCCGACGCCGAGGTGGAGTGGTCTCGACCCGCGGTCGCCATCGACCGTCAGGTCCGGGCCTGCACCCCGGCACCCGGGGCCTGGACGACGTACGACGGGGAGCGGCTCAAGCTCGGCCCCGTCCGACCCGACCCGGAGCACACGCCGGAGCGCCGGCTGGAGCCCGGGCTCCTCGAGGTGACCAAGAACGCCGTGCACGTCGGGACGGGCAGCGGGGCCGTGCGGCTCGGGGACGTGCAGCCGTTCGGCAGGAAGCGGATGCCCGCGGCGGACTGGGCTCGCGGAGCCCGGCTCGCTTCCGGAGGACGGCTCGGATGAACGACCCGCGCGCTAAGCCGAAGCGCCGTCCCCGCAGCACGCCCGTCGACCCGTCCCGTGAGGCCGCGTTCGACGTGCTCGCGGCGGTCCGGGAGCAGGACGCCTACACCAACCTGGTGCTGCCACCGCTGCTCCGGTCCCGGGGCCTGACCGGGCGCGACGCGGCCTTCGCCACCGAGCTGGTGTCGGGGACGGTGCGCAGGCAGGGCACCTACGACGCGGTCATCGCCGCCAACGTGAACCGACCGCTGGCCAAGGTGGACGGCGCGGTGCTCGACGCGCTCCGCCTCGGCACCCACCAGCTCCTCGCGATGCGGGTGCCGTCGCACGCGGCCGTCGGCACCAGCGTCGACCTGGTCCGGGCCAAGGTCGGCCAGGGCCCGTCCGGGTTCGTCAACGCCGTGCTGCGCAAGGTCGCGGCCCACGACCTGTCCGGCTGGGTCCGCCGAGTCGCCCCCGACCCGGCCTCCGACCCCGTCGGGTTCGCCTCCGTCGCGCACTCCCACCCGCGCTGGGTGGTCACGGCCATGATCGAGGCGCTCGGTGACCGCGCCGCCGAGCTAGACGACCTGCTGGCCGCCGACAACGCACCGCCCAAGGTCACCCTGGTGGCCCGGCCCGGCCTGTCCTCCGTCGAGGAGCTGGTCGCTGCCGGCGGCACCGCGTCCGAGCGCTCGCCCTACGCCGTGGTGCTCGACGGCGGCGACCCCGGTGAGGTGCCCGCCGTCCGTGAGGGCCGGGCCGGGGTGCAGGACGAGGGGTCCCAGCTGGTTGCCGCGGCGCTGGCCGACGCTCCCCTCGACGGCCGTGACGAGCGCTGGCTGGACCTCTGTGCGGGACCGGGCGGGAAGTCCGCCCTGCTCGCCGCGCTGGCCGGCTCCCAGGGCGCCCGGCTGCTGGCCTCCGAGCGGCAGGAGCACCGGTCCCGGTTGGTCGCCTCCACCACCCGACGGGTGGGCGCCGGCCTGCTCGGCGTGGTCACCGCCGACGGTCTGCGCCCCGCCTGGTCCGACGGCGCCTTCGACCGCGTCCTGGTCGACGCACCCTGCTCCGGACTGGGCGCCCTCCGACGGCGGCCGGAGTCCCGGTGGCGACGCACGCCCGAGGACCTCGACCAGCTTGTGCCCCTGCAGCAGGCCCTGCTCGCCTCCGCGCTCGACGCCGTGCGGCCCGGGGGATTGGTGGCCTACGCGACCTGCTCCCCGGTCCTGGCCGAGACGGCCGGGGTGGTCTCCCACGCGCTCGCCGCCCGAGACGACGTGCACCTCGAGGACGCGGTGCCGCTGTTCCCCGTCGTGACCGACCTGGCCGGCCCGCTGCCCGGCACCGTCCAGCTGTGGCCGCACCGGCACGGCACCGACGCGATGTTCCTGGCCCTTCTTCGCCGCACGTGACAACCCCGTCGTCGTCCGCGACGTTTGTCCTCCCGAGACGGCGACGAGGGGGACCGATGCGGCGCAGCGAGCGTGACCGGGCGTTCGTGGCGCTCGTGGATGCCCGCCGGGGGCAGCTGGTCCGCCCGGGTGCTGGTCAACATCGTGCGGGACGACTGGCGCTGGCGGCACCGTCGACCCGAGCACCTGGTCGACGGGCTGCCGGACGACCAGCCGACGATGCGACAGGGCAGCGGCGACGACCTGCGGGCCGGCTGCTCCCGGCTCCGGGCCGTCGGGGGACCGGTCGCCTCCGTCCCGGACGACCCGGCCGCGGCGGTGATCGGCCGCTGCACCCGGACCGACAACGGGGCGCTGGACCCCACGACCTTCGGGGCCGGCTCCCGGATCTTCACCATGGAGACGTCGTCGGGCGGGGACGTCAATGCGGTGATCCTCTCCTCCGACGGCCGGACCTGGGGCTCGTGCTGGCTGTCCGGCCGGTCGACGACGGAGTTCAACGGCTACGCGTCGGCGTACCCGATGACCGAGGGCCGCCCGCCCGGGCCGGTCACGGAGACCAACGGGATGTCCTACGGTCGCGGGCAGTTCTGGTATGTCGACCGGTTCACCCCGGAGGTCGCGTCGGTGTCGGTGCGCGCGCAGGGTCAGGTGCTCGAGGCCAGGGCCGTCGACGGGTTCGTCGCCTTCATGCGGGACCTGCCCGGCCTGACCTCCGACTCCGAGCCGTCGTTCGAGGTCACCCTCTATTCCGCGGACGGCACCGAGCTCGCCGGCAAGGCCACGGCACGGGGGGACGACACGCTGCCGCAGGCCTTCTGGTCCTGGGTCCCCGACGAGGAGCTGCCCGACGGCGGTGCCGGTCGCTGAGGTGCTCACGACCTAGGATCGACCCACCATGGGTATCCAGATCTCGCCGAGCCTGCTCGCCTCCGACTTCGCCAACCTCGCCTCCGAGGCTGCCCGGATCGGCAACGCCGACTGGTTGCACGTGGACGTGATGGACAACCACTTCGTCCCGAACCTCACCTTCGGGCTGCCGGTCGTCGAGGCGATCGGCAAGGCGTCCTCGACGCCGATGGACTGCCACCTGATGATCGAGGACCCGGACCGGTGGGCGCCGGCCTACGTCGAGGCGGGGGCCGGGTCGGTGACCTTCCACGTCGAGGTCGCGGCGGCCCCGGTGCGGCTGGCCCGGGAGATCCGGGCCCAGGGTGCCCGCGCCGGGATGGGGCTCAAGCCGGCCACGCCGATCGACCCCTATGAGGACCTGCTGCCCGAGCTCGACATGGTGCTGGTGATGACCGTCGAACCCGGCTTCGGTGGCCAGAAGTTCCTGGACCTCTGCCTGCCGAAGATCCGGCGCACCCGCGACCTGGTGGCCAAGCACGGGCTCGACGTGTGGCTGCAGGTCGACGGCGGAGTGTCGCTGGAGACCATCGAGCGGTGCGCCGAGGCCGGGGCGGACGTCTTCGTCGCCGGGTCGGCCGTGTTCTCCGCCGACGACCCGAACGCGATGATCGAGTCGCTGCGCTCCTCGGCGGCCGCGGCGTCCTGAGCGCCCCGGCAGCAGGGCTCCAGGTAGCGGACCTCACACACCCCCGTTCTGCCGGATGTGGGACGCTGAGTCCGAACAAGTTTTGCGTGCTCTGGGGTCGGTGCAATTCCGAGCCGGCGGTGAAAGTCCGCGACCCGGCTGCAGCCAGCAGCCGGTTGACCAGGTGGAACCCCTGGACCGACGGTCAAAGTCCGGATGGGAAGCGCACGCAGGCCTGCTGCTGAGTCGGCACGCCTGTCTTTCTCGACGCCCGGAGTCCGTGAGCACGGACGAGAGGGCCATCGATGACCGCGAGCAGCGCCGAGCGCGCCGCGATGCTGCGTGCCCTCTCGCTCGCCGCCGGACCGGAGGTCCCGCTCGGACCGAACCCGCGGGTCGGCTGCGTCCTCCTCGACCCCTCCGGTACGGCGGTCGCGGAAGGGTTCCACCGGGGCGCCGGCACGCCGCACGCCGAGGTGGACGCGCTGACCCGGGCCGGTGACCGGGCCTTCGGAACTACCGCCGTGGTGACCCTGGAGCCGTGCCACCACACCGGCCGGACCGGACCCTGCTCGCGGGCGCTGCTCGACGCGGGGGTGGCCCGGGTCGTCTACGCCCAGGACGACGGCAACCCGGTCGCGACCGGCGGCGCGGCCTTCCTGCGGGGGGCGGGTGTCGACGTCGAGGGTGGCCTGCTGGCCGACGAGGCCCGGGCGCTGAACCCGACGTGGACGTTCGCTCATGCGCACGGCCGCCCCTTCGTGACCTGGAAGCTCGCCACCACCCTCGACGGCCGCAGCGCCGCGGCCGACGGCACCTCCCGCTGGGTCAGCTCCCTCCCGGCCCGCAGGGACACCCACCGGCTGCGCGCGCTGTCCGACGCGATCCTCGTGGGCACCGGGACCGTCCTGGTCGACGACCCGCAGCTGACCGTCCGCGACCTGGATGACGTGCCGCTGCCCCGGGAGCACCAGCCGCTGCGCGCCGTGATGGGTCTGCGAGAGGTGCCGGCCGACCGGCGCGTGCTCGATGACACCGCCGAGACCGTGCTGCTCCGGACCCGCGACCCGAACGAGGCGCTGGCGGCTCTGCGGGACCGCGACCGCCAGCACGTGTTCCTCGAGGGCGGTCCTACGCTGGCCGCGGCCTTCCTGTCGGCGGGGCTCGTGGACGAGGTGGTCTGCTACCTCGCTCCGCTGCTGCTGGGCGCCGGGCTCAGCGGTGTCGGCGACCTGGGCATAGCCACGATCCGCGACGCGTTGCCCCTCGACCTGGTCGACGTGAGCGTGCTCGGCGACGGCCCGGAGTCCAACGTCCGCCTGACCCTGACCCCGAAGAAGGAGACCGCCTGATGTTCACCGGCATCGTCGAGGAGCTCGGCGTCGTGGAGTCCCTGGAGGACCAGGGCGACGCGATCCGGCTGACGCTCCGCGCCCCGCACGTCATCACCGACGCCCGGCTCGGCGACTCCATCTCGGTCAACGGCTGCTGCCTGACCGTCGCCCAGCGCGACGGCGAGACGTTCACCGCCGACGTGATGCGCGAGACGCTGTCCAAGACGTCGCTCGGCGCGCTCGAACCGGGCGCCCGCGTGAACCTGGAGCGCGCCGTCACCGCGACCACCCGGCTCGGGGGTCACATCGTCCAGGGTCACGTCGACGGCACCGGTTCCGTCGTACGCCGGGAAGCCTCGGAGCACTGGGAGGTCGTGGAGATCTCGCTGCCCGACGGCCTGTCGCGCTACCTCGTCGACAAGGGGTCGATCACCGTCGACGGGATCTCGCTGACGGTGGTTTCGACCAGCTCGACCAACGGGGGCGACAGCTTCACCGTCTCGCTGATCCCGGAGACCCTCGCCCGCACCACGCTCGGCTTCAAGCAGCCCGGCGATCTCGTCAACCTCGAGGTCGACGTCATCGCGAAGTACGTCGAACGCCTCGTCGCCCCGCACACCGACCGCAAGGACACCCCATGAGCCTCGCCACCCAGCTCTACGACGCCCACCTGACCATCGCCGGGCACCCGATCACCTGGCGCGAGATCGTCGGCAACGCGTTCGGGTTCGCCTCGGCCGTCGGCGGCCTGCGTCGCCGGGTGTGGGCCTGGCCGGTCGGCATCGTCGGCAACGTGCTGCTGTTCACCGTGTTCGTCGGGGCGACCTTCGAGGCCGAGGCGCAGGTGCCGCTGTTCGGGCAGGCCGGACGGCAGGTGTTCTTCATCGTCACCAGCATCTACGGCTGGCACCGGTGGCGGCAGGTCCGCCTGGCCCGGGGCGGCGACAGCGACCGGCCCGCGATCACCCCGCGGTGGGCGACGGCGAGCGAGCGCGTGGCCTACCTGGTCGCCGCGGTGGCCGGTGTCCTCCTGCTGCAGTGGGTGTTCAGCGTGATCGGCGCCGGCTTCCCCGCGCCCCGCTGGTACTACTGGTGCGACGCCTGGATCTTTGTCGGGTCGATGGTCGCGACGTACGCCATGGCCCGGGGCTGGAACGACTTCTGGCTGGCCTGGATCGCGGTCGACCTGGTCGGCGTCCCGCTGCTGTGGCACTCGCAGTACTACCCGACCGCGATCCTCTTCGTGGTCTACGGCTTCCTGGTCGTCTGGGGCTTCTTCGTGTGGCTCAAGGCCTCGCGCGTCGAGGACCCCGAGCCGGAGAAGGTGCACGCATGAGCGCCCCGCAGGTCCGGCTCGACAGCGTCGAGAAGGCCGTCGCGGACATCGCGGCCGGTCAGGCCGTCGTGGTCGTCGACGACGAGGACCGCGAGAACGAGGGCGACCTGATCTTCGCCGCGTCCAGGTCGACGCCGGAGCTCATGGCGTTCACCGTCCGCTACTCCTCGGGCGTGATCTGCGTGCCCGTCACGGCGTCGACGCTCGACCGGCTCGGCATCCCGCTGATGACCCCGCACAACCGCGAGCGGATGCGGACGGCGTACACCGTCTCCGTCGACGCCCGCGACGGGATCACCACCGGCATCTCCGCCGCCGACCGCTCGCACACGGTCCGCACCCTGATCGACTCCGCGACCGAGGCCTTCGAGGTCGTCCAGCCCGGGCACGTCTTCCCGCTGCGGTACGCCGAGGGCGGGGTGCTGGTGCGACCGGGGCACACCGAGGCCGCCGTGGACCTGGCCCGACTGGCCGGTCTGGAGCCGGCCGGGGTGATCTCCGAGATCGTCAACGACGATGGCACGATGAAGCGCGGTCAGCAGCTGCGCGAGTTCGCCGACGAGCACGGCCTGTCGATGATCTCCATCGACCAGCTGATCCACCACCGCCGGCGGCACGAGAACCACGTCGAGCGGGTGGCCGAGACCCGCCTGCCGACCGAGCAAGGCGACTTCACGGCCTACGGCTACCGGATCACCATCGACGGCTCGGAGCACCTGGCCCTGGTGCACGGGGACATCTCGGGTGACGCACCGGTGCTGACCCGCGTGCACTCGGAGTGCCTGACCGGTGACGTGCTCGGATCGCGTCGGTGCGACTGCGGCTCGCAGCTCGAGGAGGCGCTCGACCTGATCGTCGCCGAGGGTCGTGGCGTGGTGGTCTACCTCCGCGGGCACGAGGGCCGCGGGATCGGGCTGGTGGCCAAGCTGCAGGCCTACCAGCTCCAGGACGGCGGCCGGGACACCGTCGACGCCAACCTCGACCTCGGCCTGCCGGCCGACGCGCGGCACTACGGTGCGGCCACCCAGGTGCTGCGCGACCTCGGGGTGAGCGAGGTGCGGCTGCTGACCAACAACCCCGACAAGGTCTCCAACCTGGAGGAGTACGGCGTGCAGGTGACCGAGCGCGTGCCCCTCACGGTCCGGCCGAACGACCACAACCTGGCCTACCTGCTGACCAAGCGTGATCGGATGGGGCACCAGCTGCCCGGACTGGGCCCGACGACAGGAGCCACCTCATGAGCGGAGCCGGATCACCCGAGGACAAGCCCGTCGACTGCCACGACCTGCGGGTCGCCGTGGTCGCCGCACGCTGGCACGAGCAGGTGATGGACGGCCTGCTGGCCGGGGCGCAGCGCGCGCTGGCCGACTACCAGGTGGAGGAGCCCGCGATCGTGCGGGTGCCCGGCTCGTTCGAGCTGCCGGTCGTCGCCGGCGCGCTGGCCGAGCGCGGCTACGAGGCCGTCGTGGCCCTCGGCGTCGTCATCCGGGGCGGCACCCCGCACTTCGAGTACGTCTGCTCCGCCGCCACCGACGGCCTCGCCCAGATCGCGGTCAACACCGGCGCGGCCGTCGGCTTCGGCCTGCTGACCTGCGACACGGAGGAGCAGGCCCTCGACCGCGCCGGGCTCGAGGGCTCTCACGAGGACAAGGGCTACGAAGCCACCGCCGCCGCGCTGACCACGGCCCTGACGTTGCGGCGGATCCGTCGCGGCTACGAGCCCGACGGCGGGTGACCCGGCTCCGTGCGGCCGCTCGGGCGCTGGTCGTCGACCCCGACGACCGGATCCTGCTGTGCCGGTTCGACCTGGCCGACCAGGGTGTCGTGGTGTGGACGGCCCCCGGCGGCGGGGTCGAGCCCGGTGAGACGGTGCTCGACGCGCTGCGCCGTGAGCTCGTCGAGGAGATCGGCCTCGCCGTCGACGGGGACCCGCCGCACGTGTGGCACCAGGTCGTCGTCGCACCCGGGCACGCCGCCGGGTTCGACGGCGTGGTCAACGACTACTTCCTGGTCCGGACCGAGGTCTTCGAGCCGCGGGGGTCCTTCGACCCGGCCGCGCTCGCCGACGAGGGCATTACGCGCTTCGCCTGGTGGACGGTGCAGGAGCTCCTCGACCACGACGGTCCGGACCTGCTCGGCCCGTGCGACCTGCCGCGGCTGCTGGTCGACCTGCTGCACGCCGGGCCTCCGGCGACGCCGCACGACCTCGGCCTCTGAGCCGTCCGGCCCCGCCCTCCCGTGCGCGACCGGTCCGCTGCACGCCGTACGCTGAGACGGCCCCGCCCCAGACCAGGAAGCCTCTTGATGAAGACGTTCGACCAGCTCTTCGCCGAGCTCGCCGACAAGGCCCAGAACCGACCCGAGGGCTCCGGCACCGTCCGTGAGCTCGACGCCGGCGTCCATGCGATCGGCAAGAAGCTGGTCGAGGAGGCCGCCGAGTCCTGGATGGCCGCCGAGCACGAGGGGCCCGAGCGGGCCGCCGAGGAGATCAGTCAGCTGCTGTACCACGCGCAGGTCCTGATGCTCGCCACCGGACTCTCGCTCGACGACGTCTACGCCCACCTCTAGAACTTCCGTGAAAGGGGCCACCGTGCCCGACGAAACTCCCGGCCGTCTCCTTCGCCTGGCCGTGCCCAACAAGGGCTCGCTGTCCCAGGCCGCCACCGACATGCTGCGCGAGGCCGGCTACAAGCAGCGCACCGACGCCAAGCGACTGACCCTGACCGACGGCGAGAACGGCGTCGAGTTCTTCTACCTGCGCCCGCGCGACATCGCGGTGTACGTCGGTGAGGGCACCCTCGACGTCGGCATCACCGGCCGGGACCTGCTGCTCGACTCGGGGGCCAAGGCCTGCGAGGTGCTCACCCTCGGCTTCGGCCGGTCGCGCTTCCACTTCGCGGCCCCGCCCGGCACCGCGTCCGGCGTCGGCGACCTGGCTGGCAAGCGGATCGCGACGTCGTACGCCGGTGTGGTCGCCCGACACCTCGAGCAGCACGGCGTCGACGCCACGGTGACCCGGCTCGACGGCGCCGTGGAGAGCAGCGTGCAGCTCGGTGTGGCCGACGTGATCGCGGACGTCGTGGAGACCGGCAGCACCCTGCGCAACGCGGGCCTGGAGGTCTTCGGCGAGCCGATTCTGGAGTCCGAGGCCGTGCTCGTCACCCGGGCCGGGGTGGACGCCCCGGTCGGGCTCGAGGTGTTTGTGCGGCGGCTCGAGGGAGTCCTGGTCGCGCGGTCCTACGTGATGATGGACTACGACATCCACACCGACCAGGTCGAGCAGGCTGTCGGGCTGACCCCCGGCATCGAGAGCCCGACCGTCTCCCCGTTGCATCGGGAGGGTTGGGTCGCGGTGCGGTCGATGGTCCGCCGCGACGCGGCCCAGCGCGTGATGGACGAGCTGTGGGACCTCGGTGCGCGGGGCATCTTGTCGACGGACATCCATGCCTGCCGCATCTGAGCCTGACCTGACCCTGCCGAAGACGTTCCGCCCGTTCGGTGTCCGGATCGCGATCTACGTCGCCGCCGCGCTGCTCGTGCTGGTCGTGGTGGTGACCTGGCTGGCGTTCCCGCCCGAGGTTCAGGACGCGTTCAGCTGGTCGCAGCGCTTCACCGTGCTCGGGCTCGGGCTGATGTTCTACGCCGGCGGCTACGCCCTCGCGCGCAGCCGCGTTGTCGCCCGCGAGGACGGGCTGACGGTCGTGAACGGCTACCGCACGCGCCACTTCGAGTGGAACGAGGTGCTCGCGGTCACGCTGCGCCCCGGCAGTCCCTGGGCCGAGCTCGACGTCGCCGACGGAACGACCGTGGCCGCGATGGGCATCCAGGGCTCCGACGGCCGGCGCGCGAAGGCGCACGTGCGCCAGCTCCGTCGCCTCGTCGAGGACCTCACCCACGGTTGACCCGGGCCTCGTTCACCGGTGACCCGGGCCTCGTGGTGGCCTGAGCCGGGTCTTGCGCGGCCCCGTCCGTCGTACGACGATGGCGCGCACGGCCCGGGAAGGGGTGCACGATGGCCGAGGTGAAGCAGGGCCGGTGGATGGCGCACATCGAGGGCGACTTCGTGGTGTTCCTGATCGGCGCACGGTTCGAGAAGCGACACCTGCTGCGCACGCTGAACGACCTCGGTGGCCGCAAGGGCATGCCGCACATGCTCAAGGTGCTCTCCGAGGACCCGGAGCGCGGGCTGCTCGGCTACGAGATGTCCACGTTCGGCGGCCTGATCGTGCAGTACTGGCGGTCCTTCGAGCACCTGGAGCGCTTCGCCAACAGCCCGGACCCGCACGGTGACGTCTGGCGCAGGTACTGGAAGCGGGTCGGGAAGAGCCCCCGCACCGGCATCTGGCACGAGACCTACCTGGTCAAGGCGGGAGAGTACGAAGCGGTCTACGGCAACATGCCGCCGTTCGGGCTCGGCCAGGCGTCCAGCCTGGTCACCGCCGCCGAGGCGAGCACCGCCCGCGGCCGGCTCAAGCGCCGCGTGTCCTGACGGCGAGGGCGTCGAGCGCCTGGGTGAAGCACGCCATCGGGGGCTTGACGAGCCCGGCCCCGACCTGTCCCGTGCCTGCGACCCGGCCGGCCATCCCGGTGTTGATCTGGGGCAGCACCCCGGACCGGGTGACCGCCGTGACGTCGATGCCGGTGGGTGTCCCTCGGAACTCCAGGATCGGGATGCCGTACGCCGGGTTCTCCCCGACGGTGATGTCGTACATCCGTTGCGTGGTGGCGAGCGCGTCCGGCACGGACCCGCCTACGAACCGGACGATGGCCGGGGCCGTGGCCATCGCGAGACCGCCGATCCCGGCCGTCTCGGTGATCGCCGAGTCGCCGATGTCGGGGTTGGCGTCCTCAGGCCCGTAGGAACCCAGGAACAGGCCCTCAGGCGTGCGGGCCGGAGCGGTGAACCAGGCGTCTCCCGTGCCCGAGGTCTGGATGCCGAAGTCGGTGCCGTTGCGCGCCATCACGGTGACGACCGTGGAGCCGGGGATGCCCGCGGCCGCCCGCGTCGTCAGCTTGCAGGCCGGCATCACCAGGTTCAGGAAGAAGTGATCGTTGCCGGACACGAACTTCACGGCGGCGGCGACACTGGCCTTGGCGACGTCGGAGTCGATCATCGCAGGCAGCACCTCGCGCAGGAACATCAGCGTGCCGGCCCGGTTGCGGTTGTGCCCCTCGTCGCCCATCTGCACCATCTGGGCGATGATCGCCTTCACGTCGACCGGCCCCGCGGTCCGCACGGCGTGCTGCAGCAACGGGCCGAGGACGTCGGTCATCCAGCGCAGCCGCGCGATCACCTCGTCGCCGTACGCGCCGTACCTCAGGACCTTGCCGAGCCCCTCGTTCAGAGGGCACCACGACTCGTGGCCGGTCGTCTCGTCGCGCAGGCAGAACACCCACATCGACGGCGTGATCACCCCGGCCATCGGGCCGACCGCGCCGCGCGAGTGGCACGGCTCCCAGGTCACGCCCTCGCCGGTCTCCAGCAGACGGGTGGCCTCGTCGGGAGAGGAGGCGAACCCCTCGAAGAGCATCGCGCCGATCAGCGCACCCCGCAGCGGGCCGGAGGCCCGCTCCCAGTCGATCGGCGGGCCCGCGTGCAGGAACTCGCCGCGTCCGAGGCCGAGCGCCTCCGCCGCCGGGAGTACGTCGACCAGGTGCGCCTCCGCGGCCAGCATGGCGGCGAGCGCCTCGGCGTTGGCGGCGACCCGGCGGGGATCGCCCATCACGGCCACCAGCGACTCCGGGTCGCCGGACGGCGGCTGCCACTGGACGGGGGAGACCTCGACGGCCTGCCGGGTGAGCGCGTCGGCCAGCAGGGACGCACCGGCGGTGACGACGGCCGGAGGGGTGGACAGGCTCATGCGTCGCTCCCGGCGAGCAGGTCGAGGGCGCAGCGGGCCGCCTCGGCGTTGGACAGGAACACCCAGGCCCCGGCGCCGGTGAGCGCTGCCACCTGGCCCCGGAGGTCCTGCGGGTCGTCCCGGGTGCCCACGACCGACACGACGACCGGGACGCCGGCCTCCTGCGCCCGGAGCAGGGCCGAGACGAGCTCGGCGGCGGGGTCGTCCGCGGACCCCAGTCCGAGCACGACGTCGAGCAGCAGCACGCCGGCCGTCGGGTCGGCAATCTCGGCGAGCAGCCGGTCGACCCGGATGGCGCCGTCGATCATCGGGTGCGGGCGACCCCGGGTCAGCCGGTCGTCGCCGAAGTCGATGAAGGTGTGGCCGTCGGACGCCAGCGAGTCGTCGAGCGCCCACGCGGGGTCGAGCGGGATGTTGGAGGCCACCGGACCCAGCGTCGCCGACGCGAGGAGCATCGCCTCGTCGCACAGGGTGCCGCCGGCGAACATTCCGCGCAAGAAGCCAGCCGGTCGTCCGGCGGGCACGGCGCCGGTCCAGTGCTCGGGCGCGGTCCAGGTGCCGCCGGCCGCCTGCACGACCGTGGCGGCCGTCGCGGTCAGGTCGGCCTGACCTGCCCCGAGCAGCCCGAAGACCACGGGTGTCGACAGCGACGCCGCGTGCTCCCTGACCCGGGCGGCCACGGCCTCGGCGGGCGGCTTGGAGACGACCACGATCAGGGTCGTGGACTCGTCGGCGTCGAGCAGGTCCAGCGCGGCTAGCGTTGACCGGCCCGCCACCTCGACGGACAGGTCCCGGCCGCCGACCCCGAGGCAGTGCGACACCCCGACGCCGGCCCCGTCGAGCAGCGACATCAGGTGCTGGGCGCCGGTGCCGGAAGCCGCGACGATCCCGACCGGTCCGGGTCGCACGACGTTGGCGAACCCCAGGCCCACGCCGCCCACGACCGCCGTGCCGCAGTCCGGTCCCATCACGAGCACGCCGGCCCGTCCGGCGTACTCCTTGAGCGCGACCTCCTGCTCCAGCGGCACGTTGTCGCTGAACACCATGGTCAGCAGCCCGGCGTCGATCGCGTCGACCGCGTCGGCGAACGCGTAGGTGCCCGGGGTCGAGATCAGGGCGACGGTCGCGTCGGAGCGTGCCGCCGCGGACCGGACCGTGGCGGCGGCCGGCGCGCTGCCGAACCCGGATGGCGCCGGGCGCGAGGCCTCGGCCAGCGCGAGGTCCACCTCGACCAGGCCGGCGTCGACGTCGCTGCCTTCGACGGCGACCAGCAGCTCGTTGGGCGAGGCGTCCGGCACCTCGAAGCCCATCCCGGCCGCCAGCTCGAGGTTCAGGTCGGTGGCCATCGCGACGATCGCCGAGGTCACCCCGTCCACGACCGAGACCCGTCGGCTGACCTGCATCAGCGTCACCGAGTCGACGTACGTGCCGCGCCGCAGCTCGACCTTCCTCACGCTTCCTCCCGCATCGACGGCCGGGTCGCGACCACGTGGGCGACGCCCTCGGCCAGCGCCCGGCCCGACGTGTGCCCGACCGTCAACAGTCGCTCGAACGCGGGACCCCGGTGGCCCGTGCAGGCCTCGTCGACGTGCGCCGCGAGCTCGGGGGTGGCCCAGCCCTCCAGGGCGTGGTGCAGCAGCCCCCACGACACCGCCGTCGTACGGCGCGACAGCAGCGCGTCACGGGTCGCCGAGCACCACGCGTCGAGCCGGGGGTCACCGGTGGCGTGGGCGGCCACGAGAGCGCCGGCGACCTCGTCGTCACCGGACGGCGTGAGACCGGGACCGCGGCCGACGAGCGCCGACGGATCGAGGTCGAGCGACGCGCGCTGTGCCGGGGTGCGATTCATCGGGCGGGGCGGTTGCCACCAGCGGCCGACCCGCCAGGAGTCCGCGTCGCCCGAGAGACCGCCTGGCACCACGCGCAGCCCGGAGCGGGGGAGCACCGACGTCACGACCGCGTTGGGCAGCCGCACCGCGGTGGGGACGCAGACGCAGAGCACCGGGACGTCAGCGCGGCCCGTCTCGTAGTGCACGGAGACGGCGGTCCTGGCCACCTCGACGAGCCCGGTGGACGAGCCGAGGAGGTCGGCCAGCAGCGAGGAGGCGGCGGCAGCGATCACGCCCTGAGCCTACGCAGTCGGAGAGGACGGCCGAGCGTGCTGTTGCGCCCTGCGCGTCGCGGCTGGCGTCCCACGCAACGGTCCCACCGTGCGGCACAGTGACCACGAGGCCCACGGTGCGTGGGTCGCACTGGGTGCACCGGTCCCGACGTTCCACGGTGGGCGCGCGGGCGGTGCCGGAGCTGGGAGGCCGGACATGGCTCTTGGTTGGAAGCTCGTCTACGACGGCAAGACCCCACCCCCTGGGCAGGCGGTGGCCCCCGACGAACGGCTCTCCTGGGGCCGCACGGTCGGTCTCGGCGCCCAGCACGTGGTCGCGATGTTCGGCGCCACGTTCGTCTTCCCGCTGGTCATGGGGCTGAGCCCGAACCTCGCGATCATGATGAGCGGCGTCGCGACGATCTGCTTCCTGCTGATCGTCAAGAACAAGGTGCCCAGCTATCTCGGCACGTCGGCGTCCTTCGTCGGCGGCGCCACGGCCATCTACGCCCAGAAGGGCGGGCCCGAGGACGTCACGGGCGCGATCCTCGTCTCCGGCGTCGTGCTGGCGCTCGTCGGTGTGACCATCCACTTCCTGGGCTCCCACCTGGTCAACGCCGTGCTGCCCCCGGTGGTCACCGGCGCCGTGGTAATGCTCATCGGCTTCAACCTCGCACCGGTCGCGGCGCAGACCTACATGCCCGCGGACCCCTGGATCGCCATCATCACGATGACCGTCGTCATCTTGATGGCCGTGGGCCTGCGCGGCTTCCTCGGCCGCATCGCGATCTTCCTCGGGCTGATCATCGGGTACGTCGTGTCCTGGCTGGCCGACCTCGCCTTCGGCAAGATCACCTCGACGCTGCCGGGTTCGGCCGAGGCCACCACGCACCTACGGGTCGACTGGGCCGGCGTCCAGGCCGCGGACTGGTTCGGCTTGCCGCCGCACACGCCCGACGGACTGGTCGGCAACCAGCTGCAGGCCGGCAACCTCGCGGCCGTCGGCTGGCACGCCCCGAGCTTCTCGATCACGTTCGCGCTCCTCGTGCTGCCGGCCGTGATCGCGCTGATCGCCGAGAACGTCGGGCACGTCAAGGCCGTCGCCGAGATGACCAAGACCGACCTCGACCCCTACATGGGCCGTGCGGTCGCGGCTGACGGTGTCGGCACCGTGATCGCGAGCGCCGTGGGTGGTTCGCCCACGACGACGTACGCGGAGAACATCGGGGTGATGGCGGCCACCAGGATCTACTCCACCGCGGCCTACTACGTCGCCGCGATCGTGGCGATCGTGCTCGGCTTCGTCCCCAAGTTCGGCCAGATCGTCAGCGCCACCCCGGGCGGCGTCCTGGGCGGGATCACCCTGGTGCTCTACGGGATGATCGGCCTGCTCGGCGCCAAGATCTGGAAGGAGAACGGCGTCGACTTCGCCAAGCCGGTCAACCTCGTGCCGGTCGCCGCAGGCATCATCTTGGCCATCGGCAACGGCAGCCTGAAGTTCACCGACAGCTTCTCCCTGACCGGCATCGCCCTCGGCACGCTGGTGGCCGTGATCGGCTACCACCTGGCCAACGCCTTCGCGCCCAACGACCTCGACGACGGCACGATGATGTCGGTCGGCCGGACCGGGCTCCACCACGACGAGCCCGCCTCGCCGGACCCCGGCGACGGCACGCACCGGGCCTGACCCGGGGCATAGTCTCTGCCACGTGAAGCCGCCCGCGTTCACCTACCACCGACCCCGCAGCCTCGAGGACACGCTCGACGTCCTCGGGTCGCTGGGTGAGCGCGGCAAGGTGCTCGCGGGCGGGCAGAGCCTGGTGCCGCTGATGTCGATGCGGCTGTCCGCCCCGGAGGAGATCGTCGACGTCAACCACGTCCCCGGACTCGGGGGAGTGGTCGTCGAGACCGGCGTCGTCCGGCTCGGGGCGCTGGCGCGCCACAGCGAGGTCGAGCACGACGAGGCAGCGTTCGCGGCCATCCCTCTGCTGCGGCAGGCGTTGCGGCACGTCGCCCACCCCACGATCCGCAACCGCGGCACGACGGTGGGCAGCCTGGTGCACGCCGACCCGGCCGCGGAGATGCCGGCGGTGCTGATGCTGCTCGACGGTTTCGTCACCCTGCGCAGCGCGGCGGGCACGCGGGACGTCGCGGCGGCGGACTTCTTCACCGGTCCGATGGAGTCGGCGACGCGGGCCGGGGAGCTGGCCGTGTCGGCGACGTTCCGGCGGCCCCCGGCCGGGTCCGGGTCGTCGTTCGTGGAGGTGGCGCGCCGGCAGGGCGACTACGCCGTCTGCGGGGTGGGCGCCGTGGTGAGCGGCGACCGGGTCCTCGTCGCGCTGGTCAGCGTCGGTGACGGCCCCGTGCTGATCGACCTCTCCGCTACGTACGACGGGTCGGTGCTCGACCACGACGCCGCCCGCGACCTCGTCGACGCGTCGATCGACCCGGAGGGCGACATCCACGCCAGCGCCGACTACCGCCGTCACCTCGCGCACGTGCTCGTCGCGCGCGCCGTGGCCGAGGCCCGGACGGTCGCCGCATGAGCCAGGTCGACGCTCCGGTGCCCGTGTCGTTCACGGTCAACGGTGCGCCGTACTCCCTCGACCTGCCGGCCCGGCGGCTGCTCTCCGACGCGCTGCGGCACGACCTGCGGCTCACCGGCACCCACGTCGGCTGCGAGCACGGCGTGTGCGGCGCCTGCACCGTCCTGGTCGACGGCGCGCCGATGCGGTCCTGCCTGCTGTTCGCGGTGTCCCTCGACGGTGCCGCGATCACCACGACCGAGGGTTGCCGTGATCCCGACGGTGGGATGGGGCCGGTGCAACAGGCGTTCCACGAGTGCCACGCCCTGCAGTGCGGGTTCTGCACGCCCGGGTTCGTCACCACGGTGACGGCCTACCTGCGTGACCACCCGGACCCCACCGCCGAGGACGCGCGGGAGGCGATCTCCGGCAACCTGTGCCGCTGCACGGGCTACGTCAACATCGTCGCGGCCGTGCAGCGCGCGGCGGAGCTGCTGGCCCCGCAGGACCAGCCGTGACGACCAAGCTGTTCGGCGAGCGGGTGCCCCGGGTCGAGGACGCCCGGCTGGTCACCGGCGCCGGACGGTTCCTCGACGACCTGGGCCACGACGCGCTGGAGGTCGCGTTCGTGCGCAGCCCACACGCGCACGCCCGCATCGTCGACATCGACGTGTCGGGGGCGCTGGACGTCGAGGGACTGGTGGCGATCTACACCTACGAGGACCTGGCCGAGGACACCACGACCCGGGTGGCCGAGCGACTGCCGCTTCTGATCCCGCACCCGGCGCTGACCCACGGCCGCACGCAGCACGCGCTGGCCGAGGACGAGGTGAACCACGTCGGCGAGGCCATCGCGATGGTGGTCGCGAGCAGCCGCTACGTCGCCGAGGACGTTGCGGACCGGATCCGGGTCGACTACGAGCTGCTGCCCGCCGTCGTCGGCGTGGAGGCGGCCAGGCGGGCCGACCTGCTGGTGCACGAGGACGTACCGGGCAACGTCGCCGCGGTGATGGTGCAGCAGGCCGGAGGCGACGCCGAGGCCGCCATCGACGCCGCGCCGCACTCGCTCGAGCTGGACCTGGCCATCGAGCGCAGCGCCTCGATGCCCCTGGAGGGCAAGGGCGTGCTGGCCCGCTGGGACCCCGACGACCGGTCGATGCTGGTGCACACGTCCACGCAGACCTCGACCAGCGTGCGTCAGGCGATCGCCGCCAAGCTCGCTCTGCCGGTCGACCGGGTCGAGGTGGTGACACCCGACGTCGGCGGCGGGTTCGGGGTCAAGATCGTGCACCCCTGGCCGGAGGAGGTGCTGGTGCCCTGGGCGGCCAAGCGGCTCGGGCAGCCGGTGAAGTGGACCGAGGACCGGCGTGAGCACTTCGTGTCCAGCGCCCACGAGCGTGGACAGCTGCACCACGTGAGGGTGGGGTACGACGACGCCGGCCGGCTGCGTGGGCTGTCGGTGGAGTTCTGGCACGACCACGGCGCCTACATCCCCTACGGCCTGATCGTGCCGATCATCACCAGCACCCAGCTGCTCGGGCCCTACAAGCCGGGTGCCTACCGCGTCGAGTTCCGCTCGCTCTACACGAACACGGTCATCGTCACGCCGTACCGTGGCGCCGGTCGGCCCCAGGGCTGCTTCGTCATGGAGCGGGTGATGGACGCGATCGCCGCGGACCTCGGGCTCGACCGGACCGTCGTACGCGAGCGCAACTTCATCCAGCCCGGCGAGATGCCCTTCGACCAGGGACTGGTCTTCCAGGACGGCCGGCCGCTGATCTACGACTCCGGCGACTTCCCGGCGTCGCTGGCCAAGCTCAAGGAGCTGGTGGGCTGGGACGACTTCCCGGCGCTGCGGGAGCGGGCGGCGGCCGAGGGACGGCGCCTCGGCATCGGCCTGGCCTGCTACGTCGAGGGCACCGGGGTCGGGCCCTACGAAGGCGGCCACATCCGGGTCGAGACCGACGGTAGCGTCGTCGTCTCCACCGGGCTGACCTCGCAGGGCCAGGGACACCAGACGATGCTGGCGCAGATCGTGGCCGACGAGCTGGGCGTGCCGTTCGAGGCGATCACGGTGACCACCGGCGACACCCGTCGCTTCAAGTACGCCGTCGGCACCTTCGCCTCGCGCACGGCCGTGATGAGCGGCAGCGCGGTCGCGATGACCGCGCGCAAGGTGCGCGACAAGGCGCTGAGGATCGCGGCCCAGGCGCTCGAGGCCGCGGTCGAGGACCTCGAGATCGTCGACGGCCACGTCCAGGTCAAGGGCTCGCCGACGGGCTCCATCGACATCGGGGCCGTGGCCGTGCTCTCCAACCCGCTGCGCTACGCGTTCGACGGGGCGGCGGCCCGGGCCACGCAGTTCGCCGCGCCGGCGGACCCGTCGCGACCGCCGATCGGACCGGGGGAGGAGCCCGGGCTCGAGGGCACCGACTACTACTCGCCGCCGCGGTCCACCTTCGCCAACGGCATGCACGCGGTCGTCGTCGAGACCGACCCGGACACCGCCGAGGTGAAGATCCTGCGCTACTGCGTCGTGCACGACTGCGGCACCCTGATCAACCCGATGATCGTCGAGGGTCAGGTGCACGGCGGGGTAGCGCAGGGGATCGCCGGGGCGATGTACGAAACACTGGCCTATGACGAGCACGGGCAGCTGCTGAACGCGTCGTTCATGGATTTCCTGATGCCATACGTGACCGAGCTACCAGCGAAATTGGAGCTCGGGCACCAACAGACCCCCTCGCCGCTGAACCCCTTGGGCATCAAAGGTGCGGGCGAGGCCGGCGTCATCCCGGTTTCTGCGGTGATCGCGTCGGCGGTGGAGGATGCTCTTGGCTTCCGGATCAGCGCGATGCCGATCAGTCCCAGCATATTGTTCGACCTGCGACGTGACTTTGCCGCGGGCGGCATCGAAGCGACGGCAAAGGGGCGGACACGGGCATGAAGATTTCTGGTTCCTCGGTGCTGCATGCGCCACCGGATCGGGTGTGGGCCGCGATCATCGACCCCGCCGTGCTGACCACCGTCATTCCGGGGTGTGACGCGCTGACGCCGGTCGCCGACAATAGGTTCGCGCTGACCGTGACGTTGGGCGTCGCCTCCATCATGGGGGTCTACGCCGGTGAGGTGTCGTTCTTCGACATGGTTGAGCCGACGTCATTGATGATGCGCGCCAACGGCTCCGGTGGG
>JBDSMW010000028.1:0-10704 GCA_039915665.1 Nocardioidaceae bacterium
AGCTTGCCGAAGTTGCGCCCCTGCAGCATCCCGCGGAACGCCTCGGGGGCGTTCTCCAGGCCGTCCACGACGTCCTCGCGGTAGCGCACGGACCCGTCCGCGATCCAGCCGGACATGTCGCGCACGAAGTCGCGGCCGTGGGACCTGGTGAACTCCCCCTGGATGAAGCCGCGCACGGTCAGGCTCTGCCGGAGCACCAGCCCCATGAAGCCGGGCAGCCGGTCGGGTCCCTCCGGGACGGAGGTCGCGTTGTAGTTCGCGACCAGCCCGCACACCGGCACGCGGCCGTAGAGGTTCATCCGCTTGAACACCTCCGTGGCCACGGGGCCGCCGACGTTCTCGAAGTAGACGTCGATGCCGTCGGGCACCGCGGCCTTGAGGTCGTCGGCGAAGGTCGGTGACCGGTGGTCGACGGCCGCGTCGAAGCCGAACTCGTCGAGCAGGGCCTGGCACTTCTCGGGCCCGCCGGCGATCCCGACGGCCCGGGCCCCCTTCACGCGAGCGATCTGCCCGACGGCCGAGCCGACCGGCCCGGTCGCCGCAGCGACGACGACGGTCTCGCCCGCGTGTGGCTTGCCGATCTCCAGCAAGCCGGCGTACGCCGTGAAGCCGGGCATGCCGAGCACCCCGAGGGCGGTCGACACCGGCGCGAGGGACGGGTCCAGCTTCCGCAACCCGGCGCCGTCGCTGAGGGCGTGGGTCTGCCAGCCGGAGTAGGACAACGCCCAGTCGCCTTCTGTCCAGTCGGGGTGCCGGGACTCCTCGACCACGCAGACGGTCCCGCCCACCAGGACGTCACCGACCTCGACGGGGTCGGCGTAGGACTTCGCGGCGCTCATCCGCCCGCGCATGTAGGGATCGAGGGAGAGGTAGACCACGCGCAGCAGCAGCTGGCCCTCATCCGGGGTCGGCACCTCCTCGGTGGCGATCGAGAAGCAGCTGTCGTCCGGTTCGCCCTCGGGGCGACGGGCGAGCCTGATCTGGGTGGCGGTCATGAGGCGTCTCCGGTGTATCTGGTGCGCAGCTCCCGCTTGAGCACCTTGTGCGACGGCCCCATCGGGAGCGCGTCGAGGACCTCGACGCGACGGGGGTACTTGTGGCGGCCGAGGTGCTCGCGCGACCAGGCGATCAGCTCGTCGCCGTCGACGGGGGCCGAGCGCACCACGACGGCGCAGATCTCCTCGCCCATCTGGTCGTCCGGCACGCCGATCACGGCGACCTGGGCGACGGCCGGGTGGCGCATCAGCACCTCCTCGACCTCGCGGGGGTAGACGTTGAAGCCGCCGCGGATGATCAGGTCCTTCAAGCGGTCGACGATGCTGATGAAACCGTCCTCGTCGACGGTGCCGATGTCGCCGGTCCGGAACCAGCCGTCGACGATGGCCTCCGCGGTGGCCTCGGGGTTGTCGAGGTAGCCCGCGAAGACGTTGTGCCCGCGGATCACGATCTCGCCGAGACCTCCGGGCGGCAGCAGCACGATCCGGTCGTCGACGGTCTCGTCGGCCACCTCGACCTCGACGCCCCAGATGGGATGCCCGACGGTGCCGGCCCTGGTCCCGAACCAGGGCTGGTTGACCGAGGCGGTCGGCGAGGTCTCGGAGAGGCCGTAGCCCTCGTAGACCGTGGTGGAGAAGGCCTTCTCGAACCTCTCGAGGACCACGACCGGCAGCGAGGCGCCACCGGAGACGCAGTCGCGCAGCTCCGGCAGCGCCGTGGCCCGGGGGGCCGCATCGAGCAGCTGGACGTACATCGTCGGAACGCCGAAGAACAGCGTCGCCCGCTCGGTCGCCATCAGGTCGATGGCCACCGCCGCGTCGAACCGCGGCTGCAGCAGCATCGTCGCGCCGACGCGGAAGGTGGAGTTCATCGAGACGGTCTGTCCGAACGTGTGGAACAGCGGCAGGCAGCCCATCACCACGTCGTCGCGCCGGATCGGGTTGGCGTCGAAGGCGTTCACCGTCGAGTTCAGCACCAGGTTGAGGTGCGTCAGGAGCGCCCCCTTGGGCCGGCCGGTGGTGCCGCTCGTGTAGAAGATCACCGCGGTGTCCTCGGCCTCACGGGTGACGTGCGTGCGCAACGGCTCGAGCTCGGCGGCACCCAAGGAGGCGATGTCCCACGCGGGGACGCCGACGGTCCCCGCCGCTCCCTCGGCGATGGCCGCGAACGTCGCTTCGTAGAGCACTGCCTGCGCACCGGAGTGTCGGACGATGTAGGCCGCCTCCTCCGCGTTGAGCAGGGTCGGGACGGGCACGACCACCCCGCCGGCGGCCAGGATCCCGTAGTAGGCACGGATGAAGTCGACGACGTTCGGGGCGAGCAGGGCGACCCGGTCCCCCGGGCCGATCCCCTTGCCCTGCAGGGCTGTGGCGTGCTGGCGGGCCTGCCGCCAGAGGTCGCCGTAGCTGACGCGGGCCTCCCCCTGCACGACGGCGGTCTTCTCCGGCGTACGGCGGGCGGACTCGGCCAGCACGCTGGCGAGCGAGAGGAGCGTCATGAGTGCAGCACCTTCCCGAAGGTTGCGCAGGTCTCGGCGCTCGCGAGCAGCGCGAGCACTCCGGCGATCTCGGGGTCGACGGGCAAGGAATCTCCTTTATAGGAAGGCGTTCACGCCGGTCTCGGCGCGACCGATGAGCAGCTTCTGGATCTGGCTGGTGCCCTCGTAGAGCGTCATGACACGAGCGTCGCGGAGGTACTTCTGGACGGGGTACTCGTCCACGTAGCCGTAGCCGCCGAAGACCTGCAGCGCGAGGTTCGCGGCCCGGCAGGCCGCCTCGGAGGCGAAGTACTTCGCCTTGGACGCCGCGATGCCGAAGGGCTCGCCGCGCTGGACGAGGTCGGCGGCGCGCCACACGAGCATCCGGGCCGCGTCGGCGTCCACGGAGATCTGCGCGATCATGTCCTGGACCAGCTGGAAGGACGCGATCTTGCGGCCGAACTGCTCCCGCTCGGTGGCGTAGCCGACGGCGGCCTCCAGGCACCCCGCGACGATGCCGACGCAGCCGGCGGCGACGGAGATGCGGCCCTTGTCGAGGGCGGTCATCGCGATCGTGAAGCCCTGTCCCTCCTCGCCGAGCAGCGCGTCGACCGGGACGCGGACGCCGTCGAACGACAGCGAGGCGGTCGCCTGGCCCCGCAGCCCGAGCTTGCCGGTGATCTCGGTGCGCCCGAAGCCTTCGAGGTCCGTGGGCACCAGAAAGGCCGAGACGCCCTTGGGGCCGGGGCCGCCGGTGCGGGCGAACACGAGGCACACGTCCGCCCAGGTTCCGTTGGTGATGAAGATCTTGGCGCCGTCGAGGACGTAGTCGTCGCCGTCGCGCACCGCCCGGGTGGTCAGGTTGCCGGCGTCGGACCCGGTGTCGGGCTCCGTCAGCCCGAAGCAGCCCAGCGACGTGCCGGCCGCGATCCCGGGCATCCAGCGCTGCTTCTGCTCGTCGGTGCCGAACGCCAGGACCGACTTGCCGACGAGGCCGAGCGACACCGAGACGATGCCCCGCACGGCGCTGTCGGCCCGGCCGAGCTCCTCCATGGCGAGGCAGTAGGTCAGGAAGTCGCCGCCCACACCGCCGTACTCCTCGGGGACCGTCAGAGCGAAGAAGCCGAGCTCTCCGAGCTTGGGGATCACGCTGGTGTCGACGGACTCGTCGCGGTCCCACTGGGCCCGGTGCGGGACGACCTCCTTCTCCAGGAAGGCACGGGCGAGGTCGCGGAAGGCGACCTGATCGTCGGTGAGGCTGAGGTCCACGCGGCTCCTCCTAGGTCGAGTACCCCCGATTGTTACCCCCCGGTTCACGGCCGCACTCCTCGGGGTCACAGCCTCTCGACAGGGTGACGACAGTCGCACGCCAGCCCAGGGTCGCACGGTAGGAGAGGCAAGGCGCTCGCATTGGAACGCCTCCCACCCTCGAAGGAGTGCACATGAAGAAGTCCACCAAGGCCGCGCAGGCGGCTGCCGCCGGAGCCCTGCTCGTGGCGGGAGTCGGAGCCGGATTCGCCCTGGGCCTCGGCGGATCGGCGAACGCCGATACCGCGACCGCCGGCACGTACGGCACCACCCAGCAGTCCGACCCGAGCAAGCCGATGCGCTCCGACGAGAAGCTGCTCACCGGCACCACGGCCGACAAGGTGCGGGCCGCGGCGCTCGCGAAGTACCCGGGCGCGACGATTCAGCGGGTCGAGACCGACTCCGACGGCGTCTACGAGGCGCACATCGTCACCAAGGCCGGTGACGAAATGATCGTTCAGGTCGACAAGTCCTACGCGGTGACCGGCACGCAGACCGGTGGTGGTCACGGCGGCGGTCACGGCGACCACGACGGCGACGGCAGCGGCCAGCCGTCGGGCGGCGAGACTCCGCCCGCCTGAGCCTGACCTCGGGCCGCGGGTCCCGCCTCCCCGGGGCGGGGCCCGCACCAGCCGTCAGTCCACGACGATGACGTGCAGGGTCCGGGGCCCGTGCACTCCCTCAACCCGGTCGAGCTCGATGTCGCTGGTGGCCGAAGGCCCGCTGATCCAGGTCGTCGGCCGGGACGGGTCGAGCCGAGCCACCCCGTCGGGTACGTCGGAGACGACCTGCTCGGCCCGCACCACGCAGACGTGCAGGTCGGGCACGAGGCTCAGGGCCCGGCGCCCCTCGCCCGGGCCGTGCGCGAGCACGATCGTGCCCGTGACCGCGATCCCGACGGTGGCGGAGGTGACCACCGCGTCGAGCCCATCGAGCTCCGTGGCCGTGAGTCCCTCGTCGCGGACGGCGCCGGGGACCGCCCAGCCGAAGCCGTCCGGGACGACCGTCCGAGCGCCGGCGGGCAGGGCCTCGGCGATCCGGGCCTCGACCTCGTCGGCTCCGCAGCGCACGACGGTGGCGCGGTAGTCCGCGACGCGCTCCACGAACAGGTCGAGCATCGAGGCGCGGTCCGTTGAGCCGGTATCCCGGTAGCTGCGGGGGACGGTCACGGGCGCCGTGTCCGCGCCGTCGAGCGCGCGTCGTACACCGGCGAGGATCGCGTCGCGGGCCTCACTCATGGCGGCCCCCGTCGGTGCGCTTCCACCAGGCCCGGAACGACTCGGCCGGCGGCTGCGGCAGGTCCCGGGCGTCGCTCCACGCGGCGCCCGGCCCGGGGAGGCGACCGAGCATCCGGCGGCCGCCCGGGAGCGTGCGGCCGGCTCGTCCGAGCAGCCGTCCGACCAGGCCCGACGCGCGCTCGGCGGCGCCGAGGCGCGCACCCGACCCGAAGGTGAGCGCAGCGGCCTTCATCGCCAGCGCCTCCGGCTTGGGCATCCCGCCCCGGTGGGCGTCGACGACCTGGGCCCGCAGGTCCACCAGCACCGAAGGGATGTCGATGCGGACCGGGCACGCCTCGAAGCACGCACCGCACAGCGACGAGGCGTAGGGCAGGGAGTCGGTCTGCGCAGTCGTACCTACGCCCTTGAGCAGCGGGTTGAGGATCGCGCCGATCGGGCCCGGGTAGACCGATCCGTAGGCGTGCCCTCCGGTCCGCTCGTAGACCGGGCACACGTTGAGGCAGGCCGAGCAGCGGATGCAGCGCAGGGCCTGCCGTCCGACCTCGTCGGCCAGTGCGCGGGTGCGGCCGTTGTCGAGGAGCACGACGTGCACCTCCTGCGGGCCATCACCCTGCTCGACCCCGGACCAGGTGGAGGTGTACGGGTTCATCCGCTCGCCGGTCGAGGACCGCGGCAGCAGCTGCAGGAAGACGTCGAGGTCGGACCAGGTCGGCACCACCTTCTCGATGCCCACCACCGAGACCAGCACCTCCGGCAGCGTCAGGCACATCCGCCCGTTCCCCTCGGACTCCACCACGACGAGCGTGCCCGAGTCGGCGACCGCGAAGTTCGCGCCGGAGACGCCGACCTTGGCCCGCAGGAACTTCTCGCGCAGGTGCAGCCGGGCCGCCTCGGCCAGCTTCGCGGGCTCATCCGACAGGTCGTCCGGAGCGGGTCGCCCGGCGGCGGCCATGTGCTCGAGGAAGATCTCGCGGATCTCCGCCCGGTTGCGGTGGATCGCCGGCACCAGGATGTGGCTCGGCAGGTCGTCACCGAGCTGCACGATCAGCTCGGCGAGGTCGGTCTCCCAGGCGGAGATGCCCTCGGCGGCGAGGTGCTCGTTGAGGTCGATCTCCGCGGTCGCCATCGACTTGACCTTCACGACCTCGTCCACGCCGTGTGACTTCGCGACCGCGGCGACGACCGCGCTCGCCTCGGCCGCGTCGCGGGCCCAGTGCACGGTGGCCCCGGCCGCGGTCAGCGACTCCTCGAGCCGCAGCAGGTGCTCGTCGAGGTGCAGCAGGGTGTTGTCCTTGATCGCGGCGCCGGCCAGCCGCAGCTGCTCCCAGTCGTCGACCTCCGCGACGACCTTGAGCCGCTTGGCCCGGATCGTCGACGTCGCGTGCGCCAGGTTGGCCCGCAGCTGGGTGTCGGCCAGGGCCGCCCGCGCCGCCACCGGGAACGCCGGCATCCCTACGAAGGTCGCGGTCATCGTCTCCTCCGACATCGGATGGTTATCAGTGACCCCTGGGTCACTTTCTGTCACCGTTGTCGGAGACAGAGGCCAGGATCTCGGCCAGGTGCATCACCCGGACGCCGGAACGCTGCCGCGAGAGCAGGCCGCCGACGTGCATCAGGCAGGAGTTGTCGCCGGCCACCAGCACCTCGGCCCCGGTCCCGCGGACGTGCCGCGCCTTGTCGGAGCCCATCGCCACCGAGGTGTCGGCGTTCTTCACCGCGAACGTCCCGCCGAAGCCGCAGCACTCCTCGGCCTGCGGCAGGTCGACGAGCCGGAGCCCCCTGACCGCCTTCAGCAGCCGGGTGGGCCGGTCACCGACGCCGAGCATCCGCAGCGAGTGGCAGGTCGGGTGGTAGGCCACCGTGTGCGGGAACGACGCCCCGACGTCCTCGACCCCGAGCACGTCGACGAGGAACTCCGATAGCTCGTAGACCTTGGGGGACGTCTCGGCCACGGCTGCCGCCAGGCCTGGGTCCCCCGAGCGACGGGCGACGATCGCGTGCTGGTGCCGGGCCGAGCCGGCGCACGAGCCGGACGGCGTCACCACCGCGTCGTACCCCTCGAAGGCGGAGACGAAGGTGCGGACGACCGGCACCGCCTCGTCGAGGTAGCCGGTGTTCACCATCGGCTGAGCGCAGCAGGTCTGGCCCTCAGGGAACTCCACGTCCACGCCGAGGCGGCGCAGCAGCGTCACGACCGCCTTCCCCGTCTCCGGGAACATGGCGTCGTTCACGCACGTGACCATCAGAGCGACCCTCATCGAGACCAACCTAGCCGGGCGGCCCCCGAACCGGCTCTTCTAGAGTGGCGACCATGCCAGCCAGCCGCGTGATGCCCTCCGACGAAGCCAGCGACCTGATCCGGCTGGTCCGCGAGCTCGCCGACAAGGAGCTCCACCCCCGGGCCGCCGAGGCCGAGGCCACCGAGACCTTCCCGCGCGACGTCTTCACCATGCTCGGGCAGGCCGGCGTCCTCGGGCTGCCCTACGCCGAGGAGTACGGCGGCGGCGGCCAGCCCTACGAGGTCTACCTGCAGGTGCTCGAGGAGATCGCCCGCGTCTGGGCCAGCGTCGGCGTCGGCGTCTCGGTGCACGCCCTCAGCTGTTTCGGCCTGGTCACCCGTGGCACCGAGGAGCAGAAGCAGCGCTGGCTGCCCGACATGCTCGGCGGCGACCTGCTCGGTGCCTACTGCCTGTCCGAGGCGCACGCCGGCTCCGACCCCGCCGCGATGCGCACGCGGGCCCGTCGCGACGGCGACGACTACGTCCTCGACGGCACCAAGGCGTGGGTCACGCACGGCGGTCACGCCGACTTCTACAAGGTGATGGCCAGGACGTCGGAGGACAAGAACGGCATCTCCTGCTTCCTTGTGCCGGCCGACACCGACGGCGTCGTGGCCGACCCGCCCGAGCGCAAGATGGGCCTCACCGGTTCGGCGACCGCGACGATCCGGTTCGAAGGTGCCCGGATCGGCGCCGACCGGCTGCTCGGCGCCGAGGGCGACGGCCTCAAGATCGCGCTGGCCGGGCTCGACTCCGGACGGCTCGGTATCGCCGCCGTCGCCACCGGCCTGGCCCAGGGCGCGCTCGACGACGCGGTGGCCTACGCCAAGACGCGCGAGACGTTCGGCCAGAAGATCATCGAGCACCAGGGCCTCGCCTTCCTGCTGGCCGACCTGGCCGCCGCGGTCGGATCAGCCCGGGCGACGTACCTCCACGCCGCACGGCTCAAGGACCAGGGCCTGCCGTTCAGCACCGAGGCGTCGATCGCCAAGATGGTCGCCACCGACAACGCCATGAAGGTCACCACGGACGCGGTGCAGGTGTACGGCGGCTACGGCTACACCCGCGACTTCCCCGTGGAGCGCTACATGCGCGAGGCCAAGGTCATGCAGATCTTCGAGGGCACCAACCAGATCCAGCGGATGGTGATCGGCCGGGCCCTGGCCCAGCCGTCCTCCGCACCCGTCACGACAGCGCGCCACAGCAAGGAGAACTGATGCAGCTCGACGACACCTCCGCCCTCGTCACCGGCGGGGCGTCCGGCCTCGGCCGTGCGACGACCGCCGCCCTAGCGGCGAAGGGCGTGCGCGTCTTCGCCCTCGACCTGCCCGCGAGCATCGAGCAGGCCGACGCCGTCGAGGGCGTGACCTACCTCGCGACCGACGTCACGAACCCCGTGCAGGTCCAGGTGGCCGTCGAGCAGGCCGCCGCGGCCGGGCCGTTGCGCACCGTGGTCAGCTGCGCCGGCATCGGTCCGTCGGCGCGGATCCTGGGCAAGAAGGGCGTGCACGACCTGGCGCTCTTCGCCGCCGTGGTCCAGGTCAACCTGGTCGGCACCTTCAACGTCCTGGCACTCGCCGCCGAGGCGATCGCGCAGACCGAGCCTGATGCAGAGGGACAGCGCGGCGTCATCGTGAACACCGCCTCCATCGCGGCGTACGACGGACAGGTCGGCCAGGCGGCGTACGCCTCGTCCAAGGGTGGCATCGTCGGCCTGACCTTGCCCGCCGCACGCGACCTCGCTCAGCACGGCATCCGGGTCTGCAGCATCGCACCCGGCATCGTCGAGACCCCGATGCTGGCCACCGTCTCCGACGAGTTCCGCGCCGGCCTCGCGGCGGGGGTGCCGTTCCCGCAGCGGCTCGCCCGCCCGGAGGAGTACGCCTCCCTCGCGCTGGCCATCATCGACCACGACTACCTCAACGGCGAGGTCATCCGGATGGACGGCGCGCTGCGGATGGCTCCCCGCTGAGACCCTGACGACGCACCGAGGGGAGCGCTCGTGACGAGCGCTCCCCTGGGTAGCCGAACGGTGCGGCCGGTCAGCCCGTGAGGCCCCGGCGACGCATCGCAAGGGTGAGCCCACCGACGAGGACCAGGGCCGCCCCGGCTGCGCTCAGCAGCTCGAGGAGGCTGCTCGCCCCGGTGTTCGGCAGCACTCCGGTCGCGGGCGCGGCAGCCGGCACGGCCGCCGGTGCGCGAACGGCCTGGAGCCCCGCGACGGTCGGCGCGCGCTTCGCCCCGGTCGGGGCGCGGGTCGCGGAGACACCGAGGATCTCGGCGTCACAGATCTCCGTGGCCGACATGACGCAGACGTCCTCACCGCATGACACCGTCTCGGTGGGCACGCAGTCGGCGTCACAGGAGACCGTCGCCGAGGCGACGCAGCCCGTCGAGCTGGTGGTGCAGTCAGCGTTCTGACCCTGCTTCGGGGTGCAGACCGGCGTGGTCGGCGTCGTGCAGCCGGTGTGAGCGGGGTTGGTCTTACCGATCCCGTTGTTGCCGTCGCACTCGTAGCCGTTGTTGTGGTCCGAGCCGTCCTGGAACTGACCGGGCGGGTTCTTGTTGTCGGCCTTGCCGACACAGCCCGCACACGGCTTCCCGGTGGACTTGCCGCCACCGTTCCCGTTGCCGGACGCGCTGCCGTCCCGGGTCGAGCAGTAGCTGCCGCAGTCGCCGTTGGCGCCACCACCGTTCTGGTCGGCGTTGCTCTTCGGCTGCGGCGAGCTCACGTCACCCGACGTGCCAGCCGTGCCGGACGTCTGGTGCGAGGCCGCCGAAGAGCGACCCGACGCCTTCCTCGCCGGCGCCGACGCCTTCTTGGCCGGAGCCGGAGCCGACGCCTTCTTGGCCGGAGCCGAGGATTTCGTCGGCGGCTGGGACGTCGTCGACGCCTGGGACTTCGAGGCGGCGGGCGCGGGTGACTGCGCCTCGGCCGCAGGAGCCGGGGTCGCAGCTGCGTTCGCCGCGTTGCCGTTGCCCTGGCCCTTGCCGGTGCCGGGATCCGCCGTGGCAATGCCACCGACGCCCAGCGAGATGATCATCAGAAGCAGCGCAGCCATCACAGAAGTGACGGGGCGCGCCCGTTCGAACCAAGCACGAAACATGAGAAAAACCTGCCCATCCCCCCGGACCCCCAAGGTGAGGACCGGATTAGAGAACCGCGGACACCGTGACACGGCGCCCCCCATCGGATTCCCTCCCACAGGTAGGGGTACCCCGAACCAGCATCCCGGCAAACCGGACATACGGTAAAGCCTCGAGCATGTTCACCGCGCGTCAGTCGACGGCCCGGCGCCGGAACGCGGACAGGGCCAGCGGGGCGAACACCGCCGTGATCAGCAGCGCCCACACCACGGTGACGAGCTCGGAGTGCTGCAAGGCCCAGGAAGCGCTGTCCGGCGCG
>JBDSMW010000043.1:0-21316 GCA_039915665.1 Nocardioidaceae bacterium
CCATCCCCACCAGCACCGAACCGGTCTCGGGGACGGTGTGCTCGTCGTGCAGGTCCGCCCAGTGCGCGGCCAGCACCAGCTCGCGCCACTGCGCCTCCCGCAGATCGACCTGCGTCCCGGTGATCGCCTCGCACGCGCCAGCGGCGTCCAGGTCAGCGATCCACGACGTGTCGAACATGTGTTCGACTCTACCTGCCACCGCCGACACTGTCGAGAGCGTTTCCCCCTGTCCACAAGGGCAATCAGGCACCGCGCCCTGAGTGAGTGTCGTACCGGCAGCGGCCTCAGCCCGGGTGTCCGCCGGGGATCGGGACGGTCGGGTCGTAGGGCTCGCGGGTGTAGACGAACGTCTCGCACACCAGGTAGTGCGGCGACCCGTCCTCTCGGCGTACGACGTGCAGCCGCTCGCCGTGGTGGTAGCCACGCGTGCCGAGGAGCGTGCCGCCGTCGCAGAGTCGGAACCGCTGTGACTCCGCAGCGCGAACCGGGTTGGTGACGATGACCTCGCGACCGTCCCACGAGAAGCTGAACGCCGTGTTGCCCCAGTGCCAGACGCCGAGCACGTCCCGCACCAGGTCCGGCACCTCGGCGCTCGGCAGCCACTTCAGCGGGACGCTGCCCTCGGCCGCCTCGAGCGCCTCCAGCAGGTCGACCGCCAGCCCCTGGCAGCGCATACCGACGGTGGCGTTCGCGAACACCACCGCCGCCGTACGTCGGAGGGGGTCGGCGAAGCAACCGGCCAGGAAGCCCGGCATGGAACCGGTGTGCCCGACGAGCATGCCCGAACCGCCGCGCGCCAGCTGCATGCCCAGGCCGTGCGCGTTGGCGAGCGCGTTAGCCCGCGACGCCGACTGCGGCGTGCACATCTCGGCCGTGGTCGCGGGCTCCATCACCCGCTCGTCGCCGGTGGCGAGGAACGCGGCGTAACGGCCCAGGTCCTCGACCGTGCTCCAGACCTGACCCGCCGGAGCCATCGCACCGGCGTCGTGCGCGGGCTCCTCGGTCAGCGTGCCCGCGTAGTGGTGGACGCTGTAGCCGCTGGCGTGCGGCGCCTCCGGGAGGTACGTCGTGCGGTGCATGCCGAGGGGCTCGAGGATCCGCTCACGGGCCACGTCGAACCATGGCGCGGACCGGTGCCGCGCGACGACCTCGCCGAGGAGGCCGAACGCGACGTTGCTGTAGTGGAAGGTGGTGCCGGCGGCGAACGGAGCGTCCTGCTCCGACAACCCGGCCGCGAGCTCCTCGAAGGTGCCTCCGGGACTGCGCTCCCACCAGGATCCCGCGGGCTCGGAGTGCATGCCGGTCGCGTGGGCGAGCAGGTCGCGCAGCGTCCGGTCGCCGTAGGCGATCCCGGGCAGGTGCAGGTCGATGCGGTCGTTGAGGTCGAGCGCCCCCTCGTCGCGCAGCTGCATGACGAGGACCGCGACCAGGGTCTTGGTGATCGACCCGATGCGGTACTGCACGTCGGGGCCGGGGACGAACCCGTCGAGCGCACCGACGGCTCCGCTCCACACCAGCTCACCGTCGCGCACGATCCCCCCTACCACGGACGGGAGCCGGCCGTCGGCCTGCTCCTTGGCCAGCAGCACGTCGAGGCGACGGGCCGTGACCGGACTGACGCCGCTCATCCGTCCAGGTCCTCGGCGAACGCCTCGGGTGACGGGCACGAGCAGACCAGGTTGCGGTCGCCGTAGGCCTGGTCGATCCGGGCCACCGGTGGCCAGTACTTGTCCGGGTCGTAGCCGGTCGGGAACACCGCGACCTCGCGGGAGTACGCCCGGTCCCACTCGCCGGTGAGCGCCCGCATCGTGTGCGGAGCACCGCGCAGCGGTGAGGTCTCCGGGGTCCACTCCCCCGCTGCGACCTGCTCGATCTCCTCGCGGATCGCGATCATGGCCGCGATGAACCGGTCGATCTCACCCAGGTCCTCGGACTCGGTCGGCTCCACCATCAGTGTCCCGGCGACCGGGAAGCTCATCGTCGGCGAGTGGAAGCCGTAGTCCACCAGTCGCTTGGCCACGTCGTCGACCGTCACTCCGGTGCGCTTGGTCAGGTCACGCAGGTCGAGGATGCACTCGTGCGCAACGAGGCCACCATGTCCCTTGTAGAGCACGGGAAAGTGCTCAGCGAGCCGCTTGGCGACGTAGTTGGCCGACAGCACCGCGACGGCGGTCGCGTCGGTCAGTCCCTCGCCGCCCATCATCCGCACGTAGGCCCACGAGATCGGCAGGATGCCCGCCGACCCGTACGGCGCAGCGCTGACCGGACCGATGCCGTCCCGACGCGACGGGTCCGGGTGCCCCGGGTGCGAGGGCAGGTACGGCGCGAGGTGGGACCGGACCGCGACGGGGCCGACACCCGGACCGCCACCGCCGTGCGGGATGCAGAACGTCTTGTGCAGGTTGAGGTGCGACACGTCGCCACCGAACTCGCCCGGCTTCGCGTAGCCGAGCAGCGCGTTGAGGTTCGCCCCGTCGACGTACACCTGGCCGCCGTGCTCGTGCACCATCGCGCAGAGGTCGCCGATGCCGTCCTCGTAGGCACCGTGCGTCGAGGGGTAGGTGACCATGATCGCGGCCAGGTCCTCGGAGTGCTTCTCGCACTGCGCCCGTAGGTCGTCCATGTCGACGCGGCCGTCGGTGGCGGCCTTCACGACCACCACCCGCATGCCGGCCATCACGGCCGAGGCCGCGTTGGTGCCGTGCGCCGACGCCGGGATCAGGCAGATGTCGCGGGCGTCGTCACCGTTGGCGACGTGGAACGCCCGGATCGCGAGCAGCCCCGCGAACTCACCCTGCGAGCCGGCGTTGGGCTGGATCGACACCCGGTCGTAGCCGGTGACCTCGGCCAGCCAGGACTCGAGCTCCCCGATCAGGTGGGTGTAGCCCTCGACGTCCGCCACCGGCGCGAACGGGTGCAAATCGGCGAAGCCCGGCAGACTGACCGGCTCCATCTCCGTGGTCGCGTTGAGCTTCATGGTGCACGAGCCGAGCGGGATCATGCCGCGGTCCAGCGCGTAGTCGCGGGCCGACAGCCGGCGCAGGTAGCGCAGCATCGAGGTCTCGGAGCGGTGTGTGTTGAACACGTCGTGGGTCAGGAACACGGTCTCGCGCACGAGCCCCGTCGGCAGCTCGTCCCCGGTGCGGGCGTCCACGTCGTCGACGTCGACCCCGTTGGTCGAGTCGGTCGAGACGCCGAAGGCCTCCAGGACCGCGACCAGGTGCTCACGCGACGTGGTCTCGGAGGTGGAGACGCCCACCGTGTCCTCGTCGGCCAGCCGCAGGTGCACCCCGCGGTCGCGGGCCGCGTCCACGACGGCGGCCGCTCCACCGGGCACGCTGACGGTGACGGTGTCGAAGAACGCCGCGTGCCGCACGTCGGCGCCACCCTCGCGCAGCGCGGCGGCCAGCACGGCGGCGTAGCGGTGCGTGCGCCGCGCGATCGTCCGCAGCCCCTCGGGGCCGTGGTAGACCGCGTACATCGACGCGACGACGGCCAGCAGCACCTGGGCCGTGCAGATGTTGGAGGTGGCCTTGTCGCGACGGATGTGCTGCTCGCGGGTCTGCAGCGCGAGCCGGTAGGCCGGACGGCCCTCGGCGTCGACGGAGACGCCGACCAGCCGACCGGGCAGGTGCCGCTCGAGGCCGGGGCGCACGGACATGAAGCCGGCGTGCGGGCCGCCGTAGAACAGCGGCACCCCGAAGCGCTGGGACGAGCCGACGACGACGTCGGCCCCCATCGAGCCGGGCGACTCCAGCAGGGTCAGCGCCAGCAGGTCGGCGGCCACCACGGCCATCCCGCCGCGCTCGTGCACCGCCTCGATGACCGGGCGGGGGTCGAGCACGTGGCCGTCCGCGCCCGGATACTGCACCAGGACGCCGCTGACCTCGCCCTCGGGCAGTCCGTCGGTGAGGTCCGCGACCACGACGCCGATGCCCATGGCGTGCGCGCGGGTCTGCACGACCGCGATCGTCTGAGGTAGGGCGTTGGCGTCGACCACGAAGGGCCCGGTGGCCTGCTTGTTGCCCCGACGCACCAGCGTCATCGCCTCGGCGACCGCAGTGGCCTCGTCGAGCAACGACGCATTGGCCGTCGGCAGCCCCGTCAGGTCGCCGACCATGGTCTGGAAGTTGATCAGCGCCTCCAGGCGGCCCTGCGAGATCTCCGGCTGGTACGGCGTGTAGGCGGTGTACCAGCTGGGGTCCTCCAGCACGTTGCGCCGTACGACGGGAGGAGTGATCGTGCCGTGGTAGCCGAGACCGATCATCGGCTCGCGGGGCGTGTTGCGGGCGGCGACCTCCCGGAGCTCACGGGCGGCCTGCTGCTCGGTGGCGGCGGCGGGGAGGCCGAGCTCGTGGGCGGCACGGATGCCGCCGGGGACCGCGGCGTCCATCAGGGCGTCGAGGGAGTCGAAGCCGAGGGCAGCCAGCATGGTAGCCCGCTCGGAGGCGCCGGGGCCGATGTGACGGTCGACGAAGGCGCTCGCCACGTCGAGGTCGGCGAGGCTGGGGTGGTCGGACACAGAGGCTCCTGGGGACGCGAACGGTCAGGTCGCCTCCCCCTCTGTCGGCACGACATCGTGGTCGGCCTTCAGAGTTGCCTGTCCCGCACGGTCCTGGCGCCTGAGAGGTTCCGGGGAGGATTTGCCCCTTCGGCGCTCCGACACGAGGGTTGGGTCGAAGACTCTCCCGCGCGGTGTCAGCAGCAGGCTCAGCCTATCAACCCACCTCAGCCGGTGGCGCGCGCCTTGCGGCGGGCGGCGAGCTCGTCGGCGGCGTGACTGTCGGCGTCGTCGGTGACCCGCTCGCTGGGCAGCGCGGCGAGGGTGCCCTCGATCTCGCGCCAGACCCCGCCGATGGCGATGCCGAAGACGCCCTGGCCGCCCTGGAGGAGGTCGATGACCTCGTCGTTGCTGGTGCACTCGTAGACGCTGGCGCCGTCGCTCATCAGCGTGACCCGGGTCAGGTCGTCGGTGCCGCGCTTGCGGAGGTGCTGGACCGCGGTCCGGATCTGCTGCAGCGAGATGCCGGCGTCGAGCAGACGCTTGATCACCTTGAGCAACAGGATGTCGCGGAAGGAGTAGAGCCGCTGGGTGCCGGAGCCGGTGGCGCCGCGCACGGTGGGCTCGACGAGGCCGGTGCGGGCCCAGTAGTCGAGCTGCCGGTAGGTGATGCCGGCCGCGTTGCAGGCCGTCGGCCCGCGGTAGCCCGCGTCGCTCGGCATCGAGGAGACGTCGTCGTCGAAGAGCAGGCCCTGCTGGTCCGCCACCTCGGCCGCCTTGTGCGCACCGGACTCGTCCGGACGCTGTGCCGTCACGTCGTCGTTGCTTGTCACCGTTGGCCTCGTCTCGTCAGCTTCGCTCTGCGTGTCGCTCCCTCGGGGGGAAGCCGTCAGTCCTCGGTCTGGTCGGCCGCGGGCGGCTGGTCCAAGAGAACAACGGTGGAGTTACAGCGAAGACACTCCCCCAAGGTAAGGCTCGGGTTGAGGGTGGTCAACGACGTCGGGCTCTTTCGGTCGGCGTGTCGTAACCCTCAACTAGAGGTTGAGACTTGGGGTCACGTCTCGGGTCACGTCTCGGGTCACGTCTCGGGCCGGGCCTCGAAGTCCTCGGGCGAGACCTGGTCGAGGAACTCGCGGAACTTCTCCACCTCGTCCTCCTGCTCGTCGGGCACCTCGAGCCCGGCCTGGTCGAGCACGTCCTCGGCGCAGACGATCTTGCTGCCGGTCCGCAGCGCCAGCGCGATCGAGTCGCTGGGCCGGGCGCTGACCTCGATGCCGGACTCGAAGACGAGAAGGGCGTAGAAGATGCCGTCCTTCATCTCGGTGATCCGGACCTCGCTGAGGTCCTGCCCGGTGGCGTTCAGCAGGTCCTTCATCAGGTCGTGGGTGAGCGGCCGGGGCGGCACCACCCCCTGCTGGGCGAAGGCGATCGCCGTCGCCTCCACGGCCCCGATCCAGATGGGCAGGTAGCGGTCCCCCGCCACCTCCCGGAGCAGGACGATGGGTTGGTTGGAGGGCATCTCCACCCGGACACCGATCACGTCGACTTCTCGCACGGGCTCACACTACTCCGCGCCGGAAGGACGATCAGGCCCGCAGTCCGGCCTTGACGAGCGTCGCGTGCAGCCGCACCGAGAGGGCCGCGATCTGCGAGATCGCCTCCTCGGCGCGGGCCGACGCACTGGCGTCCCGGCCGCGTCGCATCGTGGAGACGACCTGCTCGATGAGCCCGACCTCCCGGTCCGCGGCGGTCCGGAACGCCCGCAGGTGACGGGGCTCGAAACCGAAGGCCGCGAGCTCCCCCGCGGTCTTGGCCACGACGAGCGCGTCACCGTCGTACGGCGCGTGCCCGGACCGGGGCCTGACCAGGCCGAACGTCTCGAGCTGGGTGAGCAGGTCGTCCTCGATCTCGGCGGACGTGAGGAGCTCGTTGCGGGAGAGCCGGAGCTCGGAGGGTTCGGTCGCGAACGCCTCGGGCGAGGGGTAGCCGTCGCCGGCCAGCACCACGCGCGGCACCTGCGGCCCGGTGGAGCCGTTCAGCGCCGGCGGCTCGAGGCCGCGGTCGATCGCGTCGAGGTGCTCGCGGATCACCTTAAGCGGCAGGTAGTGCTCGCGCTGCGCCGTGAGGACGTAGCGGAGCCGCTCCACGTCGCGGTGCGAGAACTTGCGGTAGCCGGACGGCGTGCGCTCCGGCTCGATCAGCCCCTCCGCCTCCAGGAACCTGATCTTGGAGATGTTGAGGCCGGGGAAGTCCCCGCGCAGCTGGCCGAGCACCTCCCCGATGCTCAACCGCGCCCGCGACGACGCGGACTGTCGCATGGCTACGAACCCGCTCCGGCGCGACCGGAGGCGGTGTGGCTGGCGAAGTACACGAGGCGGTACTTCCCGATCTGCACCTCGTCGCCGCCCTGCAGCGTGACCTCGTCGATGCGGTCGCGGTTGACGTAGGTGCCGTTGAGGCTCCCGACGTCCGCGACCGTGAAGCCGTCCGACGTACGACGGAACTCGGCGTGCCGGCGCGACACGGTCACGTCGTCGAGGAAGATCTCGCTCTCGGGGTGCCGGCCCGCGGCCACCACGTCGGTGTCCAGCAGGAAGCGGCTGCCCGCACTCGGCCCGCGCTGGACCATCAGCAGGGCGCTCCCCGGCGGCAGGGCGTCCACGGCCGCCGCATCGGCGTCCCCGAGGTCGCGCTCCTCGCGGTGCTCGGCCTCCTTGACGGGCCCGCCGAAGGTGATCGTCGCCGTGGACTCGCTCGGCGTCTCAGCGCCGGCGGCGCCCGCGCCACCGGCAGCGCCCGCCTCGAGGCGGCTCCCGCACTGGGAGCAGAAACGTGCCCCGTCGGGGTTCTGGTGTCCGCACTGAGTGCAGAACGGCATGTCGGCCTCCCGGTGCCTCACGGCGTGTGCGCGAACCCTCAACCGTCAGTCGAGGTTCATGGTTGCTGGCCCCGAACCTATCAGTGAACGTGAGGCGTTCAACAGCGAGGCGCGAGGCTCGGCCGGACCTAGGACCCGATGCTGGTCTCGTAGGCGGCCGCGTCCATCAGGGCCTCGACGGCCGTTGCGTCCGCGGGCACGATCTCGAAGAGCCAGCCCTCGCCGTAGGGGTCGGAGTTGACCAGCTCGGGTGTCCCGTCCAGGGCCTCGTTGCGGGCCACGACCGAGCCGGCGAGCGGCGCGTAGACATCGCTGACGGACTTCGTGGACTCGAGCTCGCCCACCGCGGAGCCCTCCGCCAGGTCGGCGCCGACCTCGGGCAGGGAGACGTAGACGATGTCGCCGAGGGCTTCCTGGGCGTAGTCGGTGATACCGACCCGCACCGAGCCGGCGGCCTCGCCGGGGCTGCGGACCCACTCGTGCTCACTGGTGTACTTGAGGTCGTCGGGGTTCACGGCGCTCCTTCATTGGGTGAGGGCGAGGTTATCCGGTCTTGCCCTGGCTGGCGTACTGCGGTGTGGTCAGCTCGGTGACGGTGGTGATCTCGACCTTGTCGGCCTCCTTGGTCGCCACCGTGCCGTCGACGTCGGGGCGCTGCACCTCGTCGACGAAACCGTCCTTGAACTCCAGGGCGGTGGACAGGTCGTGCGGGCTGCCGATCGCCTCGATGGTGAACGGCGCCTTGATCAGCGTGCCGTCCACGATGACGCCGCCGTCGGCATCCTTGAGCGAGGTCTGCGCGATGACCCGGACCCGGTCGTTCAGCTCGATCGCCTCGGCCCCGGCGTCGCGGAGCTCCTCGAGCCCCTCGAGCAGCTGGTTGCTGCCGACCGCGCCCTTGGGGTCGGTGACCGTGACGACGACGCCAGGCCCCACGACGGGGACCGTGCCGGCCAGGATCCCGAGGGTGTCGGCCTGCTGCTGTGCCCGCTCGACCGCCGTACGACGGGATCGGGTGTCGCTCTGCAGGGCGTCCCGCGTCTGCTGGAGCCGGACGATCTCGTTCTCCGCACGCTGGGAGGCCAGCGAGAGGTTGTTGATGTACTGGATCAGGTCGCCCTGCCGCGCGCCGACGTACAGGTCGTCCTTGTCGTTGGCCTTGACCTGGGTCACCGCCGCGAAGCCCAGCAGCGCCAGCAGGAACCCGGCCGTCAGCTGCCCGCGGGATCCCGGGCGCCGCAGGGACGCGAACAGCCGGTCCCGGCCGTCGGCGGGTGCCGGCTTCTCGGGTGCCTCGGGCGTCTGGTCGGTCACGGCCGGCTCATGCGTGGAAGATGTGCCGACGGATTGCGGCGACGTTGGAGAAGATCCGGATGCCCAGCACGACGATCACGCCGGTGGAGAGCTGACCGCCCACGCCGAGCTTGTCGCCGAGGTAGACGATGAGCGCCGCGATCAGCACGTTGGAGACGAACGAGACGACGAAGACCTTGTCGTCGAAGATCCCGTCGAGGAACGCCCGCAGCGCCCCGAAGACGGCGTCCAGCGCGGCGACCACCGCGATCGGCAGGTAGGGCTCCAGCCAGATCGGCACCTCCGGCTGAAGGACCAGACCCAGCAGGACGCCGAGGAGCAGCCCGATCGCCGCGATCACTTGAGACGCTCCGGCTGTCGGGCGAAGCGCAGGGCGGGTACCGGGCCGGCAGGCAGGGTCATGGAGTCCTCGGAGTTGACGTCGAACCGGAGCCCGAAGCTGGCCCGCAGGGTCAGCCAGGTGCGACCGCCCTCCGTGTCGAGCAGCTTCGCGGCCATCTGGTTCTTGTTGCCGATCGCCGAGACCGTGTAGGGCCGGTTCAGCGACTTGAAGTTCACCGTGATGGCGCTGCCAGCCTCGCGGATCGCGGTCAGGTTCGTGAGCCGGTGACCGTTGATCGAGATCGCCTCCGCGCCCACGAGCCACAGCCCGTTGACCAGCTTCTGCAGGTCCTGGTCGAGGACCGTCTGCTTGTCGCTGGTCGCGCCCGGTGCGTCGTCGACGACCACCCGGATGCCCTCACCGGTGACCGGCACCCGCGCGGCGGACAGGCCGAGACCGTCCAGCCGGATGAGCAGGGACTGGCCCTGGTTGGTCGCGTCCAGTTTGCTGTTCTGCAGGGCGGCCACCTCCCGGGTGAGACCGAGCCTCGTCGTCTGCTGCCGGGCGAGCACCGCCTTGCGCGCGTTGACCTGCTTGACCAGGGACTCCCGTGAGCTGGCCGACTCGTCCGCCGTGCGCGAGGTCTGGACGGCCGCGGTGGCGACGAGCACGCCGAAGATCGCGAGGACCACCAGGCCCACGGTCCCCGGGCTGGTACGACGGACGGAGCGGTCGCTCCCCCGCCGCTGCGAGACGTGCGCGTAGTCCGCGTCGAGGGACGTCGCGGTGATGTAGTTGAGCAGGCCCATCACGGCCTGGGGCGGCGGCTCGTGGACGGCACCACGGGCCGGACGCTTCCTGGTGTCCTGGTCAGCCGCCATCGAGAGCCGGTGCCCTTCGCTCGTGGTCGGCCATCAGCTTGCGCACCTGCCACGCGTAGAGCAACCCGGCCCACCAGTAGAGCCCGGTGCCCCAGATGGCGAAGGCCCAGCCGAACACCTTGGCCAGCGTCGCGAGCACGCCGGTGCCGTCGCCCAGGAGCAGGAGCGGGAAGGCGTAGAGCAGGTTGGCGGTGGCCGCCTTGCCGAGGAAGTGCACCGGGAGCGAGCTGTAGCCGCGGGTGCGCAGGAACGGCACCAGGCACCACAGGAACGCGTCGCGCAGCGGCAGGATGATCGCCACCCACCACGGGATGATGTCGCGGATGCCGAGCCCGACCACCGTGGACAGGATGTAGAGCCGGTCCGCCACCGGGTCCAGGATCGCGCCGAGCTGCGAGGTCTGGTTGAGCTTGCGGGCGAGGTAGCCGTCGAGCCAGTCGGTGAAGCCCGACACGAAGAGGACCGCAAGGGCCCAGGCGTCGGCCTCGGGCACGAGGACCAGCCAGAGGAACAGCGGGACGCCCGCCAGCCGGAAGATCGAGATGAGGTTGGGGATGGTGAGGACCTGGCGGCCGGTTGCCACCTCGTCGTCCTGCTTCTCCACCAGGTATCCCTCGCTCGCCGAGCGCGCCGCCCGTCCCGCACGTTGTCGGGGCGGGGTGCGCGCCGACTGGTCGTTGAGTACCTTAGCCCGTCACCGGGACCGGTTCAGCGACGACTCGACGCCGGGTCGGCGGGGTCGGTCCTCGGGTTCAGGACTGGCTGATCGAGCGACCGCAGCGCGGGCAGTGGGCCCGGACGCAGAGGTCGAGCTGCTGCCCGCAGCGGCAGTCCGTCGATCGGTTGCAGCGGGCGCGCGTCTCGGTCTTGGACGATCGGGTCACGACGGTGGTCTTGTTCTCAGTGCGGCTCACGAGTCTCATCTCCCAGGTCTCTCGTACACCTAGGAAACCGGCGAGACACGACAACATGACGCAGAAACTCCGCGCATAGCCCGAACGGACCACTCTTTTGGTCCGAAGGGACGACCTGAGACCCCGTCAGAGCTTGGAGAGCTTGGGGAACGGCCGCACCAGGCGCACCTGGCGGTCCCCGAAGTCCACGACGACGGCCTGGTCCGTCTCGACCGACACGACGCGACCGAGGCCGTACTTGTCGTGGATCACCCGCTCGTCCTGCTCGAACGACAGGACCTCAACCGGCTCGGCCGGCTGGAAGGGGCTGCTGGCAAGGTGTCGCCGGGTCCCGGCATGAGGCTTCATCACCTCCAGTATGGGGCCGCGAGCGCCAAAGAGCGCCATTGCCGGGTGGACAGGTCCATTCCCGGGTCAGGCCGACGGGGCGGCGACGCGTTCGGCGCGCCACTCCTCGAGGGCGTCGAGGGCGGCCGGGGCGAGGGCGCCGACCTCGGCGAACAGTTCGCCCTGGCGGCGTGCGATCCGTTCGTCGAGCACAGCGCTGAGCGCGTAGGCGATCGTGCCGGCGCTGCGGACGGTGACCTCGTCGAGCGGCGGCTGCACGGCCGAGGTCAGGGCGATGCCGGCAGCCGCACCGTCCGCGTCCCGCACCACGCTGACCGAGACCGCCTCGCGCGGGTTGGCCGAGGCGCTCGCGTAGTGCACCCGTAGCCGCATCAGGGCTCGGTGCCAGTCGGCCACCTCCTGGTTCTCCGGATGGGCCTCCACCACGTCGGCCTCGGACAGGCAGTCCCCGTCCGCGTCGTCGGAGAAGCATCGGGCGTATGACGTCAGGGCCAGCGTCCACAGGGCCTCGACGAGCAGCACGGAGTCGGGGAATCCGCCGGCCGCCCGCCCTAGCTCCGGGAGGATCCGCTCGCAGCAGCGCAGCGCCGTCTGCAGGTCGTCGAACCGCTCCGCCTCGGCGGCCAGCGCCCGGGCCGACCCGGTCTCCAGCCGCCACAGGGCTACCGTCTCCGGCTCCGCCTCGGGGGCGGGGGCGGGGGTGTTCTCGTTGTCTGTCATCAGGTCACCACTTTCACAATGAGGTAGAGGTTGAGGGTGCTGATCGCGGCCGTGACCAGCCACATCGCCACCGTCGCGGAGCGTCGGTCCACCAGCTCGCCCATCACGTCGCGGCGCGACGTGAGCAGGGTCAGCGGCACCAGCGCGAACGGGATGCCGAACGACAGCACCACCTGCGAGACGACCAGGCTGGCCGTCACGGGCAGCCCCAGCGCCAGGATCGTCAGCGCCGGCAACATGGTCAGCCCCCGGCGGACGAACAACGGGATCCGGCGGCGCAGGAAGCCCTGCATGACCACCTGGCCGGCGTAGGTCCCGACGCTCGACGAGGACAGCCCGGACGCGAGCAGCGCCACCGCGAACGCGAGCGCGGCTCCCCCGCCGGCGATCCGGGAGAGCTCGTGGTGCGCGCCGACGATGCCGTCGACGTCGACCCCGCCCGCGCCGCCGAACAGGGCGGCGGCGACGCAGACCATCGCGAGGTTCACCAGCCCCGCCACGGTGAGGGCCACGACCACGTCCAGGCGGTAGTAGCGCATCAGCACCCGGCGCTCCTCGTCGTCGCGACGCAGGTTGCGCGACTTGGTCAGCGCGGAGTGCAGGTAGATCACGTGCGGCATCACCGTCGCACCGACGATGCCCGCCGCCAGCACGACGCCCTCCGAGCCGCCGAAGCCGGGCACCAGTCCCCCGGCCACCCCGGCCGGGTCCGGCCCGACCACCACGAGGTCGTAGAGGAGCCCCAGCAGGACGAGGCCCAGCAGGGCGGCGATGCCGACCTCGAACGGGCGGTGCCCACGGCGCGAGAGCGCCAGGACGCCGAACGCGACGACGGCGGTGATCAGGCCGGCGGGGAACATCGCGATGCCGAACAGCAGGTTCAGCCCGACAGCCGCTCCGACGAACTCCGCGACGTCGGTGGCCATCGTGACCAGCTCCGCCTGCACCCACAGCCCGCGGGTGACTGCCCGGGGAAACCGTTCGCGACAGACCTCGGGGAGGTCACGTCCGGTGGCGACCCCCAGCTTGGCCGACTCGTACTGCACGAGCATGGCGATCAGGTTGGCCAGCACGACCACCCAGACCAGGGAGTAGCCGAGCCGGGCTCCCGCCGAGAAGTTCGTGGCGAAGTTGCCGGGGTCGACGTACGCCACGGCGGCGACGAACGCCGGCCCGAGCATCACCGTCAGCGAACGGATCTCCCGCGGGAGGATCGGTGGCCGGCCGGCATCGCGCCGCCGGACGACCTGGTGCACGTCAGCCGACCGAGGGTCCGAGGCCCAGCGACTGCGGCGTGCTCGAGTCCGGCGACGGTTGGTGCAGACCCTCGTCTAGCTCGCCGAACTCGGTCATCAGGGCGCGGCTCCCGCCCCACGGCGTCTGCTCCTCGGCGATCAGCGTGTTGGTGGTGAGCAGCAGGCCGGCCACCGAGGCGCCGTTCTCGAGCGCCGAGCGGCACACCCGGAGCGGGTCGATGATGCCCATCTCGATCATGTCCCCGAACCGGCCCTCGAGGGCGTCGAACCCCTCGTCGACCCCCATGGTAGAGACCTTGGCCACAACCTCGTGCCCGGCGTAGCCGGCGTTGGCCGCGATGAGGTACATCGGCTCGGACAGCGCCTTGCGCACGATGTCCACGCCGATCGCGTAGTCGTCATTGACCTCCAGGTCGTCGAGCACGGGGGCGGCGTGCACGAGGGCCGAACCTCCGCCGGCGACGATCCCCTCGGCCATCGCGGCGCGGGTGGCGGACAGGGCGTCCTCGACCCGGTGCTGCAGCTCCGCCAGCTCCGCGTTGGTCGGTGCGCCGACCCGGATGACGGCCACCTTGCCGGACAGAGAGCCGATGCGCTCGGTCAGGACGTCCTCGTCGATCCCGAAGGTGGCCCGGTCCATCTCGGAGCGCAGCTGGGACAGCCGGAACTCGACCGCGTCCGACGAGCCGCCGCCGCCGATGATCGTGGTCCGGTCGGCGGTGACCCGCACCTGCCGCGCCCGACCCATCTGGGAGAGCGTCATGTTCTCGAGGCTGAAGCCCGAGTGCTTGCTGAAGACCTCGCCACCGGTGATCGTCGCGATGTCCTCCAGCTTGCGCAGCCGCCTGTCGCCGAAGCCGGGTGCCTTGGTCGCCACGCAGCGGAACACGCCGTTGACGTGGTTGTGGACCAGCATGCTCAGCGCGGAGCCGTCGACCGTCTCGGCGATGACCACCAGCGGCTTCGGGTCGCGCATCACCTTGTCCAGCAGGGGCATCAGCTGCTGGACCTTGGAGATCTTTTCGCTGCACAGCAGGATGTAGGGATCGTCCAGCACCGCCTCAAGGCTGGCCGGGTGCGTCACGAGGTACGGCGACAGGTAGCCGTTGTCGTACTCGAAGCCCTCGACGAAGTCCACGCTCATCCCGTTGACCGGGGACTCGGTCACGGTCACGATGCCACTGTCACCGACCGTGTGCAGGGCGTGCGCGAGCACGGCGCCGACGGTGTCGTCGTCGTTGGCCGAGATGGCCGCCACCCGCATGTAGTCCTGCTCGGTGACCACGGGGTGCGCGACCTTGGCCAGCTGCTCGACCAGCCGGGAGACGGCCAGGTCGACGCCCCGCTTGACCAGCACCGGGTTGCCGCCGCGGGCGATCGCACTGATGCCCTCGCGGATGATCGCGTGCGCGATCACCGTCGCGGTGGTCGTCCCGTCGCCGACGATGTCGTTGGTCTTGATCGCGGCTTCCTTGACCAGCTGCGCGCCCATGTTCTCGAACGGATCGGCCAGGTGCACCTCGCGAGCGATCGTCACGCCGTCGTTGGTGACCACCGGGGAGCCGGTGATGCGTTCGAGGACGACGTTGCGGCCCTTGGGTCCGAGCGTGGACTTCACCGCCTCCGCCAGCTGGTCGACACCCGAGAGCAGCAGCGCCCGCGCGTTCTCGCCGAATCGAAGCTCCTTGGCCATGGTTCCTCCTGTGGTCGGATGCGGATGAGGTGGTGACTCGGGTGACGCGTCAGGCGGTACGGCTCAGGGCTCAAGGGACGAGGATCGCCCGGCCCCGGACGAGGCCGGCGTCGAGGTCGCGGAGCGCGTCCTGGGCGTCGGCGAGCGGGTAGGTCCTGGTGTGCAGGGTGACCTTGCCGGACTGCGCGAGGACCATCAGCTCGGCCAGCTCGTTGTACGTGCCGACGATGTTGCCGATGATGTTGCGCTCGGTCGAGATGATGTCGAGCGTGGGCACGGTCAGCGTCCCGCCGTACCCGATGACGCTGTAGGAGCCGCCCGGCCGGGTCATCGTGAACCCGTCGTTCTCGGCGCCCTCCTCGGCGACGAAGTCGAGCACGACGTCGGCACCCTCACCCCCGGTGAGGTCCTTGACCGCGTCCACGTGCGAGCCGTCGGCCACAACGGTCTCGTCGGCGCCGAGCGACTCCGCGAGCTTGAGCGCGTCCGGGTTGCGGTCGACCACGATGATGTTCGTGGCACTCAGCGCCGCCAGGCACTGGATCCCGATGTGCCCGAGGCCGCCGGCGCCGACGACCGCGCACGTGGTGCCCGGGTGCAGCAGGGGCAGCATCTTGCGTACCGCGTGATAGGCGGTGATTCCCGCGTCGGCCAGCGCGGCGATGTCCTTGGGCTCCGTGGTCGGGTCGAGCTTCACGCAGGCACGGGCCGAGGTGAGGAGGTACTCCGCCATCCCGCCGTCCGTGCCGTCGAGCCCGGGGAAGGTGCTGGCGATGCAGTGCATGTCCTGACCGGCCCGGCACGCGCGGCACAGCCCGCAGGTCGGCGTGGGATGCACGATGACGGTGTCGCCGACCGCCACGTTCGTCACCGCCGAGCCGACCTCGTGCACCCACCCGGCGTTCTCGTGGCCGATCGTGTAGGGCAGCGTCGGGTTCATTGCCGCGTCCCACTGGCCCAGGATGATGTGCAGGTCGGTGCGGCACACCCCGGCGCCTCCGACGCGGACCACGACGTCGAGCGGCCCGCTCACGCGGGGCTCCGGCACCTCCTCGACCACCGGCTGCTGGTGGTAGGCGTGCAGACGGACTGCCTTCATGGTGTCTCCTCCGTGCTCGTGTCCTCGACGCCGTAGCGGCTGCGGAGCATGCCGCGACAGACGCCGCCGTTGGCCTCGATGTTGACCCGGGTCAGGCGCGCCCGTCCGAGGTGCAGGCGCAGGTCGTCGTCCGCGACGCGGCTGCCCGAGGTCACGTCGACGAGCAGCGGGGCGTCGTCGCCGTCGGGAAGACCGACTTCGCGGCGCCGGGTCCGCAGCCGGTCGAGGTCGGGTGAGGCGGGCACCTCTCCCAGTGTCATGCGGGCCAGCCGCTCGGTGCTCACGCCCTGGGCCATCAGGGGCCGGCAGACCCGGTCGGTTCCGGCCAGCACCGCCTTGCGCAGGAAGTCCGCCCGCAACGTCTCGAGGCCGCCCTGGGCCAGGGACCCGAACGAGTCGGCGAACCCGGCTCTCGCCGCCACGCCCTGGTTGATGACGTCGGAGGCGAAGTGGTCGTCGAGGACGACGACCGCCCGGTTCACACCGGGGACGGCGCCCACCGCGTCGTACGCGTCGGCCACCATCAGAAAGGCGAAGTTCGGGGCGCAGAAGTACGTCGGCAGGCGCAGGTGCACCGAGACGACACCGTCCTCGGACACCTCGCACGACGCGACGAACCCGAGGGTGGTCACCGGCTCGTCGAGCTCCGGGTCACGGACCTCGTCGAGGGCCCGCTCGACGAGGACGCGCAAGCGCGCCGCGACCGTCCTCTCGACGATCGCGGCGCCCCCGGACGCTCCGGTCACACCGACGCCTTGGCGTCGCTGACCAGGGCCGCGTCCTCGCGGTCCGCCGGAGCGGTGGCGTCCGCGATCTGCAGCTCGGCGGGCACGTCGAGGCCGTAGAGGCGCGCGGCGTTCAGCCCGAGGATCTTCTTCTTCGTGTCCGTGGTGATGCGCGGGTAGTCGGAGAACTCGTCGCTCGGGTAGTCCCAGTCGACGAAGCCCTCGATCTGCCACTTCGGCTCCCAGATGCCGTAGTCGCTGCCGAAGGTCATCTTGTCCTCGCCGACCCAGAACAGCAGCTCGCCCATCACCTTGGCGAAGAACTTCGGCCGGGCGTACATGAGCCCGCCGATCACCACGGAGAGACCCGCGTAGACGTTGGGCTCCTGGGTCGCCATGAAGCAGAAGTCCTCGATGCGCGGCAGACCGACGTGCTCCACGATGAAGTTGAGGTCGGGGAAGTCCGTCGCGGCGTGGTCCACGTCGGAGACGTCGAACGCGTCCTTGTCCAGCGGCCAGATCGTCGGGCCCTTGTGGACGTGGACGTTCTTGATCCCGAGCTCCTGGGACTTCTCCAGGAAGCGGTAGGCCTCCGGGTCCGCGAGCGTCCAGCCGCGGGACTCGTCGCGCCACTCGGCGGTGTAGAGCTTCACCCCGGTGGAGCCCCACCGGTTGACGTCCTCCTCGAGCTGCTTGATCCCGGCGTCCCCCTCACGGGGGTCCCACCGGGTGTTCACGACGAACTGCCCGGGATGCTTCTCGGACAGCGCGCCGTTGCGCTCGGTGGTGTTGAAGCCCTCGATGTACCACTCCTTGAGGTACGTCGGCTGGAAGACCGCCACGTCGACGTACCCCTCGTCGAAGACGTCCTTCATCAGGTCCGCCTCGGAGTACTTCTGGAAGTGCTCGATCGACCAGTGCGTCTCCGGCGGCCCGAGTCCCTGGTAGGCGTGGAAGCACTCGATCCAGCCCTTGGCGTAGTTCTCGTGGCCCTTCACCCAGTTCTCGGGGCTCGCGTCCCAGTAGTGCATGTGGCTGTCGACGATGAAGTACTTCTCGCCGTCCTTCTCGTACATAGGTCCTCCTCAGGTACGTCGGTGGCGTGGTCGGCTCAGTGCGCGGTCAGGTCGAAGCCGATGTACTCGGCGGCGTCCTCCGGGTTGGCGAACATGATCGTGCGGTCGTCGAGGTGGATCATCCGGCCGTAGTGGGTCGACATGTTCTCCTCGAAAGCGGCGGCGTCGAAGAAGCCCTCCTCCTCGCCGAGCGCCTCGGACAGCTCGTCGTAGACGAAGTCCATCCGGTTGATCGCGTCGACGCGGATCATCGACGGCAGCGGCGTGGCGGTGACACCCTCGTGGGTCGCCATCACCTCCGCGACCACCGCTCCGACCTGGTTGTTCATCAAGGTGACGCCGCACCGGTTGGACGCCGTGTTGTCGGACTTGAACGGGCTCTCGGCCGTCTTGAACGCGGTCACTGGGTCAGCTCCTTGGGGTCGTTGAGGTCGAGGTCGCGCAGGATCTGGCTGAACCGGGCCTTGGCCCGGTCCAGGGCGTCCTCGAAGCGCGGCGGCTTGGCGTCCGGCTGCGACCAGATCGGCTGCAACTCGCGAGCGGCGGTCAGGCAACGAGCGGTCCAGGTCGACAGCCACTGGTCGAAGAGCGCCTGGTTGTGCTCGGCGAACTCCTTGTCGTTGACGAGCGGCTCGAACATCGCAACCGTGTAGCGCAGGTCCCGCTCGGCATAGTCGTGCTCGCCGGCGCCGACCACGGTCGGCGTCACGAAGTCGCCGTTGCGCGGGGAGGCTTGCTGCACGAGGCCGCTGCGGAACAGCTCGCCCACGAGCGGCTCGAACACGACGTTGGCCGCGAAGATGGCCTCGGCCCAGTCGTCGACGGCCGTGAGCTGTTCGGCCACGCGTCGTACGCCCTGCCAGGCCGGGTCGTTGTTCCACGCGTCGAGGTGCGCGGTGCCGTCGAAGCCGTCGATGACCTCGCTGAGTGTCAGGTTGTAGAGCGCCAGGTCCTGGGCGAACCGGAGCCGGTGCATGCTGTTCACGGCGATCGCGTTGTTGTGCATGTTGGTGGGCGCGCGGCGGTTCGCGTTGGCGAACAGGTAGAGCCCGAGCCCCTGCTCGACGTGCATCCAGGCGCCGACGTGCCGCTCCACGAACTGCACCCAGTTCGGGTTCCACTGATCGAAGGCCTTGGTCTCCCGCGCGGTGTCGATGTTCTGGTTGATCTGACGGACGACGTTCGAGTTGTAGCGGTAGAACGTCAGCTCCCACTCCTCGTTCGGGTCGCGGAACTCGTGCCAGCCGTGGGCCGGCCACGCGTAGCCCGCTCCGCCGGATCCCGGAAAGCGCTCGGGCTCCGGGCGGTCGGAGCCCCAGGCCTTGAGGGCGGTCCAGGTCAGCGGGTAGCCGCCCTGTCCGTCGGCGAAGCCGTAGAGCCAGCCCTGGGCCAGGTAGTGCCGCGGGTCGGGCTGCACCTCGACCGTGACGTCCTCGTAGTGCGACTGCTTGCGCTTCTTGGGGGTGAAATAGTTGTAGCTGCGTGCGGTCGAGTCGGGGAACTCCCGGGCGCCGGCCTCGGCGTCGGTGAACTCCGGCCTCGGCAGGTCGCGCTCCTCGGTGATGGTGGTCATGTCTGGTCCGCCTCGCTCTCGCTGGTGGTGCGGTCAGGAACCTTCGGTGGTGGTGAACTTGTCGTAGTAGATGCGCTTGATCGGGGCGCCCAGCCCCTCGAGGACCGGCATCGCCGCCTCGACCATCGGGGGCGGCCCGCACACGTAGCAGTCGGACTCACTGAGGTCCGCCTCGTGCTTCTTGAGCACGTCGGTAACCATCCCGACCTCGCCGTCCCAGGGCTCTTCGTCGGGCTCGGAGAGCGCCGGCAGGTAGCGGAAGTCGGGCAGGTCCTGCTCGAGCTGCAGCAGCTCCTTCTCGAAGCAGAGGTCCTGCCTGCGGCGGGCCCCGTAGTAGAACCGCGTGCTGCGGGCGCTGCCGCTCTCACCCAGGGTGCGCAGCAGCGACAGGATCGGGGCCATACCCGCTCCCCCGCCGACGAGCACGATGTCGCTGGACCGGCCGTCGCGCAGCGTGAACGTCCCGAAGGGACCACTGATCTGCAGCTGGTCGCCGACCTGGATCCCCCCGTCGAGGTGACCCGAGAACAGGCCCCCCGGGTAGATCTTGATCACGAACTCGAGCCCGTCCTTGCCCTGCGTCGGGGTGTTCGCCATCGAGAACGACCGGGTCTCCTCGCTGCCGGGGACGCCTATGTCGACGTACTGCCCGGCGAAGAACGCGAGCGGCACGTCCCCGAGGGGCCGCAGCACCAGGTGCCGCATGTCGCCGGTCACCGGTTCGAGGGCGACGACCTCCGCCGCCAGGTCCTGGATCGGGAATCCCGACCGGATCATGTCCTCGTCGTAGTTGAGCAGCTCGATCGTCACGTCCTCGTAGACGTGCGCCCGGCACAACAGGGTGTAACCCTCGTCCTTCTCGAAGTCGGGCAGGGCGAACGTCGAGTACTTGTCGAGCTCGATGTCCTCGCCGTCCAGAACGAAGGACTTGCACGCCGAGCACTGGCCCTCTTTGCACCCGTGCATCAGCATCAGGCCCTGCTCGGCGGCGGCCCGCAGGACGGTCTTCTCCTCCTCGACCTCGATCTCGATGCCGACCGGCTCGAAGCGCACGACGTGCTTGCTGCTCATCGGCGCTCCTCTCCGGGTGGGTGGGGCGGGGAGGTGCGGACTCGCGGTCAGCGACCCCCCCGCCGGGAAGGGTGGATCAGACGGCGGCAGGTGCCGGCCGTCCCGCGGGACCACCCTTGATGTAGTCGGCGTGGAACGCCTTCTGCTCGTCAGGCGTCATCTCGTTGAGGAGCACGTTGGGGCTCTGCAGCGGACCCATCCGCCGCAGGTGGTCCAGCGTCCACATCTTCTTGGGGTCGAGGTCCAGGTGCGGCTGGGCGACGAGCGTCTTGCCGTCGTCCCGCACGTAGCCCATGTCAGAGACGACGTCGGCCCAGTTCCAGCCGTGGTAGAGCGTCTCCCACTCCCGCTTGCCGATGAGCCGGCCCATGTTCGGTGTCTCCCGGCCCTGGTACGTCGGACGGAACGCGACCGTGTCTGTCCACCGGCAGGCCTCGTGGCAGTAGGTGCGCATCTGCCCGTCGACCTCGGCCATCACCATGTCCTCACGGACCAGGCACGGCACCATGCACGTCCAGCAGCGGTGCGGGTAGGCGTAGTCGACGTCCTCGGCGACGATCGGGTGGTGCCCGTTCGGCATCGAGAGCCGGTTGTAGTTCTCCCACCAGGCGCCGTACTTGTCGTACCAGCCGGGGTACTTGTACTCGAACCACTCGAAGTCCTTGTCGGTCATCGGGTCCATACGCCAGTAGTTGGCGACCCAGCCCGTGCAGAAGAACTGCGCGACCTCGTGGACGTAGCCCTTGTTCCAGATCTGGTTCCAGGACTCCTCGATGAGGTCGTGCGGGATCTCCAGGCCGTACTTCTCCAGCGGCACGAGGTAGCTGCGGTAGTAGTCGTCGTAGATCCACCGACGCCACATCTCCGCGTAGCTCTCCCGGTCCTTGCGCCGGTCCTTGGTGCCGTACTCGATGAAGGTGCCGATCGCTGCGTCCACGACACGGT
>JBDSMW010000090.1:0-10520 GCA_039915665.1 Nocardioidaceae bacterium
AGCCGGAAGTCGTACTACTTCTCCGTCTGGCCTCCGGTGGGCGATGACTGCCCCGGCGCAATGGCCGTCGTTGCAAGTACCTCGCCGAAGTCAGCGCTCAAGGCTCTGCGGGCCGCCCATCTCAAGGTGACGACCAAGCAGCCGATCTTCGTAGAGTCCGACCTCAGTCCCTTCGACGACCATCCGAACGGCGCGGTTCTGTGGCACCCGACAGGTGAAGACGAATGGTTTCGACTCGGCTCGTAGCCCAACGCCCGGATCTGCCGCGATCCGCGCTGTCATGCCGACAGGGCGTCTCACTTGCCCCCGGCCCGGCCCGGTGTCCTATTGATTCAGCGCAAAGGCGGGCGGCACTCTTGATGTATGAGTCGTAGAAGCCGGGGGCCGGATCGTGAGGAGTGGGTGCTGAGCGATGCAGCCACCCCGGAGGAGATGGTGCTGGCTCACCAAGCCGCGTTGCTGGTTATGCGACCGCACCTGAAGAACGTTGAGATGGACCCCACTGAGGCTGGCTGGCCTGAAGGTGTCCGGTCCGCTGTAGAAGCACTGCACACGGTCGGCGCAGAGCAGGGTCGCTGGCCTTCGCCGAAGCGCTTTCTCGCGTCAACAGGTGTTGACCTTGACCCAGCCGTCGATCATCACTTCGAGATCGTGTGCGCGCTAGCCGCGCACACTCTGTTGGCTGACGCAGCCGACCTTGCCGGTACCAACGTTTACAGCGCCAGCGACTCGGGAGGTCTCTGGCTCCGGCTGTCTCGCGCACAGCACGAACAGTTGACACGGCGGCTGCTGGAGTGCGAAGTTGACCCGGCTCTCTTGATACGCCGACGCTGACGCCGGGCAGTTCATCGGACCGCACCGCGCGGAGGAGTCCTCGCTCCGCCGTGTTCTGCCGCCCGGATCTGCCGCGTTGAGGGCGGCTACGCTCGCCCGGATCTGCCGCGATCCGCCCGCGCAGCCCGATGTGCACGTCGGGGTCACGACAGACCAGTCACCTGGACCCAACGCGCCAAGCGGACCTCGACGTCCAGCGGAAGCGCGCCGTGTTCTAACCACACCGACCGAAGCGACTCTGCGAACGCGGGTTCTTGGCGGGCGAGGCGTTCGACCTCCTCGATCACAGCGGCACCGTGTTCATGCAGGAGGTCCTCCAACGGTCCCGCCCCAACGAGCACAAGGGCATCCGCGTCGGGGGCCGAACGCATAAGTTCAGCAATGAGGGCGACTGCTTCCGCCCCACCCTGCGTCACCACATGATTGACGTGATCGGACGCATGTTGCGCGGCCCTGCCGTCAGCAGACTGGCCTTGTTCCAGGTCCATTCGCTGCTCGCGTGTACCGGCACTGAGACGGCGGAACAGCCACCAGTGCTCTGGTCGCCAGTCTGTGCTCGCGTGCGAATCACTCACGGTCGAAGTATCGCTCCTAGGGGTGACTAGTCGCTGCTGCGAATTGTTCGGACATGCCACAACGCGCCCGCTGAGTCCGATGTGCGGATACCGGGCGTCTGCCAGGCCGGTCCGCTTACTTGACCGTCCGACCGTCCGACCTTCCGACCCGCCGAGTCACGTCCGGGAGACGCCCGGGATCAGCCGCTATGCCAAGATCGTCCCCACGCTGGCTTGACAGGGGGGATGCGTGGCTACCGGACGTGGGTTCTCCCGCATGGACTCGGGCTACCTCCTGAGCGGAGAGGCAGGTGTATGTGGCTACGGCGAGATTGAGTGGCGCTACATCAACGGAGCCTGGAGGGGCGTGTGCACTCTCACTGCCCCGAACTACGGGCCCCCTGCGCTCACGCTGGAGATACAGGTGCGGCCCCAGCGTCCGTCGGAGATAACTGTCGTCTACCTCGTGAACGGTGACCTGCTCCGTCGAATCGACGTCAATGGCGCGCACAAGGGACGCCGGTACTCGCACGTCCAGGGCAAGCGGTCCAGCGAGGACGCAGAGACCACCGAACCGGTGCCCGAATGGTTTGTAACCGTCCCATTCGCAAGAACTGTCAGTGAGGCCGCGTACCGTCAAGTCTTCTTCGATGCTGCGAAACTCTTCAAGGTAGACGCCGCCGCAATAGCATGGAGTGACCCACCCGAGGGGAGTGCCTGATGACGATCAATCTGGTTGCAGAGTTCGCGGGCGCGATCACGAGGAGCGCCTCAAGCGTGCGGTATGGCGACGGTGATCTCCTCACTCTTCCGTGGTCACTGGCTGATGGGGAGTCGGTCTCGATCTACGTTGAGCAGGTGGCCGACGGCCTCTTTAACCTCTCAGACCGAGGACTTGCCGCCGACGCCCTAGCCCTTGCCGGGGTCGATCTCGGTGGCGGAGCAGCGGCATCGTCCTGGGCTGCCGTGCGAGATTCCCTCGATCTCCCTGCCGCAGTTATGCGCGACCTCACGCCATTCGAGATCAGCGGGTCTGCGGACAAAGAAGGTTTGGGACTCGCCCTGACAGAGGTCGGGGAAGCCGTGCTCCGCGCGGACGGGTTGCGGGCGCTAGGACGGCAACGTCGCAGGCTGACCTTCAAAGACAGAGTGATTCGCCATGCTGCCGAGCGCAACCTGACGGTAGTCCCCCGAGCAAAGGTGAAGACTCGGTTCGGAAGTCAGCGAGAGGTGACCTGTCGCGTCCAAGGCAGCGATTGGGCCTACGTTCAAGCACTTAGCGGCGGACCGAACTTCAATGAGACGTACGACCATGCCCGGTCGATATTCGGCGACACAAAGACCTCGTCGGATCACCTTGTGTCGGTCATCGCTGACAACTCGAAGATCGCGGACTGGCAGGAGCGATCCCTCGGCGAACTGAGCCGAGTGGTCCACGAGTCGCAGCAAGATGACTTCTGGGCTTCCCTCGCGTCTTAGGTCAGTATCCCGTCATCAGGACCCGCGAGGCCGCTGACGAGAACGGGCCGCTGGTTTCGGACGGGCCGCTGACGCACTTGGACGACACAGCAGATAACAAGCAGCAAGGGCGGGTGGCCCCGCCTACATCGCCTTTCCGGCTAGACATGGTTAACAGCAGGGGTCCCCTATAGATAATCATCGACCCTGGGTTCTCCGGGCACGTGACCCTCGAGCTCTCCAACGTCGCGACCCTGCCGATCAAGCTCTGGCCGGGGATGAAGATCGGCCAGCTGTGCTTCTTCCGGCTGTCGTCGCCCTCGGAGCACCCGTACGGCTCGGAGAAGTACGGGTCGCGCTACCAGGGCCAGCGGGGTCCGACGCCGTCGCGGTCGCACCTCAACTTCCACCGCACCGACATCTGACCCCCGGGCTAACGGTTAGTGAGGCCCGGGGCTCACCGGTCGAGGCGGTCGGCCATCCGGTGCAGGCGCTGGGCGAAGGCCCGGCGGCCGTGCGGCTGGTGCTGGCCGGGGACGCGCGAGCGCTCGGCGGTGGCGACGCGCTCGGCGATCTGCTGGTCGGCGATCCGGTCGGTGAAGTAGCTGAACTCAGACATAGCGGGTGTTCCCTTCGGTCGGGGCGGTGCGGTGGGTGGTCGGTTCGATCCTGGGGCGCGGGGTGCGCCGGGCGCTTGACCGTGCTTGCGGCACGGGGTTGGGGGACTCGTCGTCGTCGGGACCGAGGGCCCAGAGCCAGGTGACGCGCATCAGAGCCGCTCGAGGTAGACGTTGCCGCTGCCGGTCTTGGCGCGGAGCTCGATGAAGTCCTGGCCCTCCTGCGGCTCGCCGACGCCCGCGAGGTCGGAGCGGACCTGGCCGGAGCCGCTCTGCACGTCGGTCCACACCGGCACGCCGGAGGGGATGCCGACCCGGACGTTGCCGGAGCCGGTGCGGGCCACCAGCTGTCCGCGGACCGCGCGGCCGATCGTGATGGAGCCGGAGCCGGTGCGCAGCGCGACGTCGCCGCCGGCCTCCCCCACGTCGAGGTCGCCGGAGCCGGTCTTGCAGGCCACCTCGTTGACGACGCTGTCGATGCGGACGCTGCCGGAGCCGGTGGTCACGGCGGCGGCGGCGCCGAGCGGCCCGAGCTCGATGTCACCGGAGCCGGAGGTGACCTGCAGGTCTCCGTCGACCGACGCGAGCGAGACGTCGCCTGAGCCGGACTCCACGACGGCGTCCTGGGTGATCGACTCGGCCCGGATCGAGCCGGAGCCGGTCTTGAAGGACGCCTCGCCGATGGAGCCGGTCACAGTCAGGTCGGCCGAACCGAGGCGGGTGAGGACGCGGCTGCCCGTGGGCAGGGTGACCCGGACGTGCAGGCCGTCGCGGCTGCCGAACAGGCCGCCGCGGCGCGGGGGTCCGCTCACGTGCAGCTCGTCGCCGCGCTGCTCCACGGTGACGTCGTCGGCGTGCTCCCCGGTGACCTCCACGTCGGCGGTGTCGACGTCGCGGGCGTCGACGACCACGTCGCCGCCGCCGATCGTCACGAAGAGGGAGATGCGCTCGGGGGTGCTGAAGCTCTGCTGCATGGTGTCTCCTTTTGGTCGGCCGAGGGTGTGCTCGGCTGCCGAGCCGGCGGTGCCGGTCGGTTGCGGGATGGACGAGGTGGAGCAGGTGGGCGGCTAGATCCAGCCGGTCATGCGCTTGGAGCCGCGTCCGCGGCCTCCGGGTGGGAAGCCCTGCCCGTCGAAGAACGGGATGGAGGAGAGGTCGATGTCGACGTTGACGGCCCCGCGGTCACGGGTGGCCGCGCGGACGACGTTGACGATCCAGCTGTTGAGGGAGTGCCCGCCCTTGGCGGCGAGCTCCTCGGCCTTGTACTTCACCGACTCCGGGATCCGGAGGGTGATCCGGGCCAGCGCGTCGTCCTCGCTGCCCTCGGCCTCATCGGGGGACGGCGCGGCGGGCGGTGCAGGCGGAGCCGGCATCGCGACGGTGGGTACGTCGACCACGAACTCGGGCTCGCGGCCCCGGAGCCGGACGTCGACCGAGCCCTGCGGGAGCTCGCTGGTGATCTCGGCGGCGGCCTGGGACAGCGCGTCCATCAGGGCCAGCCGGACGGCCGGGTCCAGGGCCAGCGCGAGTCGCTCGGCGGCCGCCTTGGCCTCGGCGCCGCCGGCCTCGGCGGCGGCCGCGAGGTCGTGCCGGAGGCTCTCGACGTAGGGGGTGATGTCCATGGGCACCATCCTGACACCACGGTGACGTCATGTCAACACGCTCTGACGTCAAAATGGCACCAAGACGATGTCGCGATGACGTCAGGGTCGGACGTACGACAGCGCCGCCCGTTGAGCGGGCGACGCTGTCGTGGGGTGTGCGGAGCGGCTAGAAGCCGCCGGTGCCGTTCGGCGAGCCGAGGCCGGTCGGGCCGTCCCAGCCGGTGCGGGCGTTGCACCACTGGGTGGTGGGGCAGCTGCCGTTGCTCCCGGTGGCCACGTCGAACAGGTTCGCCGTGTGGCTGTAGGGGATGGCGTTGCCGTAGCCAGCGGTGTTGCCGGACAGGGCGTAGACCGACGCGATGATCGGCGCCGACTCGCTGGTGCCGCCGACCTGGGCCCACGTGGAGGCGGACCTGCTGGTCGGGTAGTAGACGGCCATGCCGCCGTTGGACGGGTCGGCCGCGGCCGAGACGTCGGCGATCGCGCGCTTGGCGCAACCGGTGTTGGAGCCGGCGGCCGCGGCGAGCGCGGTGTTGACCGTCGAGCAGCCCGAGCCGGCGCCGCTCCAGGCCGACTCGGTCCAGCCACGGGTGGTGCCGCTGGCGGCGAACAGCGAGGTGCCGCCGACCGCGGTGACGTAGGACGAGGAGGCCGGGAAGCTGCCGCCCTGGTAGCCGTTGTCGCCGGTGGACGCGGTGACCGCGATGCCCGGGTGGTTGTAGTTGGCGCCGTACGTCGCGTCGGACAGGTCGCCGCCGCCGTAGCTGTTGGAGATGGCGACCACACCGACCTGCTTCGAGGCCGTGTTGACGGCGGTGCCGAGGTCGGCGATCGAGGCGCTCTTGGCCTGGACCACGATGATCTTGCAGTCCGGGCAGATCGCCGAGACGGCGTCCACGTCGAGGGCCTGCTCGCCGGCCCAGCCGGTGTTGAAGCGCGGCAGGCTGGTGCCGCCGTTCTGGTCGATGATCCTCAGGCAGCCGCCGGCCGTCGTGCAGGCGCTGAGGCCGTAGTAGGACCGGTACGTACCGAGGTCGCGCTCGAGGTTCGCGTATCCGTAGGCGTCGACGACGGCGACGGTCTTGCCGCCGGACGCCGTGCCGGTGAGCTTGTAGGCGTCCGTGAGCTGGGTCGGCGTCTTGGCCCCGGGGTTCGGCGTCGCGGTCGCGGGCACCGCGCCCTTGCCGTTCACCAGCACCTTGGACAGGCAGCTGGCCACCGTCGCCGAGGTGGAGGCCGAGCACACGCGCTTGGCGTGCAGGGCGGCGCTCGACGCGTCCGCGGCGGGCGTGCTCACGGCCAGGGCCGAGACCAGCAACGTCGCGGCCCCGAGGGCGGAGAGCAGAGTCTTCTTGATCACCGAGTGCTCCAGAGTGTCCAGCCGGTCCCCGACGACGCAGTGTCGTCCGACTTCTGGACCCATGTCACTCGATGTCCGATTCACCCACCAGTAGTTGGCGCTTCAAATCTTTGTGGCTGCACAAACCTGCAGAGTCCCAATCTTATCGGCACCGGTGCGTCTCGGCCGGTTCAGAAGAGCTTGTCCTGCTCGCTCCCGGGCTTCTCGTCCGCAGTCTTCTGGGGGTCGTCCTCGCCACCGGCGACCTCGGAAGCGTCGGCCGGCGGGGTGGCGACCGTCGCCGGGACGTCGGCCCGCTTCACCGACGCGAGCAGCATCTGCGCTACGTCGAGGACCTCGACCTCCTCGCGCGCCTTGCCGTCGGCCTGCAGCGAGGTCAGCCCGTCCGAGAGCATCACCCGGCAGAACGGGCAACCGACGGCGATCTGGTCGGCCCCGGTCTCCACCGCCTCCGTGGAACGGTTCATGTTGATCCGCTCGCCGGTCTTCTCCTCCATCCACATGCGCGCACCGCCGGCGCCGCAGCAGAAGGACCGCTCGCTGTTGCGGGGCATCTCGGTCACCTCGGCGTTCGGGATGACCGCGAGCAGCTCGCGCGGCGGCGAGTAGACCTGGTTGTGCCGGCCCAGGTAGCAGGGGTCGTGGTAGGTGATCGACTTCTTCGGCGCCGAGGTATCGGCGGCCACGGGAGTCAGCTTCCCCTCCCGCACCAGCCGGTTGAGCAGCTGGGTGTGGTGCACGACCTCGAGCTCGACACCGAACTCGGAGTACTCGTTCTTCAGGGTGTTGAAGCAGTGCGCACAGGTGGAGACGACCTTCTTGACCTTGGTCTCCTTGAACACCTCGGCGTTCTGCATCGCGAGCTGCTGGAAGACGAACTCGTTGCCGGAGCGGCGCGCCGGGTCACCGGTGCAGGTCTCGCCGTCACCGAGGACGGCGAAGCTCACGCCGGCCAGCTCGAGCAGCTCCGCGACCGCACGGGTGGTCTTCTTCGCGCGGTCCTCATAGGCACCGGCGCAGCCGACCCAGAACAGCCAGTCGACCTCGTCGAGGTCCTCGACGTCCCTGCCCACCTGCTTGACCTCGAAGTCCAGGCCCTTGGTCCAGTCCATCCGCGCGCGGGGTGACATGTTCCAGGGGTTGCCCTTGTTCTCCAGGCCTTTGAACAGCTGGTTGAGCTCGGCCGGGAAGTTGGACTCGACGAGCACCTGGTAGCGGCGCATGTCCATGATGTGGTCGACGTGCTCGATGTCCACCGGGCACTGCTGGACACACGCGCCGCAGGACACGCACGACCACAGCACGTCCGGGTCGATCACGCCGTACGCCGACTCGTCGCCGATCAGCGGACGCTCGGCTTCCTTCTTGACCTCGTCGGACAGGGAGTCCCGTGCGTCGTCGGCGGCCAGGACGTACGGCGCCTTGGCGAACGCGTGGTCGCGCAGCTCGAGGATCAGCAGCTTGGGCGACAGCGGCTTCTCGGTGTTCCAGGCCGGGCACTGGTCCTGGCAACGGCCGCACTCGGTGCAGGTGGCGAAGTCGAGGAGGCCCTTCCAGGTGAAGTCCTCGACCTTCCCGACCCCCAGCACGGTGTCCTCGTCGATGTCGTCGAGCTCCTCGAAGTTGAGGGGCTCGCCGTTGCTCATCATCGGCACCATCGCGCCGAGGGCGACCGGGTGGCGGCCGAACATCACGTTGAGCGGGGCGACGAAGATGTGCAGGTGCTTGGAGTACACGACCAGGATCAGGAAGCTGAGCATCACGCCGATGTGGATCAGCAGGCCGACCTTCTCGACGACCTCGTTGGCGCTCCCACCCAGCGGGTTCAGCAGGCTTCCGACGGCCTCGGAGAAGAACGCGCCGCTCTGGTAGGGGAAGGTGCCGGTGTTCACGGCCGCGCCCCGGAACAGGAACATCGACCAGAGCACGTTGAAGATCATGAACAGCACCATCCACGCGCCCGTGAGGTGCGAGCCCTTGAAGCGCGACCGGCGGCCGAGTCGCTCCGGGGAGTTGCGCAGCCGGATGATCGCGAAGGTGACGATGCCGAAGAACGCCATCAGCGCGATGAAGTCCTGGAGGAACCCCAGCACCGCCCAGGTGCCGATCAGCGGGATGTGGAAGTCGGGGTTGAACAACGACCCGTAGGCCTCGAGGTAGACCGAGGCGAGGATCAGGAAGGCCCAGAACACGAAGAAGTGCGCGAGGCCCGGGATGGTCCACGTGAGCAGCTTCTTCTGCCCGAGGACCTCGACGACCTGCGTCTTGACGGCCTCGTCGGGCCGCTCCTTGACCTGATTGACCCGGCCGGGTGCCGGCTGCCCGCTCGAGATCAGGCGGTAGAGCCACCAGACCCGGCGACCGGCGACCGCCAGCGCGACGACGGTCATCACAAGACCCAGAATCAACACAAGAGTCACTCGTCGCTCCAACCTGCCGGCGGGTGCCGGGCTGCCTGACGTGTCGGCCAGAGACTACGGGGACCGCGTCCTCGGGTCAGCCGCTGGGCCGTGATGGAGCAGATCCTACCGCTGGGTAACTTCGAGTCGCCGACCGGTCGGTCAGGTCGTGCGCGAGACGCGGCCCCCGGTGTCGAAGGAGACCTTCACGTGGGTGGTCGACCCGGACGACGACCTCGCGCAGTAGTCGAAGGTCCTGCCCAGCCGGGAGTGCGGCTGACCCGCGTGCTCCAGGACGTACGTCGACGTGGCGCCGGTCGGCATCGAGCGGATCGTCGACGCCGACCGGATCGCCCGAGGGTCCCGGCACCCGTCGTTCCCGACCCCGGTGGCGCGCTCCCACATCTGCAGGTAGGCCTCGGGGCCGCGGGACATGTCCTTGACGATGTCGGAGCCGTCACCGGCGCTCGTCGCACCCGCGACCTTGCGCAGGTCCTGGAGCCAGTCGGGGTAGAGGCCGTAGTGCGCGACACCGTCCCGGTTGATGTCGTAGACGCGCCTTCCGCTGCGCTCCCGGTTCACGGTCACGCCGCCGAGGCCGGTGAACGGGTAGGTCACCGGGTTGGCCACGCCCGCGCCGCGCGGGTTGCCCTGCGCACCGAGGCCGTTCATGTCGGCGCCGTACCCGAGGCCGAAGTAGTAGCGCGGGTCCGCCCAGCTCACGTGCTTGCGCCACTTCGCCACGAAGCCGGTGCTGTCGCCGGCGTACGGCGTGATGAACCCGCCGAGCCGGTAGATGCGGGGGTAGGCGTCGGGGGTGGCCCAGGAGTGGCTGGAGACGACGCCGGGGTAGTGCAGGGACTCGAGCAGGTCGAGGGACGCCTGACGGCTGGAGACACTCATGTGGTCGGGGTCGAAGATCATGTGCCGCTTGACCATGCCCCGGATCGTGTAGTCGCCGAGCTCGGTCAGCCCGCGGTTGTTGCAGTGCGGCGTCGCGCCGTAGACCGGAAGCGCGACCGGCGGCGCCACACCGAACTGCTGCTGGATCGCGCCGAACAGCGCGTCCCGCTGGGTGAACGGGTTCGGGTCGGGTGCCGCCAGCTGGTCGCGGTCCTGCACCCCCGAGGCGTACAACGCAGGGCAGTGCCGCATGTCCCAGTAGGAGCCGGTCTCGAGGAAGTTCGCGGAGTTGACCGCAGCCCCGGTCTGCCCCTCGTCGCCGGCCACGCCCGACAGGGCGTTGTCGAACTTGTTGACCAGCTCCATCTGGGTGACGCCCATCTTGCGCACCTCGGTGAGCTGCCGGTCGATCGAGGCCTTGGTGCACGACGGGTCGGGGATGTCAGCCTTCATGGTGCAGCCGAACAGCACGCTCGTCTCGATGCCCATCACCACCGCAAGCTTGCCCTGGTTGATCACCCGCCGAGCCTGGAACGGGTCGGTGACGATGCGGTACCAGCCCTTGCCGGGTCCGCCGTACTGGGCGTCGACGTACCGCTCGAGCTTGTGCATGTCGGCCGCCTGCAGCCGGATCGAGGTCATGTCGTCGCAGGAGTTGCGCTTCAGGGGATAGACCTCGCAGAGCTTGCCGTTCTCGACGAGCAGGTTGGAGAACACCCGCAGTCCGCCGCGCCAGGACCGCTCCATCCATTTGTAGTAGGTGCCCTCGTGGGTCAGCGAGTGCGGGGCGG
>JBDSMW010000150.1:0-5125 GCA_039915665.1 Nocardioidaceae bacterium
ACGTCCTCGTCACCGCCGTCCTCCGGCTCTCGCACGCCGCGCTGGGGCCGATGGTGGCGCGGGGCAGCGGCTCGATCGTCAACGTGTCGAGCGTGGCGGGCTACCTGCCGCGCGGCACCTACAGCGCGGCCAAGGCCTACGTCACGTCGTTGAGTGAGTGGGCCGACCTGACCTACCGCGACCAGGGGGTGCGGGTGATGGCGCTGCTCCCCGGGTTCACCAAGACCGAGTTCCACCAGCGGATGGACGTGAGCCGCGACTCCGCCCCGTCGTGGCTCTGGCTCGACGTCGACCGGCTGGTCGCCGAGGCGCTGCGCGACCTCGCGAAGGGCCGGACGATCTCGGTGCCGAGCAAGAGGTACAAGGCGATCAGCGTCGTCGCCCGCTACACCCCGACGTCCGTGCAGGCCCGGTTCCAGGGGCTGGGCCGGAACTAGGCGTGCCCCTGTCGCCGCGTATGTAGCCGGAGTTCACGCACTCCAACTTCCTGCGGCGTTGTTGTCCTACGACTCGACGCCGTCCCAGGGCTGACGCCGGGGCACCGCCTGCCCTGGGCCGCAGCCCGACCGCACGTCGCACCAGCCGCAGCGCGACCCGACGCGCGCCGGGAACGCCTCGTCGGCCGCGGGGGCGGACAGCCCGGCGCGGAACCGCTCGTCGAGGTCGCGGAGCCGGGCCGCGAGCCCGTCGGCCCGGTCGAGGTGCGCGGCCAGCGACTCCTCCGTGTGGTCCCAGACCACGACGTCACCGGTCGGCAGGTGGTGCAGCTCGACGCGGGTGCAGGCGCGGTGCAGGGTGCGGGCCGCCCCGGCGGCGTACACCGCGAGGGCCAGCGACGCGCGCGCGTCGTCGACGGTGAGCACCGAGCGACCGGTCTTGTAGTCCACGACCACGATGCCCTCGCCACGCTGGTCGATCCGGTCGACGCGGCCCCACAGGGAGGCCCGCGGCGTCGCGACGGCGACGGTCCGCTCGATGCCGATCGGACGGTCGTCCGGGTCGACGTCAGCGAGGTAGCGTTCGACCTGCTCGCGCGACCGTTCGCGGGCCAAGGAGCGCTGGCGCTCGTCGCGGAACCCGTCGACCGGCCAGCCGGAGACGAGCAGCGCTCCCCCGGCCTGCGGGGTGCGACGGCCCCGCGGCAGGTCCCACCACTTGGCCAGCGCGTTGTGCACCGCGGCGCCCACGGACGTCTGGGCCCAGGACGCACCGCGCGCCGGCGTCGGCCGGTCGAGGTAGCCGAGCCGGTAGCGGCGCGGGCAGTCGTCGTAGGTGGACAGTCGCGCCGGGGAGGCGGGGTAGAGCCGCTCCGGCATCCCGTCGAGGAAGAGCTGACTCATCCCTCGCCCGCGATGAACGCGCGGACGGCGTCCGCGACGAGCTGCACGGCGATGGCCGAGAGCAGCAGGCCCGCGATGCGCGAGACCAGCACGACCCCGCCCTCGCGCAGCAGCCGCAGGATGGGCAGCGAGAAGCGCATAGACAGCCAGAGCGCGACGTGCACCAGCACCACACCCAGGCCGACGGCCAGGAAGTCGGGGACGCTGTCGACCTCTCGGGACAGCACCATGGTGGCGACGATCGCGCCCGGTCCGGCCAGCAGCGGCGTCCCGAGCGGGACGAGAGCGACGTTGACATCGGCGGCCGCCGTCGGCGCCTGCTCCTTGCCGGTCAGCAGCTCGAGCGCGACGAGCAGCAGGAGCAGGCCGCCGGCGCCCTGGAGCGCCGGCAGGGAGATGCCGAGGTAGTCCAGGATCCGCTGGCCGAAGAACGCGAACGCGACGATCACGCCGAACGACACCGCCACGGCCTGCCAGGCCGCACGCTTCACCGACGCACGCGACCGGCCGCGGGTCAGGGACAGGAAGATCGGGATCGTGCCGATCGGATCCATGATCACGAACAGGGTCACGAAGACCTCGGTCAGCAGGGTCACGCTGATGACGCTGTTCATCCGCGCAACACCTCGGGCGTGCTCCGCCCGGACGCCTGCTGGGACCGCTGGGCGAGGTCGAGCAGCCGCTCGAGCTGGTCGGGCGCGGTGGTGTTGCAGCCCAGGTCGTGGCCGACCTTGCCCAGGCCGTGGTAGTCGCTGGACCCGGTGGCGATCAGGTCGAGGTCGACCGCGATCGCCCGGAGCTGCTCGCGGGTGGCCGCGTCGTGGTCCTCGTGGTCGACCTCGATCCCCGCGAGGCCGGCGGTCTGCAGCCGGGCCAGGCCCGCGGCGTCGAGCGCCGAGTGGTCGTGCCGGGACGCCCACGGATGGGCCACCACGGTGACGCCTCCGGAGTCGGCCACGGTGCCGATCATGTCCTCCAGGTCGGCGGCGTAGCGGTGCACGTAGGCCGGACCCTGCGGTCCCAGGTAGCGGTTGAACGCCTCGTTGCGGTCGGTCACCACCCCCAGCGCGACCAGGGCGTCGGCGACGTGCGGGCGTCCCATGGCGGCGGTCTCCCCCGCGACTCGGCGCACGTCCTGCACGTCGATGTCGATGCCGATCGCCCGCAGCCGCTCGAGGGTGGCCGGCAACCGGGAGTTGCGGCCGTCCAGGACGCGGCGGAGCTCGGTGGCGAGCGGCGGGTGCGTCGGGTCGGGGAGGTAGGCCAGCAGGTGCACGCCGTACCCCTCGAAGGTGCAGCTGACCTCAATGCCGCGCACCAGCGTGAGGTCGAGCCGGGACGCGACATCGGCGGCCTCCTGCCAGCCCTCGGTGGTGTCGTGGTCGGTGAGGCCCAGCACGTCGATCCCGTGCTCGTGCGCCCGCCGCACCAGCTCGGTCGGCGACTCGGTCCCGTCGGACCGGTGGGAGTGGGTATGGAGGTCGATGCGCACCCGTGGAGCCTAGTGCGCCCCGCTGACGACCGAGCCGGTCGAGCCGGTCGAGATCACCACGCGGGCGGGCTGCCCCCGAACGGCAGGTCCATCAGCTCGGGCCCGAGCTCGCCGACGTCCATCAGGATCCACTCCTCCTGGAGCAGCAGCGCGGCGGACGCCGGCCGGAGCACCAGCCACAGCCAGCGACCGTGCGCCTCCCCCGCGAACACCGAGCGGTCGAAGTCCTGGTCGGCGTCGCTGGTGAGCACCGGCCAGAGCGAGATCGGATGGCCGACGATCCGGACCTTCGCGAGAGGCGGGCCATCGCCCATCTCGGCGCCCGGGTCGGTGTGCCGGACGCCCGCGCACCGGGCCCCGAGGCCCACCCCTGGCTCCTCGGTCACCACGGTCAGCTCCACCACGCCGTCGAGCTCGCTCGGGCCGGAGGTCGTCACAAAGCTGGCCCGTGCCGGACCGTCGACCGGGGCCACCGACCCGAAGTCAATGACGGCCCAGCCCGGCATCACCGGCCAGGGCATCAGCGTCGGCATCGCGCCGGCCCGGGTCAGGTGCTCGGCGAAGCTGTCGTAGTCGGCCGACACCGGTCGCCACAGCGGGGTGATGTCTCCGTGGTCGACGCACCGCCACCTGCCGTCCTCGTCGCTGACGCGGGACGCGCAGCGAGGGCAGCCCGCTCCTAGTGGCATGGGATCACCGTCGTGGTCCGACGGGTGCAGCGTCAAGGTTCTACGGTGGTGGGATGGAACGACGGATCCCCTGCGTCGGTGGCATCGTGCGGTACGGCGGCCGCCTGCTGCTCGTGCGGCGCGGCCAGGAGCCGGCCCGCGGGTCCTGGTCGGTGCCGGGCGGTCGCGTCGAGGATGGTGAGAGCAACGAGCAGGCCACCGCCCGCGAAGTGCTCGAGGAGACGGGTCTCCGGGTCGTCGTCGGTGACCTGGTGGGGACGGTCGAGCGGGACGCTCCGGCCGGTGGTGTCTACGTGATCGACGACTACGCCTGCGCGCCGGCCGACGGAGCCGACCCGGACGCCGTACGCGCCGGGGACGACGCCGACGACGCGCGTTGGTTCACCGACGTGGAGGTCCGGCACCTGAACTGCTCCCCCGGGCTGGTCGAGGCGCTCACCTCGTGGGGTGTGCTGGGCTGACCCGCTGGTCAGCTGTTCCAGCGCAGCACGACCGGGAAGTCCCGCTCGTAGCCCAGCGTGCTCACCGTCGCGGTGTCCAGCTGGAAGAACCGGCCCTCGTCGACAGGCTGCTCGATCCAGCGTGCGCTCATCGCCCGCAGCGAGTGGCCGTGACCGAACACCAGGGTCCGGCCGCCGTGCTCGCGGATCCGCGCGACGACCCGGTCGAGACGGGCCGTGACCTGCTCGGCGGTCTCGCCGTTCGGCGTCGGATGCGTCCAGATCGTCCAGCCGGGCACGGTCTCGCGGATCTCCGCGGTGGTGATGCCCTCGTAGTCGCCGTAGTCCCACTCCACCAGGTCGTCGTCGACCTCGACGTCGGGGAACCCCGCCAGCTCCGCCGTACGACGGGCGCGGTGGCGGGGGCTGCTCAGCACGAGGTCGAACGACTCGCTGGCCAGCCGGTCCCGGAGGGTGCGAGCCACCTCGACGCCGGGCTCCGTCAGGTCGAGGTCAGTGGTCGAGGTGTGCCGACCGTCGCGGCTCCACTCGGTCTCGCCGTGCCGGACCAGCCACAGCTCCGCGTCGCGCTCGTCAGCCATGACGGCAAACCTAGTGGAACCCGGCTTGATCCGCGGCTCGTCGCGGCCGAGACCATGCTTCAGTTGACGGTGACGGTTGTCGTGCCGTTCGAGAGACTCCCCGAGGTGGCCGTGATGACCGGGCTCCTGTTCGCCTTGCTCCATCCGAAGTAGAAGGACGACGCGCTCGTCCCCGCTGGGATGACCAATACGAGGGTGGCCGAACCCGCCGCGCCACTGGTCGTCGCGAATGACGCGGAGCCGCTACCGCTCGTCGCGGCACTCAGTGAGACAGATGTCGAACCACTCGACACGGCCGGATTGCCCGCAGCGTCTTGAACCTGGATTGTGAAGGGTCCGATATTTGCGTTGGAGGAGGCGGATCCCGTCGGCGGCGCCGCGGTGAAGACGAGCGTTGCGGCCGGGCCGGCGGTGATCGTGACGCTGGCGCTGGTCCCGGACGTGAGCCCCGAGGCGGCGGCGGTCAGCGTGTAGCTGCCTGTCTTGTCGACCTTGCAGCCGCCGAAGGTCACGACGCCGGACGACGCCGACACCGGGTTGGTCGCGCAGACCAGCGTGGCGC
>JBDSMW010000037.1:0-26180 GCA_039915665.1 Nocardioidaceae bacterium
ACCACGACGGCCGGTGCCTCGTCCGCGACGCGCTCCAGGGGCCGGCCCTCGGGGTCGTAGACGGCACTGCCGCCGCTGAAGGAGCCGGACCCGCACGTCCCGGTCAGGCCGGCGAGGACGACGTAGATCCCGTTGTCCAGCGCGCGTGCGGCGTAGTAGACGTCGCGCCGGTGCTCGGCGCCGACGTAGTAGGCCGCCGGCACGAGGTAGGCGGACGCACCGCCGGCCGTAGCCGCGAGCGCGTGCTCCGGAAAGCAGCCGTCGTAGCAGACCCCGAGGGCGAGGTCCCAGCCGTCGACGGCCAGCGTGGCCCCGTGGTCGCCCGGCGCGAAGAAGTCCCGCTCGGGCCCGGAGAGATGCTGCTTGTCGTAGGGCGCCGACACCTCGCCGGCGCGGTCGACGACCAGGACGGAGAGCGTGGACTCGTCGAGGGCCCGACGGACCGCGGCACCGACCACCACGACAACGTTCCGCGACCGGGCGACGTCGGACAGCGGTGCCAGGACCGCGTCGTCGAGACCGAGCGACGTGTCGTGCTCCCAGGCCGCCTCGTCGTAGCCGGTCAGGAACAGCTCGGGCAGCACCACGACCCGGGCGCCCTGGTCGGCCGCCGTCGCGACCAGCGAGACCGCCGTCGCGACGTTGGCCGCGACGTCCCCGGGGACGCACACGGCCTGCACGGCCGCCACCCTCAGCCGTCCTGGGAGGTCGCTCACTGGACGACGACCTCTACGCGCTGGAACTCCTTGAGCTCGGTGTAGCCGGTGGTCGCCATCGACCGTTTGAGGGCGCCGATGAGGTTCATGGTGCCGTCGGCCGTGCGCGAGGGACCGAACAGGATCTCCTCGAGGGTCCCGACCGTGCCGATCTCGATGCGCTCGCCCCGCGGCAGCTCGGCGTGCCAGGCCTCGGAGCCCCAGTGGTAGCCCTGCCCCGGCGCCTCCTTGGCCCGGGCCAGCGGCGAGCCGACCATCACGGCGTCGGCGCCACAGGCGACGGCCTTGGCCAGGTCACCGGAGCGGCCGATGGACCCGTCGGCGATCACGTGCACGTAGCGGCCACCGGACTCATCGAGGTAGTCACGGCGGGCCGCGGCCACGTCGGCGACCGCGGACGCCATCGGCACCGAGATGCCCAGCACGGACCGGGTGGTGTGCGCGGCGCCTCCGCCGAAGCCGACCAGGACGCCCGCGGCGCCGGTGCGCATCAGGTGCAGCGCGGCCTGGTACGTCGCGCAGCCACCCACGATCACCGGGACGTCGAGCTCGTAGATGAACTCCTTGAGGTTCAGGGGCTCGGCCTGCCCCGAGACGTGCTCGGCGGAGACCGTGGTGCCCCTGATCACGAACATGTCGCAGCCGGCGTCGACGACCGCCTTGGCGAACTCCTTCGTGCGCTGCGGGGACAGCGAGCCCGCGACGGTGACGCCCGACGCGCGCATCTCCTTGAGGCGGGCGGTGATCAGCTCGGCCCGGATGGGCTCGGAGTAGATCTCCTGCAGCCGGGCCGTCGCGCGCGGGCCGTCGAGCCCGGCCACCTCGGTGAGCAGCTCGGTCGGGTCGTCGTAGCGCGTCCAGAGGCCCTCGAGGTCGAGCACGCCGAGGCCGCCGTGCTGGCCGAAGGCGACCGCGGTCTGCGGCGACATCACGGAGTCCATCGGTGCGGCCATGATCGGCAGCGCGAAGCGGTAGGCGTCGATCTGCCAGGCAACCGAGACCTCCTCGGGGTCGCGGGTGCGGCGCGAGGGCACGATCGCGAGGTCGTCGAACGAGTACGCACGGCGTCCGCGCTTGGCGCGACCGATCTCGATGTCCATGCCCCGGAGCCTATCGGGGGCGCGGGCCGGACCGACCAGGCGTCAGGAGTAGCCGGGCGCGTATCGCACCAGCATCACGCCGGTCTTCAGGGCTCGGCTCTTGTGTCCCCGTCGGTGTCGGCCTTGAGGGCCCGGACCTGCTCGGCCACGGAGGCGTCGTCGGCCCCACTGACCACCGTGGTGTTCTGCCAGGTGGGTTCGAAGTCGGTGTGCGACAGGACGTACTTCTTGGCCGGGTTGATGACCGCACCGAAGTCGTCGTCGCCCTGGGCCGGCCAGTACTGCGACCACTCGTCGTACATCCGGTGGCCCATCAGGAACGCCTGGCTGTTCGCCATGCCGGCGCCCATCACCTCGCCCCATCTCCTCGTCGAAGTAGGGGAAGTGCCACTCGCCGGGGTTCTCGACGACGCCGCCCATCGAGATGAAGAAGTTCGAGACGATCCTGGCCATGGCCCGCTCCTGCCGTTCGGTGGGGTCAGAAACCTAGACCAGCGCACCGACCGGAACTCATCGCTGCTTCCTCGTCCGGGACGCGAGGACCACGAGCGCGCCGACGACCGAGACCAGCGCGGTCACGATCGCGGCGCGGTTCCAGCCCGCGACCAGGTCGGCTGAGGTGGTGCCCGCCGCGATCACCGACACCACCGTGACCCCGACGGCCGACCCGACGTAGCGGGCGGTGTTGTTGGCGCCGCTGCCGACGCTGCCCCGTCCGGGCGGCACGCTGGCGACGGCCTCGCGACCCAGGGCCGCGTTGAGCACCCCGCTGGCGACGCCCGCGACGAACAGCCCCGGGACGAAGCGCACCCAGGTCGAGCCCGTGCCGACGCCGTACTGCACGGCTTGCCCGACCGCCACCCCGAGCAGCCCGACCGCGAGCTGTACGCGGCCCGGCACCGAGGGCGGGATCCGCCTCGCCAGCAGGGCCGTGACCACGCTGGTGGCCGACCACAGCAGCATCAGCAGCGACGCCTCGAGGGCGGAGACACCGAGGGCGCGGCCCGCGAATCCCGGGAAGTACGAGGTCAGGGAGATGACTCCGGCGCCGGTGGCAAACGCCGCGACGGTCGCCGCCACGAAGGGCGGGTGCCGGAACAGCGCGAGGTCGAGCATCGCCGCCGTGCTGCGGCGCTCGACCGCGACAAAGGCGACCAGGAGCACGACGCTCGCGACCGCGAGGCCCACGGTCGTGGGGGAGGTCCAGCCGAGCCGGCCCTCCACCAGTGCCGCGAGCAGCGCGCTCATCCCACCGGCCAGCAGCACCAGGCCCGGCAGGTCGATGGGCCGGGCGTCCTCGGACCGGGACTCGGTGACCACGCGCAGCGCGACCGCGCCGACGACCAGCCCGGCCAGCGCGAGCACCCAGTAGGCGTCCCGCCAGGTGAGCAGCACGTCGAACCCGGCGGCCATCAGCGGCCCGATCGCGATGCCCGCACCGACGCTCGCACCCCAGACCCCGCTGGCCGCCGCGCGTTCCGGGCCGGGCGGGAAGGTGGTCGCGATGATGCCCAGGCTGGAGGCGATCACGGCCGCTCCCCCGACGCCCTGGAGCACCCTGGCCGCGACGAACAGCAGCACGCCGGGCGAGACGGCGGCCAGCACGGACGCGAGTCCGAGGACGAGCATCCCGGCCGCGAACGTGCGGCGCCGGCCCAGGTCGTCGGAGACCGTGCCGGTGGAGAGCAGGGCCGCACCGAGCCCGATGGCCATCGAGCTGAGGATCCAGGTGCGCCCCGACGTGCCCGCTCCGAGCGTCGCGGCCGTGCTGTTGAGCGTGGCGATCGGCAGCGTGAACGCCACCAGGGTGAGCAGCGTGCCGAGGGCCGCCACGGTGAGCTGCGCCTCGGGTGAGCGCTGGGTCACGGCGGCGGGCGGTGCCGAGGTCTGCATGGGTCGGGACTCTACCAGTTTTTGGTTCGTTCACCAGACCACGTGCGCTAGGCTGGCGGGATGGCACTTGGCGTCGACTACGCACGGCAGGACTGCTCCCTGGCGCGCGCCCTGGAGGTGGTCGGCGAACGCTGGACCCTGCTGATCCTGCGCGACGGCTTCCTGGGCGTGCGCCGCTTCTCGGACTTCGAGGCGCACCTGGACATCTCCAAGGCGGTGCTCAGCGCCCGCCTGGCCGCGCTCGTCGAGGCGGGCTTGCTGGCGCGCTCCGAGGCGGCCGGCCACCGGGAGTACGCCGTGACCGAGCGGGCCCACGACCTCTGGCCGGCGATCTTCGCGCTGACCCAGTGGGGGGAGGGTCTGTCCGAGCGCCCGCCGCGCCGACTGTTCGAGCACGCCGACTGCGGCGGCCGGGTCGCGCCCGACGGTAGGTGTACGGCGTGCGGGCTCGTCCCCGCTCCCGCCGACCTGGAGACGCGACCAGGCCCCGGGGCCGACCCGACCGTCCGGGACGACGCCGTCTCGCGGGCCCTGCGCACCCGGCGGCGGCTGCTCGACCCGCTGCCGCTGCGCTGAGCCCTCAGTGACCGGTCAGCGGCCGGAGTAGTTCGGCGCCTCGACGGTCATCTGGATGTCGTGCGGGTGGCTCTCCTTGAGCCCGGCCGGGGTGATCCGGACGAACTGGCCGCGTTCCTGGAGCTCGGGGACGGTGCGCGCGCCGACGTAGAACATCGACTGGTGCAGGCCACCGATGAGCTGGTGGGCGACCGCCGACAGCGGACCGCGGTAGGCGACCTGGCCCTCGATGCCCTCGGGCACGATCTTGTCGTCGCTCTCCACGTCCGCCTGGAAGTAGCGGTCCTTGGAGAACGACTTCTTGCCGCGGGACGCCATCGCACCGATGGAGCCCATGCCGCGGTAGGTCTTGAACTGCTTGCCGTTGACGAAGATCAGGTCGCCGGGGCTCTCGTCGCAGCCGGCCAGCAACGAACCCAGCATCACGGTGTCGGCGCCGGCCACGAGGGCCTTGGCGATGTCGCCGGAGTGCTGCAGTCCGCCGTCGCCGACGAGCGGGACGCCCGCGGGCCGGCAGGCCAGCGAGGCCTCGTAGATCGCGGTGACCTGCGGGACGCCGACGCCCGCCACCACGCGCGTCGTGCAGATCGAGCCCGGGCCGACGCCGACCTTGACCGCGTCGACGCCCGCGTCCACCAGAGCCTGGGCCCCGGCCCGGGTCGCGACGTTGCCGCCGATGACCTGGACGTGCTTGGTGGCCGGGTCGCTCTTGAGCCGCCGGATCATCTCCAGCATCAGCCGCGCGTGCCCGTTGGCGACGTCGGGGACCAGCACGTCGACGCCGGCCTCGACCAGCGTCGTGGCTCGCTCCCACGCGTCCCCGAAGTAGCCGATGGCCGCGCCGACCAGCAGCCGGCCGGAGCCGTCGTTGGAGGCCAACGGGAACTGCTCGCCCTTGACGAAGTCCTTGACGGTGATGAGCCCGACGAGGTGGTCCTGGTCGTCGACGATCGGCAGCCGCTCACGCTTGTGCTGGCGCAGCAGCCGGGTCGCCTCCTCGCGCTCGATGCCCTCATGCCCGGTGATCAGCGGCATGTGGGTCATCACGTCCCCGACGAGCCGGGTGCCCCACTCGGCGACCGGTACGAACCGCAGGTCGCGGTTGGTGATGATGCCGATCAGCCGGTTGTCCTCGTCGACGACGGGGAGCCCGGAGACGCGGTACTGGCCGCAGATCTCGTCGAGCTCCTCCAGGGTCGCCTTGGGGTGGATCGTGATCGGGTTGGAGATCATCCCGGTCTGGGTGCGCTTCACGAGGTCGACCTGGTAGGCCTGGTCCTCGACCGACAGGTTGCGGTGCAGCACCCCGAGTCCGCCCTGGCGCGCCATCGCGATCGCCATCCGGGACTCCGTGACGGTGTCCATCGCGCTCGAGACGAGCGGGACCCGCACGGTCAGGTCGCGGGTCAGCCGGGTGGTGGTGTCCACCTCGCTGGGCACCACGTCGGTCTCGCCCGGGAGCAGCAGCACGTCGTCGTAGGTCAGGCCGATCGCGGCGAACTTCTCGGGGACGCCGGCGGAGTTGAAGTCCATGTGGCCCTTCTCGGTGCAGGTGGCGGAGGGTCCAGTCTAGGCACCCAGATAGCGGGTGGGCACGGCCCGTTCGACGTGTCCGCCGTCACCGTCCGCCTCGACCCACCAGGCCTGCGACCCGCGGCTCACCGACACCGCCTCGGTCAGGTCCGTGCCAACGTAGTGCAGGCCGACGCCGTCCTCCGAGGCGTAGCCGGCCGGCAGGTCCCCGTCCGCGACGAGCCGCCGGTACGTCGTACGCCGGGGCTGCTCGGCGAAGTCGTCGTGGACGCCGTTGGACCAGGGCAGGAACCCGAGCCCGTCCTCGAACGGGTCGAGGGCGTCGCGGAAGGAGTCGGTGGGGCCGCCGAGGTGCCAGCACATGCTCCCGGCGCTGACGCCGGACAGCACGACGCCGCTCTCCCAGCACTCGCGCATCACAGTGTCGATCCCGTGCGCACGCCAGACCGCCATCAGGTTGACGAGGCTGCCGCCCTCGACGAAGAGCACGTCCTGGGCCAGCAGGTGCTTCCGGACGTCGGGCACGTTCGGCTGGGTGAAGAGCGTCAGCACGGAGAAGTCGACGTCGGGACGCCGCTCGGCGAAGTCACGCCGCTTGCCGGCCACCACGTCGGCCGCGTCGCCCACGGCGGTGGGCACGAAGCAGACCTTGGGCGACGCGACTCCCGCGAGGGAGATCGCATGGTCGACCAGATGGTGGTTGGTCAGCACGTCGTCGGCGCTCTGGAGCATGCCCGAGCAGGCGAACACCTGGGGTGGCCTCACCCGTGCATCGTGTCAGACCGGGGTGGCAGTCCCCGTGGCGGACACGGCGCTGACGCCCTGCGACGGCACCATGGTCAGGGGCTTGAGGCCCTCGACGCCCACGGTCACCACCATGGTGTCTCCGTCGAACCGGATCCGTGCCCGCAGGCCGGACGCGAACGCCAGGGACACCTCAGCGATCGCGTTCTCGCACGTGCAGATCGAGGCGATGGCGACGACCTCGACGCCGGCGACCAGGGCACCGTTGCCGGCGAGCAGCAGCCGGCGCGCGAACCGCTCGTCGATGCGGGCCAGCGGTGTACGGCGTCGACCCGGCCGCCGTCGACGCCGCGAGGAGCTCGGCGGCCACCTCGGCGAACGCCACGGCGCGGGCGTGCTCGGTGGCCGTGAACGGCGCGGTGCGGCGCAGCACCACCCGGTGCGGGCCGACCTCGACGGTCAGGGTGTCCTGGACGGCGCTGAGCGCGTCGTCCCCGGGGCGGGAGGGGCGGCGTCGAGCAGCCGCGCGAGCACCTCGGGCAGGCTGCCGGCGTCGTGGGCCAGCCTGCGGAGTCCGTGGAGGTGCTGGATCGGACCGTCCACGAGGGCGTGCTCGGTGCACGTGCCGACGATGACGAGTCCGTGGCCCGCAGCAGGAGCTCGTCGGTGACGCCGCAGATGCCGGGGAAGATCTGCAGACCGAGGATGTTGGCGCCCTTCTCGCCGCAGACACGGGCCAGCGCGGCCAGCGACCCAGGACGGTCGGACATCGTCGTACGCACACGGAACAGCACGGCTGCCTCCCTCGTTTCTCGGTCACCCCCAGGGTGGTGGTGCCGCGAGGTTCCGGCCGTGCTGCGTCCGTGTTGCGAGTGTGAGAACTCCGGCTACTGACCCGAACCGGGGTCCATCCACATGACCTCCCAGGCGTGCCCGTCGAGGTCGTGGAAGCTGCGGCCGTACATGAAGCCCTCGTCCAGCGGCTCCTTGGCCTTCGCCCCGCCCAGCTCGAGCGCGCGGTCGACGAGCTGGTCGACCTCCTCGCGGCTCTGCGCCGACACCGTGACGATCGCACCGGTCGTGGCGGCCGGGTCGGCGAGATCCTTGGTCACGAAGGTGGCGAAGAACGGCCGGACCAGCAGCATCACGAACGCCTGGTCGCTGATCACCATGCAGGTGGCGTTGTCGTCCGTGGACTGGCTGTTGAACGTGAAGCCGAGGCTGGTGAAGAAGTCCACCGACTTCGTCAGGTCGGCGACGGGCAGGTTCACGAAGATCAGGCGCGGCATGGTGCTCCCTGGGGCCGGGGACGATCGGTCTCGTCAAGGTGGACCGGGCCGGGGCCGCCAACTCATCGGTGCCCGGGCGGGCGGTTTACCAGGGGATGTCGAAGAACTGCCGCTGCGGTGAACTCCTCGTGGGCAGCGGCAGTTCTCCGTGGGCAGCACGCGATCGGCGTACGACGGACCGGGCGACCGCCGGACGCACGAACGCCGCCCGGATGTCACCGAGCGGCGCTCGTTCTCTGCACGTGCTGTGGACGGTTCACCCGCGGCATGCCGTGGGTGGAGCGTCCATAACCCCGCGTTACAAGCGGCGGGGTCGGGGTTGGTCAGCGATCAGTGGCCGTGGCCGTGACCGTGGCCGGCGCTCCCCGCAGCGGGGGACTCGTCGTCCTCGGGCTTCTCGACGATCAGCGTCTCGGTCGTGAGCAGCATGCCCGCGATGGACGAGGCGTTGACCAGCGCGGAACGGGTCACCTTGACCGGGTCGAGAACACCCTGGGCGACGAGGTCGCCGTACTCGCCGGTTGCGGCGTTGTAGCCCTCACCGACCTTGCCCTCGCGGACCTTGGCGACGACGACGTAGCCGTTGACGCCACCGTTCTCGGCGATCCAGCGCAGCGGCTGGTCGGCGGCCTTGGCGACGATGCGGACACCGGTCGCCTCGTCACCGGTCAGGCCGAGGCCACCATCGAGCACGCTCACCGCGTGGACGAGAGCGGAACCGCCACCGGCGATGATGCCCTCCTCGATCGCGGCGCGCGTCGCGGAGACGGCGTCCTCGATGCGGTGCTTCTTCTCCTTGAGCTCGACCTCGGTGGCCGCGCCGACCTTGACGACGCAGACGCCGCCGGCCAGCTTCGCGAGGCGCTCCTGGAGCTTCTCGCGGTCCCAGTCGGAGTCGGTGTTCTCGATCTCCGCCTTGATCTGGTTGACGCGACCCTCGACCTCGGCCTTGTCACCGCCACCCTCGACGATCGTGGTGTTGTCCTTGGTGATCGTCACGCGACGGGCCTGACCGAGCACCTCGAGGCCGACCTGGTCCAGCTTGAGGCCGACCTCCGGGGAGATGACCTGGGCGCCCGTGAGCGCCGCGATGTCCTGCAGCATCGCCTTGCGACGGTCGCCGAAGGCCGGGGCCTTGACGGCGGCCGCGTTGAAGGTGCCGCGGATCTTGTTCACGACCAGCGTCGACAGCGCCTCGCCGTCGACGTCCTCGGCGAGGATGAAGAGCGGCTTGCCCGCGGCGATGACCTTCTCGAGCAGCGGGAGCAGGTCGGAGATCGCGCTGATCTTGCCCTGGTGGATGAGGATGTAGGGGTCGTCGAGGACGGCCTCCATGCGCTCCGCGTCAGACACGAAGTACGGCGAGATGTAGCCCTTGTCGAACTGCATGCCCTCGGTGAACTCGAGCTCGGTGCCCATGGTGTTGGACTCCTCGACGGTGATGACACCGTCCTTGCCCACCTTGTCGAAGGCCTCGGCGAGCAGCTCGCCGATGACCTTGTCGCGCGAGGAGACGGTGGCGACGGCGGCCATGTCGGCCTTGTCGTCCACGTCGCGGGCGGCGTCGCGCAGCGCGTTGCCGACGGCCTCGACAGCGAGGTCCATGCCGCGCTTGAGGCTCATCGGGTTGGCACCGGCGGCCACGGCGCGCAGGCCCTCGTGGACCATGGCCTGGGCCAGGACGGTCGCGGTCGTCGTACCGTCACCGGCGACGTCGTTGGTCTTGGTGGCCACCTCCTTGGAGAGCTGGACACCGAGGTTCTCGAACGGGTCGTCGACCTCGATCTCGCGGGCCACGGTCACGCCGTCGTTGGTGATGGTGGGGGCGCCCCACTTCTTGTCGAGGACGACGTAGCGGCCCTTGGGGCCGAGCGTCACCTTGACGGCGTTGGCGAGGGCGTCCACGCCACGCTCGAGGGAACGACGTGCGTCCTCGTCGAACTCCAGAATCTTCGGCATCTGTAGATGCACCTTCCTGATGGTTCACGTTGGTCGGGAAAAGACACACGCCCCGATGGCCCGAACGGATCAGGCCGCCGGGGCGGTGTCAGGTGAAGCGGGTTGCTGTGGCTCAGCCGATGACGGCGAGCACGTCGCGCGCCGAGAGGATGAGGTACTCCTCACCGGAGTACTTCACCTCGGTGCCGCCGTACTTGCTGTAGATGACCTTGTCGCCGACGTTGACGTCGAGCGGGACGCGGTTGCCGTTGTCGTCGATGCGCCCGGGACCGGTCGCGAGGACCTCGCCCTCCTGGGGCTTCTCCTTGGCGGTGTCCGGGATGACCAGACCGGAAGCAGTGGTCTGCTCGGCCTCGAGCGCCTTGACGACGATCCGGTCCTCGAGAGGCTTGATGTTGACCGACACGATGTCGACCTCCACTTTCGAAGTTCGAGAGGGATGTTCGGGAGACTGCTGGGTGCTGGTTTCGTCGGACGCCGTCGCGGGGGTCGTCCGGTCCACCTGCGCTGGCACACTCGGGGTGAGAGTGCCAACGTCAAACTAGCACTCGTCTCCCCTGAGTGCCAGGCCGCCCCGACGGCCGTCCCCCGAGCGCCTGACAGGATGGCGCGCGTGGACCTCGTCGCCTTCCGCTGGCTGCTCACCGAGCCCGGTCAGGCGCTGCTGGCCCGGGCCGCGCAGGTGCACGTCGACCACGCCGGTGACCCGGTGCGGACCGCGAACGCGCTCCGTCAGGGCGGCGCCGTGGACCCCTCCCACGCCGCCGCCGCGCTGACCCAGGTGGACCTGCGGGTGCGGGCCGTGGCGAAGCTCGGTGAGGACGCGGCGCGGATGTACTTCACGCCCGAGGGCCTCGAGCAGGCCACCCGGTCCCGCGTCGCGACGCACCGTGCGGCCCGCGTGGCGATGGTGAACCCCGCGTCGGTGCTGGACCTCGGGTGCGGCGTCGGCGGCGACCTGGTGGCCCTGGCGCGCGCCGGGCTGACCGTCGCGGGCATCGACCGTGACGAGCTGCGGGTGGAGGTCGCGCGCGCCAACCTCGACGCGCTGGGGCTCGGCGGTGCCGTGCAGGTCGCGTCGGCCGAGGACGTCGACGTCTCGGGCTTCGGCGTGGTCTTCGCCGACCCCGCCCGTCGTACGGCGCGGGGACGGGTGTTCGACGTCGACGGCTGGTCGCCGCCTTGGGACTTCGTGAGCGCGCTGCTGCAGCGACCGTCGGTCGTCAAGGTCGCTCCCGGCATCCCGCACACACTCGTCCCCGACGGCGCCGAGGCCGAGTGGGTCTCCGACGAGGGCGACGTCAAGGAGGCCGCGCTGTGGTCCCCGCAGCTCGCGACGGCGCGACGGCGCGCCACGGTGATCCGGGGCACGGGGCTGGCCTCGATCACCGACGAGGACGACCCGGGCTCCTCCGGGGTCCGGGCGGTCGGCCGCTGCCTCTACGAGCCCGACGGCGCCGTCATCCGGGCCGGCCTGGTGACCGCCGTCGCGGCCGGTGTCAACGGCGGGCTGGTCGACGAGCACATCGCCTACGTCACGAGCGACGAGGCGTTCAGCACGCCGTTCGCCCGGTCGTATGAGGTGCTCGACGAGCTGCCCTACAAGGAGAAGGCCCTCAAGGCAGCGCTGCGGGCCCGCGGCGTCGGGCGCCTCACGATCAAGAAGCGCGGCGTCGACGTGGTGCCCGAGGAGCTCCGCAAGCGGCTGTCGCTGCACGGCGAGCAGGAGGCCACGATCGTGATGACCCGGGTCGCCGGCAAGGGCACCGTCCTGCTCGTCCGGCCCTTCTGACGCCGGTCCGCGGCGCGCTCTCAGGCCTCGCGGGAGTAGGTGGCGGGAGGCGTGCCGACCACGGACGTGAAGGCCCGGGTCAGGTGGGCCTGGTCGGCGAAGCCCAGCTCGACGGCCAGCGCGGACCAGTCGACGCCGCCGTCCCCCTGTGCGGCGTGCGCGGCCGCGGCGACGTCGAGGATCCGGAAGCGCGCGATCACCCACTTCGGCCCGACGCCGACGTAGTCGGTGAACAGCCGCTGCAGCGACCGCAGGCTCATCGAGCCCCGCTCCGCGAGCTGGTCCGCGCGGGTGATGCCGCGATCCACCTCGGCCGCGAGGACCAGCGCGCGCACGACGTCCACGACGGGGTCCACCCGCGGTGCGAGGGACAGCAGGTAGCCCTCCAGGGCGGCCACCATCTCCGGCAAGGTGACCGCGCCCAGGACGTAGGCCGCGACGGGGCGGTCATCGACGCCGAACAGGTCGCCGGCGGGCACGACCGTGTCCGAGAAGCTGCCGACGCTGCGGTCCACGAAGGGCCGGAGCCCGCCGGGGTGGAACGCCGCACCGATCGTGTGGCCGGTGCCGCTCAGCGTCCGGAAGAACGGCTCGCGACTGATGCCGTGCACCAGCAAGCGGCCGTCCTCGGCCGCCAGGTGCACCCGTGGCTGCGGCACGACCTGCTGCCGGTGCGGCTCGGCGGTCCGCCATCCGACGTACCAGTGGTAGTCGACGTACGACGCCAGCGCCTCGCCCGCAGGGACGCGCTCCACGTTGATCGCCTGCCCGGCCTCGGTGGGCCGCAGGATCGCGTCAGGGGTGCCGAGGGGCTCGGTCATGGGGCGAGGGTAGTGGGGTCCGACGACCAGCCGGCTGTCGCGTTTGTGCAAGACCCGGCCCGTGGCCGCTCCGTAGCGTGGCGCCATGACCTACACGAAGAAGGCAACCTGCAGGTTCGACGTCGCGTCGTGGAGCGAGAAGGCGTACGTCGACATCGACGAGGGCGAGGGCACGACGTCCGGGGAGATGTACTACCCGAAGCGCGGGCTGACCCAGGCCCAGGTCGGCTACACCTACACCGGCGAGGTGGAGGGCACCTCCACGCTGGTCTACCTGATCGCCTACAAGGCCGACGCCGCCCCGGTCCTCGGCCTCGAGCAGTTCACCGGCTCGATCGGGGGCCACGAGGGATCGTGCGTGTTCGAGCACCTCGGTGCGCAGGACGCCGGCTCGGTCAGCGCGCACCTCCAGGTCGTGCCGGGGATGGGCACGGGCGGGCTCGAGAGCCTGCGGGGCGAGGCCGAGCTGCGGATCGCCGGCCCCAGCGAGGACGGCTACGAGCTGGTGCTGACCTACGACGTGGACTGACCGACGGCGACGTTGGCGACCGACCGCGCGTCGAGGTCGCGCAGCGTCGTCAGCCGGCTGACGTCCCCGGTGCGGGTGTCCCAGACCAGCAGTCGCAGCTCGCCGTCGTTGCGAGAGCGGTAGACCACCCGGGTGTCGTGGAGCCAACCGGCCACGGCGCAGCAGCCCTTCCACCGCGACGACCTCGGGGTTGGCGACGCCGGCGTCGACGGCGCCGACCTCCTCGGAGAACCAGCCCTGGGCGACCCGGCGACCAGGCCCCTTCGCGAAGGCGAACGCCACGTAGCGCCCGGTACGCGACAGGGACTGCTCGGTGAACGAGGCCACCGATCGAGCTCCGGTGCGGCGATGCGAGTGTCTGCGACGTACGGCGGTGGCCCAGGTGCCCTCGACGAGGTCGGCGGAGGGTACGGCGGCAGCGAGGTCGTCGAGCGCATCACGAGCACCGCCCTCTGATGCGGGGTGAGCCGGTCCAGGGCGGTCGCGACCTTCAGCCGTCGCTCCCGCGCGTCGAGGTCGTGCGGTGCGGGCCCGTCGGGCAGCTCACCGACGGAGACGTCGCGCCGGCGCCGCCACCAGGAGATGTTGTCGCGGTAGATGATCGTGCGGGCGTAGCCGTCCACCGTGACCCCCCTCTCCCTGACTGAACGCGCCCGGCCCCTCGAAGGGTTGGCACCCTCGCCCGGGCGCCGCACGGACCGCGGGTCAGCAGCCGGTGCGGGTCACCCCGGCGACGGGCACCGGGAGGTGGCCCGGAGCCGTCGTGCGGCCGAGGAGCACCGACACCAGGGCACTCATGGCGCCGGGCGTCTCCCCGAAGGTGGCGAGCTTCGCCACTCGGGCGGAGCTGCGGCCCAGGACGTAGGGCGTGTCCATCGCGACGACCACGTCGCCGCTGGTCGAGGGGCTGGGGTAGCCGACCAGCCGGACCGTCGTCGGGGGCACCGGGGGCTTTGGCTGCTGCTTCTTCTTGCTCTTCGTCGTCTTCGTCGGCTTGGCCGGCTTGGACGGGGGTGGCGCGATCCGGAGTCCCGCGGTCGCGGCAGCCGAGCGGAACCGGGTGACCGCCGAGGAGGGTCCGGTGACCCGGACGCTACCGCCGACCAGCCGGCCGGAGCAGGCGCCGGAGACCGAGGTGATCGCCGCGGCCGAGAGCCGGGCCGACACGGCTCCGCTCGACCCGGCGGGCCGCGATCGGTGCGTCTCGCCGCGCTGGTGCAGGAGGAGGGCGACCATCCGGATGGCGGCCTGGTCGAGGCGGGCCTGGTCGAGCCGGCCGTCGCGGACGGCAGCGACGATGCCGTCGCGAGCGGCCCGCGGGTCGGGCGGCATCAGCAGCACGTCCTGCCCGGCGTTGAGCGCGCGCACGGCCGAGGCCGCGCCGCCGAATCGGTCGGTGACGGCCTTCATCTGCAGCGAGTCGGTGAACGCGACGCCGTGGAACCCGATCCGGTCGCGCAGCAGGCCGGTGACGACCGCGTGCGACAGCGACGACGGCATCCTGGGGTCGATCGCCCGGACGTCGAGGTGGCCGACCATGACGGCGGAGGCGCCGGCCGCGACGGCCCGGCGGAACGGCACCAGGTCGACGTCGTCGAGCGCCGCGCGCGACCGGCGCTGCACGGGCAGGCCGAGGTGGCTGTCAGTGGTCACCGAGCCGTGCCCGGGGAAGTGCTTGATGACGGGCACGACGCCGGCGGCGGCGAAGCCCTTCGACGCCGCCAGCACCTGAGCGGCGACGCGCTCCGCGGACGAGCCGGCGCTGCGGGCCCCGATCGCGGGGTCCGAGGGCCCGGAGGTGACGTCGGCGTCCGGCGCGAAGTCGACGGTGAAGCCCAGGCCGACGAGCTCACCGCCGCTGGCGGCGTACACCTGGCGGGTCAGGTCCGGGTCGCCGGCCGCACCGGTGCTCATGAAGGTCGGGAAGGACGTCGCGCCGGCGCTCACCCGGGCGACCTGGCCGCCCTCCTGATCGACACCGATCAGCACCGTCCACCGCCGCCCGGCCCGGGCCGCGGACCGCTGGATCGTCCGGTTGACGCCCGCGATCTGCGCCGCGCTGGTCACGTTGCCGCTGAACGGCAGGACGCCGCCGAGGTGCAGCCGGTCGACCATCTCGGCCGGTGCACCCGTGCCTGAGTACGACGCCACGATGACCTGGCCTGCGCGCTCGCGGAGCGTCAGCCCGGCGACCAGCGAGGTGGCGCGGGCGATCTCGGCGTCGCTGGGGCCCCAGCCGCTCTCGACGGGCATCGGTCGGGCCGCCGTCGTGTCGCTGCTGCCGGCCAGGTTCCAGCTCCCCGAGGCGGACACCGGACGCAGCTCGAGGGGCGGTCGGTCAGCGGCCGGGCCGGAGCACGCGGACAGGCCGAGCACGGCCACCGTCGCGGCGGCCACGCGTGCACGGCGAGGACCCATCGCTCCAGTGTGCCAACCTGCGAGCAATCCCGGTGGCCCCGGGGTGAGGACCGACCTAACGTGACCCTCATGACCCTCACGACCCGCCGCGGCGGACGCGCTCTCGCCGCTGTGCTCGCCCCGCACCTGGACCGGTGGGCCCAGCAGCGCGCCGTACTCGGCGAGCTGCACTCGGGGGACCTCGGCTGGCACCTCCGCTTCCCCGACGAGCGCGTCGCGGGATCGGTCCTGGTCTGGGAGAAGGACGGCGAGCCCGTAGCGGCGGGCCTCCTCGACGGCCAGGATCTCCTTCCCGCGGTCTCCCCGGAGCACGCCGCGTCCGAGGAGCTCGCGGCCGCGATGGCGACGACGTCAGCGGGGCTGACGAGCGTCGACGCGAGCGACGGCACGTTGCTCCGCGATGTGCTCCTCGGGCAGGGCTGGACCGTGGACCCCTTGGAGTGGGTCGTGCTCCTCGCCGACCTGGGACCCGGGCACGCCACGGACCAGGACCCGGGCACCCGGGAGCTCGACGGACCGGCGGACGTCGAGGCGCGCGTGGCGGTGCAGCGGTCGGCCTTCTCCCCTGGCTCGACGTTCACCGCGGCCCTCTGGGAGCAGATGGCGAGCGGGCCGACGTACGACCGGAGGTTCGACCTGGTCACCTGGACGCCGGACGGGCGACCGGCGGCCGCGGCGACGGGCTGGTTCGCCGGGCCGGGCCGGACCGCGATCCTGGAACCGGTCGGCACGCACGCGGACCATCGGCGGCAGGGCTACGGCGGCCGGGTCAACCTCGCGGTGATGGCCGCCCTGGCCCGCGCAGGCGCGAGCGCGGTGCGGGTGCACACGCCGGCCTCGAACCCGGCTGCCGTGGGTGCCTACGAGTCGTGCGGGCTGCGGCGCGTGAACCGGACGACGGCGGTCACCCGGACCGGGTGAGCGCCGTCGGCGGGTGGTGCAGGTGGATCAGGGCAGGTAGTACATCGGGTTCGGGAGCTTGAACGTCCGGTCGGCGTAGCCGCCGGAGAGGTCGCTGTACTGGTCGCCGAAGTTGGCCTTGATGTCGTAGCCGAGGGACTCGATGTACTTCCGGGTCTCGGACTTCACCTCGATGGTCGAGCAGACCTTGTCGCCGGTCGTGTCGCAGGTCGTCCACGCGTGGGCGACGTCCTTGAGGAACACGTTGTCCACGTTGTCGCCGACCTTGGCCGTGGTGACCGGGTAGCCGGTGTCGGTCAGGTTCTTCTCGGTGCCGGCCCGCTGGCCCTCCGGACGACCGGTCAGGAAGAAGACCTCGTATCCGGCGGCCTCGGCGTCCTGCGCGAGCTTCGGCATCCCGAACACGGCCGGGAAGGCGGCGCTGTTCACGAACGCGGCGTTCGTGGTCGGGTTGTAGGCGAAGTTGCTGTAGATCTCGTAGTTGTAGGTGTTCAGCGACGTGTCGTCGACGTCGAGCAGGATCGCCTTGTCCGAGCCGTGCGCCTTCTTCAGGTAGCCGGCCGCGGACTTCTCCAGCCGCCCGACCTCCTTGGCGTAGGCGCTGGTCGGCGTCGCGAAGTGCAGCGCCGTCTTGCCGTCGACCGGGTCGAAGGTGCTCGTCGGACCGCTGTCGCCGTAGTAGGCCTTGATCGCGGTGCGCACCTGGTCGATGTTCTGGATCTGGTTGCTGTTGGTCGGGTTCGCCGGCGGCGCGGGCACGGCGTGGAACGAGCGGGAGACGGCGGACGTCTGGAAGCCGAGCACGGCGACGACGGCGAGGACCGCGACGGCGATGAGGGCGCTCAGCGAGCGACGGCCGCGGCGGGGAGAGGAGGACGAGGACATGCGGACGACCTTCCGAGGAGATTGGGGTGTGCAAGCAGCACCCTGCCACGGGAGGCGGCCGCGGGCCAGGCCAGGACGGTCAGCCGAGGACGACGGCACTCCGCGGGGGTACGTCGACCGATCCGGACCGGACCACCAGGTCGGGATCCCAGCTCACGAGCACCTCGCCCGGCACGTCGCGACAGGTCCAGACCTCCTCGGAGAGGTTGGCCAGCAGCACGCACCCGGAGCGGGTGCTCCGCAGCCGCCGGCCGGACCAGCTGACGTCGACCCGGTCGAGCCGCGCGTCGCGCAGGTCTGGGCGGGCCCGGCGCAGGGCGATGAGGTCACGGTAGAACGCCAGCAGCCGAGCGTGCGGCTCGGCGGAGACCTCGGACCAGTCCAGCTTGGACCGGGTGAACGTCCAGGGGTCCTGGGGATCCGGCACCTGGTCGGCGGACCAGCCGTGCGAGCCGAACTCCGCCTTGCGGCCGGCGGCGGTCGCGGCGGCGACGCCCGGGTCGGTGTGGTCGGTGAAGAACAGCCACGGGGTCGAGGCGCCCCACTCCTCCCCCATGAACAGCATCGGCGTCCACGGCGAGGTCAGCAGGATCGCCGCCCCGCACGCGAGCAGGCCGGGGTCGACGGTGGCCGAGAGCCGGTCTCCCTGCGCCCGGTTGCCGATCTGGTCGTGGGTCTGCAGCGAGGCGACGAACCGCGAGCCCGGCACGGTGGCGGCGTCGACCGGGCGACCGTGCGGCCGGCCCCGGAACGTCGAGAAGGTGCCGTCGTGGAAGAACGGCGTGCGGAGCACCTTGGCCAGGGCCCCGGGGTCGGCGAAGTCCGCGTAGTAGCCCTGCGTCTCGCCGGTCAGTGCGACGTGCAGCGCGTGGTGCACGTCGTCGGCCCACTGGCCGTGCAGCCCGAGACCGCCGACCGCGTCACCGTCACCGCGCGGGGTCACCGTGCGCGGGTCGTTGCGGTCCGACTCGGCCACCAGCCACAGGGTGCGGCCGGTCTCCACGGCGAGGGCGTCGACCTCGCGGGACATCTCCTCCAGCACGTGCAGCGCGGTCTCGTCGTGCAGCTCGTGCACGGCGTCGAGCCGCAGCCCGTCGAGGTGGAAGTCGCGCAACCACTGGGTCGCGTTGTCGAGCACCCAGCGACGTACCTCGTGGCTGTCGGGACCGTCGAGGTTGACCGCCTGCCCCCACGGGGTGACGTAGGCGCCGTCGAAGTAGGGCCCGATCTCCCCCAGGTAGTTCCCGTCCGGCCCGAGGTGGTTGTAGACCACGTCGAGGCAGACCGCCAGCCCGTGTGCGTGCGCGGCGTCGACGAAGCGGTGCAGGGCAGCGGGACCGCCGTACGCCTCGTGCACGGAGTACGGCGCGACGCCGTCGTAGCCCCAGTTGTGTCGGCCCGGGAAGGTCGCGAGGGGCAACAGCTCGACTACGTCGACGCCCAGGTCGACGAGGTAGGTCAGCCGCTCGACGGCGGCGTCGAGGGTGCCCTCGGGGGTGAAGGTGCCGACGTGCGTCTCGTAGACCACGGACCCGGCGAGCTCGCGGCCGGTCCAGGCGCCGTCGGTCCAGGCCAGTCCGGCCACGTCGAACACGGCGGACGCGCCGTGCGGGCCGTCGGGGAGCCGGAGGCCGCGCGGGTCGGGACGCGGGTCGCCGCCGTCAAGGGAGAACGCGTAGCGGTCGCCGCCACCGAGGTCGGGACCTCCGCGCCACCAGCCGTCGTCGGTCCCGGTCAGCGGGTGCCGACCGGCGGGCGTGACCAGGTCGACGGACGTCGCGCGCGGCGCCCACAGGCCGGGCCGGATCGTGACGCCGGTCATCGCATGTGCACCCGGCGCAGCAAGGCGACCGGGTAGTCGGAGAGGACGTCGGCGCAGCGGCTCTCCGCGCCGCCGTGCAGGGCACCGGTCAGCTCGTCGCGCCAGAGCCCCTCGGGCAGCGCGAACGTTGCGTCGCCCCAGCCGCCGACGACCTCGAGCCGACGGACCGCCCGGGTGACCAGCACGGCGACCTCGCCGCCGCGGACGAAGCCGACCAGGTGCCGGGACGTGCCGACGAGGGGCTGGTAGTCGCCGGTGTCGGCGAAGCTCTCCCGCAGGTCGCGGCGCAGCGTCAGCGCCCGGTGCGTGACCAGCAGCTTCTCGTCGTCGAGGTCACGGGGCGCGGCACCCTCGCCGAGGCGGGCCAGCCGCGCGCGACGGTCGTCGTAGTCCACCGGGCGACGGTTGTCCGGATCGACCATCGAGAGGTCCACCAGCTCGCAGCCCTGGTAGGTGTCCGGGACGCCGGGCAGGGTCAGCTGGAGCAGCTTCTGGCCGAGCACCAGAGCCCGGACGGCCTCACCGTTGTGGTCCACGGCGGTGCGCACGAGCGCCGCGAGGTGGCCGGACCCGAGCGAGTCGCTCGCGAGGCTTAGGACGCGGGCTTCGTACTCCGGGTCGGGCTCGAGCCACGAGGTGCGTTCCTTGGACTCGCGCATCGCCTTGGTGAGGTAGCCCCGGAGCCGGTCTTGGGACACCTCCCCGATGCCGACGAGGGTCTGCCAGACCAGGTGGGCCGTCGGCCGGTCGACGTCGCGGGCCTCGGCGGCCGCCGCGAACTCGTCGGCGCACCGCTGCCAGGACTCCGCGTCGCCGGACACTGCGCCGAGCCGGGCCCGCACGTCCTCGCTGCGCTTGGTGTCGTGGGTGGACAGCGACGTCATGCCCATCGGCCAGCTCTGCTGCTGGTGCACCGCCCACCGGTGCATCAGCTGGGGCGAGGCCTCGTCGAGCAGGTCCGGGTCGCCGCCGACCTCGTTGAGACCGACCTGCCTGTGCCAGCGGTAGAACGCGGTGTCCTCGATGCCCTTGGCCATCACCGGTCCCCACGTCTGCTGCAGGCGTACGGCGAAGTCCCGGCCGGCCTCCGAGGGCTCGGCCCCCTCGCGACGGCCGGTGGCGAGCCCGACGAGCTGCTCGATCTCGGGCTTCAGGTCCGGTCGCGCGGATCCGGCGCGGTGACCGGCCTCCTCGAGGCGCCCGCTGGCGACGTCGTCGACCTCGTCGCCGGGGCCGATGTAGGCGCGGTAGACCTCGCAGGCCACCAACAGCTCGACCACCGCCTCCTCCACGCGGGCCGCGTCGGCGCCGGGCAGCGCCTCGCACGCCCGGCGGGCCAGCCGGCGCCGCTCGGGCACCAGGACGTCGGCGACCACCTGGCGCTTGGAGTCGAGGATCACCTGCTCCAGGGCCGGCTCGCCGCCGGTCTCCTCCCAGGCGTGCTGCAGGGCCGGGGCGATCGCCGGGTCGACGAGGGCGTAGGACACGACCTTGGCCGCGTCGTACCCCGTCGTGCCCTCACAGGCCCAGTCGGGCAGCGTCTCGTCGCCCTCGAGGATCTTCTCGACCCACACGGCGGTGCCGGGCCGGAGCGCGGCGCGCAGCCGGGCGACGTAGCCGGCCGGGTCGGCCAGCCCGTCGGGGTGGTCGATGCGGTAGCCCTCGACGATGCCGCGCTCGTTGAGGTCGAGCAGCACCCGGTGGGTGGCCTCGAAGACGTCCTCGAGCTCGACGCGCACCGCGATCAGGCTGTCGACGTCGAAGAACCGGCGGTAGTTCAGCACCTCGTCGCGCTCGCGCCAGCCGGCCAGGACGTAGTGCTGCGCGGAGAGCACCGTGGCGACGTCGGCCGCGCCGTGTCCGTCCCAGGTGCCGTCGGCGACCGGGAACACGTGGTCGTGGTAGCGCAGCACCTGGCCGCCGTTCTCCTCACCGAGCCGCAGGTCGCCCTGGGCCAGCACGCCGGCCAGCGGCTCCCAGAGGACGGGGAGACCGATCCGGCCGTCGAGGGCGTCCCAGTCGACGTCGAACCAGTGCGCGTGGGCAGCGTCCCGGCCGTGGGCCAGCACGTCCCACAGCGGTGCGTTCGAGCTCTCGGGGGCCACCAGCGCCATGTGGTTGGGCACCACGTCGACGACCAGGCCGAGGCCGTGCTGGCGGGCCACGTCGGCCAGCCGGACCAGCCCGGCCTCGCCGCCGAGCTCGCGGCTGATCCGGGTGTGGTCGACGACGTCGTAGCCGTGCATCGAGCCGGGCACCGCCTGCAGCACCGGGGAGAGGTAGAGGTGGCTGACCCCGAGGTCGGCGAGGTAGGGCACCACGGCCTCGGCGTCACCGAACGTGAAGCCGGCGTGGAGCTGGAGGCGGTAGGTGGAGGTCACAGAGGTTTTCTACCCGGAAGCCGGGTCGCTGACACGGCGCCGGGCGTGCGAGTGATGCATGTCAGGTCACGTTCTCGTGCTCCGCCGCGACGGTGGTGTCGTCGCCGTGGCCGGTGTGCACGACGGTGTCGGCGGGGAGCGTGAGCACGCGGGCCTGCAGCGACGCGACGAGCACGTCCCGGTCGCTGTAGGACCGGCCCGTCGCGCCCGGGCCGCCCTGGAACAGGCTGTCGCCGGTGAACACGCAGCCGAGGTCGGCGGCGTAGAAGCAGACGCCCCCCGGGGAGTGGCCCGGCGTGTGGATCACCGTCAAGGTCGTCCCGGCGACCGTGATCTCCTGGCCGTCGGACAGGTCGACGTCCCAGAGCTCGTCGGTGTGGGTGAGCTCCCACAACGGCTTGTCTTCCGGGTGCAGCAGGATCGGCGCGGTCACGCGCTCGCGCAGCGCGGGGGCGACGCGGACGTGGTCGTCGTGAGCGTGCGTGCAGAGGATCGCCTTGACGGTGCGGTCGCCGACCACCGCCATGATCCCGTCGACGTCGTGCGGGGCGTCGATGACGACGCACTCCGTGTCGTCGCCGACCACCCAGACGTTGTTGTCCACGTCGAAGCTCTCGCCGTCGAGGCTGAACGTGCCGTGGAGCACCCCCCGGTCGATGCGGGCCGTCATCAGAGCACCACGACCGACCGGAGCACGTCGCCCGCGTGCATCTTGTCGAACGCGGCCTCCACGTCCTCCAGGGCGATCTCCTCGGACACGAACGCGTCGAGGTCGAGGCGGCCCTGCAGGTAGAGGTCGGTCAGCATCGGGAAGTCGCGCGAGGGCAGGCAGTCGCCGTACCAGCTGGACTTGAGGGCGCCGCCGCGGCCGAACACGTCGATGAGCGGGATGTCGGGCAGCGCCATGTCCGGGGTCGGCACGCCCACCAGCACGACCGTGCCCGCGAGGTCCCGCGCGTAGAAGGCCTGCTTCCAGGTCTCGGGACGACCGACCGCGTCGATCACCACGTCGGCGCCGTGCCCGCCGGTCAGGGCCTGGATCGCCTCGACGGCGTCCTGCTCCAAGCTGTTGACGGTGTGGGTGGCGCCCATGCTGGTGGCCCACTCGAGCTTCCGCGGGTCGATGTCGACGGCGATGATCGTGCGGGCGCCGGCCAGCCTGGCCCCGGCGACCGCGGCCGAGCCGACCCCGCCGCAACCGATGACCGCGACGCTGCTGCCGCGCCCGACGTTGCCGGTGTTGATCGCCGCACCGAGGCCGGCCATCACGCCGCAGCCCAGGAGGCCGACGGCCGCAGGCCGGGCGGACGGGTCGACCTTGGTGCACTGCCCGGAGTGCACGAGCGTCTTGTCGGAGAAGGCACCGATGCCCAGTGCCGGGGACAGCTCGGTGCCGTCCTCGAGCGTCATCTTCTGGGTGGCGTTGAAGGTGCTGAAGCAGTACCACGGCTCACCGCGCGTGCAGGCCCGGCAGGTGCCGCAGACGGCCCGCCAGTTGAGCACCACGAAGTCGCCCGGGGCCACGTTGTCGACGCCGGCTCCCACGGACTCCACGACCCCGGCGGCCTCGTGGCCGAGCAGGAAGGGGAAGTCGTCGTTGATGCCGCCCTCGCGGTAGTGCAGGTCGGTGTGGCAGACCCCGCACGCCTGGATCGCGACGACCGCCTCGCCCGGTCCGGGGTCGGGAACATTGATGGTCTCGATCGAGACCGGCTCGCCCTTGGCTTTGGCGACCACTCCGCGCACCTGCTGCATGCATCCTCCTGCTGTCCGACTGTGTCCTCGCAGGCTAGCGGGCCAGCAGAAGGCCGACCGAGCCGACGTAGGCCGCGACGAGCAACGCGCCGACCCACTTGGGCAGGTAGCCCGCGCGTACCCCGACCAGCAGCACCAGCGGGAGGGCGGCGGTCGCGCCGGCCACGGTGAGGATCACGTTGTGCCGGCCGAGGGCCAGCGGGCTGACCAGGCTGGCGAGACCGAGGGTGACCGTGGCGTTGTAGGCGACCGCCCCGACCGTGCCCGCGACGACGACGTCGGTGAGCCCGCGCCGGCGGGCCGCCCACACGAGCGCCACCATCTCGGCGCTGGTGGCCAGGGCCAGGACGGTGAGCCCGATGACCGACTCCCCCACGTCGAACACGTCGACCAGCAGCTCGGCCCCGCGGACCGCGAGGAAACCGCCGACGACCATGCCGAGCAGCCCGAGCAGCACCATCAGCAGGGCCTTGCCGGTGCCCTCGTCGTCGGCAGGGTCGGTGCGCTCACCGGTCCGGGTGAGCTCGCCCTTCTCCTCCAGCTCGGCCATCTCACCGATGAGGGGCGGGGTCCTCTCGCGTCGCCAGACCCAGACCACCCCGGCGACGTACAGCAGGACGAGCAGGGCGCCCTCGAACCGGCCGAGCACCCCGTTGAGCAGCAGCAGCCAGGCGACCAGGCCGAGGACGGCGGCCGCGACGCCGTACTCCAGGCTCCGGCGGGTGACCGGGAGCCGGGTGACCAGCGCGGCCAGCCCCAGGGTCAGTGTGAGGATCACCAGGTTGGCGCCGACGGCGTCGCCCGCCGCGAGCGCCGGGTGCCCCTGCCCGGACGCGAGCATCGCGGTCACCGCCTCCTCGGGCTCGGCCCCGGCCAGCAGCAGCGCGAGGGCCAGCACCGAGACGCCGAGCCGGGACGAGGCCGCGGTGACGTTCTCGGCGAAGCCCTCGGCCCCGGCGGTCAGCAGCGCGGCACCGACGCCGAGCAGGACCAGGGACGCCACGAGGTTCAGCACCCGGCCATTGTGGCCGGTCGGAGATTCCGGCCGCGGGATGCAACCCGCCGGGTCGGTTCCGCGTCTTGGTGGCAGACAAGCCGAGAGGATGGTGAGGACGGTGCAGGTCGTGGTCGGGACGGGGATGGGTGCGGTGATGGTGACGCAGGACCGCGACGCGGACTTCGCGGCGTACATGCAGGCCCGTCAGCCCAGCCTCCTGCGCACGGCGTACCTGCTGACCGGGGACCGGCACACAGCCGAGGACCTGGTGCAGACGTCGTTCGCCAAGCTGTACCTCTCCTGGGAGCGGGTGCAGCGGCGCGAGCTGGTCGACGGCTACGTCCGCCGGATCCTGGTCAACGAGCACAGCTCGCTGTGGCGCCGGCCGTTCAAGCGTCGCGAGATCGTGTCCGGCGACGTGCCCGAGACGCACGCCGTCGACCGGCCCGACACCGGTGAGAGCGCGGCCCTGTGGGCGTTCGTGCAGACCCTGCCGCGCAAGCAGCGCGCCGTGATCGTGCTGCGCTACTACGAGGACCTGTCCGAGGCGGAGACCGCCGACGTGCTCGGCATCTCCGTCGGCACCGTCAAGTCCCAAGCGAGCCGCGCGATCGCCGCGATGCGGTCGCGCGTCCACGACCACCCCGGGCTCGGCCGGGACACCGCTGAGGAGGACCGATGAGCACCCACGACGAGGACCGGCTGTCGCGCAGCCTGCACGACCGGGCCGGCGACGTGCACGGAGCGCCGGTCGACCTGGCCGACGTGCAGCGCAGCGCCCGCGGGATCCAGACGCGCCGCCGGGTGGTCGCCGGCGTGGCGGCCCTGGCCGTCGTGGCGGTCGCCGTGCCGGTCGCGCTCGGCGTGCGCGGCGCCCCTGGATCCGAGCGGCCGGTCGCACCGGCCACCTCGACACCGAGCACTGCCGTGTCGCGGACGCCGACCCCCACCCCGACCCCCTCCCCGACGACTCCGCAGCCCGAGGGCGTCACGCCGCTGACCGTTCAGGGCGCACACACCGGGGTCCCGGCGCAGATCACCTACCTGCGCGGCAGGACCGTCGTGGCCCCCGGGGCCGATCCCGTCGACCTTCCCGCGACGTACGAGAGCATCGCGCCGTACCGCGGCGGTTGGCTGGCCGTGCAGCGCAAGCGGCAGGGCCAGCCGTACGTCGTCCACATCGACGCGTCAGGTCAGGTGACCAGCTCGAAGCCGGGCGGCGACCGGATCGTCACCAGCCAGGACGGCGTCGAGGTGTCGTGGGTCGAGGACGGGAAGCTCTTCCTCGACACCACCAACGGGCACTCGGACCTGCCGCAGTCGATCGACCTGCCCGCCGGGAGCTCCGGCTTCCCGGTCGGGTTCGTCTCTCCCGGGTCGGTCGTCGTCAACGACAATGCGCAGGACCGGAAGTACTACGTCACCGACTTGAAGGCCCTCACGGAGATCCACGGTGTGCTGGGCGTGCGGGCGACCGACCAGGCTCTCGGCCGGCTCGGGGCGCAAGTGTCCTACGACAGCCACGACGGCACCTCCTGCTGGAAGGTCGCCACCAACACCGGCGGCGACCGGGAGCCGAAGACCTGCGACTGGACCATCGAGTCGTTCAGCGCCGACGGCGCGCACTTCGTCGGCTACCCCTCGGGCATCGACGGGCTCGGCTCCGCGACCGTCGGGCTGCTCGACTCGGCCACCGCCCGGCGCGTCGCCTCCTTCGATCGGCAGGGCGACGGCGTGACCTACGTCTCCGACGCGGCCTGGGAGGACGAGGCGCACGTGCTCGCCTCCTTGCACGACGGCGACCAGTGGTACCTCGTCCGGCTCGGCCTCGACGGGTCGCTCCAGAAGGTCGACGAAGCCCCCGGCAGCGCCGACGAGTCGCCGTTCCGCTTCGCCGCCCACTCCTGACCCGGCTGACCGTTTAAACGGCCGGCGGGTCAGGCCAGGACCGAGGTCACGGGGAGCGACGAGTCGGCGGGCAGGTCGAGCGGCGAGGGCCGCCGTCCGCGGGCGACCATCTCGGCGCCGAGCGCGGCCACCATCGCGCCG